>JBDUCQ010000195.1:0-4129 GCA_040003385.1 Ginsengibacter sp. | reverse complement strand
GCGACCCCACGCCCCCCAGACGTGTGCGCTACCGGGCTGCGCTACATCCCGAAAACTCCTTCAAACGTGTGCCCCGCTCCAGCGGGGCTACATCCCGAAAACTCCTTCAAACGTGTGCCCCGCTCCAGCGGGGCTACATGCCGAAAATTTTACAGACGTGAACCCCTCCGAAGCTGGACTACATCCTGAAAATTAAAAACAAAAGTAAATTATCAAATCTGATTTATCAAAAACTGATCGTGAAATGATCATATTTCAGAAACGCCCACAACATGAAATATCAGGCAATTTCTGGCAAACATTTTCAAATAGCCAAAAACCTGTAATTTTATAAGTTTTTAAATTGCTTACAGGATACAAAAAGGTATGCCTGCGGTGTTTACCCGTTGTGAAACATTCCAAACACCAGTCATTCACCCCACTAACATTTGTGTATGCCCAGGATATTACCGATTAAAGAAGCAGATTGGACACCCTCTCTAAAAAAAGCTTTTGAAAAACATGCAGAAGATCATGGCGGACGTGTTACAAATATGAAAGCAACACTTGGTCATTCCTTATTGGCATTTGATGTTTATATGCAATGGTATCCCCTGTATGAAGAAGTTAAAAAAATTTTAGGCGAAAGGCTGGCTTACTTATTTGCATACGCTGTTTCTACAGCTTCTAACTGCCCCTTATGCTCTGCCTATTTCAGGAAAATAATGATCGATTCCGGCGAAAAGCCTGAAGAGCTGAATTTAACTCCGCACGAAAAAGAAGTATTGGATTTTGGCGCGGCCATTGCAACACACCAGGGAAATATAAATAGCAATACCTATAATATTGTTGCGGGTAAATATAATACCCAACAAATGGTTTTATTGATTGCATTCGCCGGGCAAATGATTGCCACCAATATTTTAAATAATGTTATTGAAACAGACATTGATGAATACCTTACTGAATATTTACCACCTGTATCTTCAACATGGAAAAAATGACAAACGATTTAAAAAATAAAACTGCCTTTATTACAGGAGCTGCACACGGCCAGGGACGTGCCACCGCACTGGCATTGGCAACGGAAGGTGTTAATATTGCAGCTTTTGATATAGCCCAGACTTTGAATTATCCAGGATATATTTTGGGTGATGCAGGTGAACTGGCATCATTAAAAAAGGAATGTGAATCATTGGGTGTCAAATGTTTGATTTTTACAGGCGACGTAAGAGTGGATGATGATATTGAGAAAGCTGTTAATACATGCCTTGGTCATTTTAATAAAATTGATATTCTTTTTAATAATGCCGGAATTTGTGCTTATGGTTTGGCACATGAGCTTACAGAAAAAGAATGGGATGTGATGCTTGATATAAATTTAAAAGGCCCCTGGCTGGTTGCGCGCAGAATTATTCCTGTAATGATCCAACAACAATCGGGTGTTATCATTAATAATTCTTCTGTTGCGGGCTTGAGAGGCATGAATCGTCTGAGCCATTATGCAGCATCCAAATGGGGATTAACCGGACTTACAAAGTCATGGGCCATAGAGCTGGCACCCCATAATATCCGCGTAGTGTCGATACATCCTACGGGAGTGAACACTCCCATGAACGATGGCCTCGCCTCTTTAGAAGGAGCAACGCCCCGTGAAATTGCCGAGCGCAGTGCAGGCAACCTACTGAATGTACCATGGATAGAGGCTGAAGATGTTGCCCAGGCTGTGGTTTTCCTTGCATCCGACAAAGCCCGTTTTGTAACAGGGTCAGAATTTGTACTCGATGCCGGCTTACTCACAAAATAGGAATTGTGCAGAAATTTATTGTAGCCGTTTTTATTTTTTGTTACAATATCATTTCATTGAGCTACCAGGCCAAAACTAATTTATCAAAACCTGATCGGTAAAAGAGTAGATTGACCTTAATTACCAATAATGGTTGTGAAACGAATCAACAGCATTGATATAACAAGGGGACTAGTTATGATCATCATGGCTTTGGATCATACCCGTGACCTGATGCACGTACCCTCTGTAACCCAACAACCGACTGACCTGGCAACGACAACGCCTGCTTTATTTTTCACCCGGTGGATTACTTATTTATGTGCGCCCACGTTTGTTTTCCTGTCTGGTACGTCCGCCTATATTTCATTGAAAAATAAAAATAATGTTGATGAAAGCAGGTGGTTTCTTCTATCAAGGGGCATTGCCCTGATCATCACTGAATTTACATTGGTAAATTTTGGGGTTTGGTTTGACATTCACTTCAGTATTTTTTTATTTGATGTGATTGCAGCTATTGGCGTAGGTTTTATAATTCTTAGTTTTTTATTAAAAGCTACACCAAAAACTATTGGGATCATCGGCGGTCTTCTCATTTGCTTCCACAACCTGTCTCCCTTCATCCCGGGTGGGGAAATATCCCTGCTTAAAAAAATATTGATGCCTTTATTTGCCCCGGGTGCAATTTCGTTGGGCGCCGGCAAATTATTTATCATGGGGTACCCTCCCATTCCATGGCTTGGAGTTATGCTGGTGGGTTTTGCTTCAGGTAAGCTATTTGAATTTGAAGTAATCAGAAGGAAGAAAATTTTTATAAAAATCGGCTTGACCGCGGTTGCACTTTTTGTACTTCTCAGGGCAATTAATATTTATGGCGATTCATTGCCATGGGAAACTCAAAAGAATGGATTGTTTACCTTTCTTTCATTTATGAATGTTACTAAATATCCTCCTTCGTTGCAGTTTTGTTTGATTACACTCGGTATCATGTTTTTAATTCTTTCTGTGGTTGAAGGCATTAAAAATAAGTTTACTAGTGTAGCAACGGTCTATGGAAAAGTACCCTTGTTTTACTTTATTGTTCATTGGTACATTTTACATCCCATTATGTTTCTTATTGTATTTCTTCAGGGATATAAATGCACGGACCTTGTATTTGGATTTAACCTGGGGAGGCCCAAAGGTCCGAGCGGAGTAAATCTCTGGATGATTTATGTAATCTGGGTTCTCGTTGTAATTTTATTGTACCCTGTTTGCAAATGGTATGGAAATTATAAAGAGGCTCATAGAGAGAAAAAATGGTTAAGGTATTTATAAAAAACATGGATGTCCGGATCCCGCCATTCTTGCAACATTCAGGAAGCATGGTTCCTATTAAAAAATAATATCCTCACTTTTTTCAAACCGGCCTGTTTTTTCCATCAGCCGGATCGAGAAAATAATACCTTCAATCTTATCAATGTTTTCCTTTGCTGAAAAGGGCCACAAAGGAGAAAGCTTTACAGTCGTGCTTGCAATTCCATCAATTTTTCGAGCTAATAATTTTTCAATGGCTGAATTTCTTTCTCCGGTTTCCGTGAGTTCTTTAAACTCTCCCCAGGCAATCACGGACTTCCAGTTGGCCATGTTTTCCATTGTATCAGTTTGAAAACAAACCTTTGGGTTTTTTCTCATCAGCTCAATTTTCAATCCTTCGAATGTCCTCCCATATAGGTATTCACCATCGTAGGCGTAACTCGTAGGCACTATATAAGTGATGTCATCGGCATGGCAAGCAATACGTCCCAATATCTGGCGAGAAAGTACATCTTCAATTTCAGAATTGGTTAATTTTCCAAACATGTTTGTTTATTTACTTTGAATAATGGTTGCTGTTCACTGGAAGACTATCTGTCTGATTGCATAGAGAGATCAGTGACCTTGTCATTACTGTGTTTTACAAATTTCCCATCCTGTGATATACACATACCTCACAAGATCTTACCATTTAGGAAAGTATCAAATGAGCCAGGTCAAGTATGATAATGATAAAGATCATTTTATTTCAAAATTATTGACGTTGGTTTTGCATATCCGGTTACAAAAGGGGCCTTAGCTACGATAATTTCAGCGATCTGGAAAAGTAGTTGGAAAAATCATTTTTACCAGGATCATTTTTACCGAATGCATTCAAAACAAGGGCATATCGAGTTCAGCACCTCCAGCTGTTTGTGAACCTATGCGAACAATATCCTTTCAGCCGGAAATAAATCTCAACTTATATGTTCAGCATACCCCAGCCAAAATTTACATTAAGGCTTGAATTCAATGGTATGGTCAACTGTGAAAAACATGCACGGGTACAGCTCAATGATAAAAATAAAA
>JBDUCQ010000074.1:0-14041 GCA_040003385.1 Ginsengibacter sp. | reverse complement strand
CATTAAGATCAGGGTCTATGCCTTGTTATGCTAATAAAAAAATTGAAAATTTGGTCACTCTGTTCCTGGATTTTAGTTCTCAGCATTCATTATTTTCAAATAGATGGAAATTGGTATTCACCTTCCAGAAATCCCAAGTTTGTTTTATTTAAATATATTTTAATAAATTCGGGTATAATTAAAATATATGAAGAAGGCTCTTTTGTTTACATTTTCTTTTATTACGATCATTGTCATTACAACTGCATTTATGCCCACAGATGGTCCCAAATATAAAAACCTTAAGATCTTACCAAAAAATATTTCCAAAGAACAGCTCGACAGTGTGATGCACCATTTCGCCATGTCGCTCGGCCAAAAATGTACATTTTGCCATGTACGCAATGAACAGGACAAATCATGGGACTTTGCAAGCGATGCAATTCCTGATAAATTAATTGCGAGGAAAATGATGCTGATGGCCGCGAAGATCAATAAGCAGTATTTTTCGGATGAGCAAAATAAAGCAAAGGTGTTATCTGTTGCTTGCTATACCTGCCACCATGGGCAGGCTATTCCTGAAACAAAACCTCCTATGCCTCAGAGAGACAGCTTGAGAAACAGGCCACAACCATTGACGCTGGATACCATGATCCGGGATACAATCAGGATGCATCGCGACAGCCTTCCTCATTGATTTGAATCAAATTTTTTCATCACGTTTTTCATCATTTCAGTGATCTTATTGTTCATAAGATTACCGATACTGCCTTCATGCGTATGATTCAATGCTTTGGTATTGTCGAAATGGAAATTACCTTTTTCAATTGAATCTCCAACCTGCTGGTAAGCTGATCTGAAAGGAACTCCCTGGTTTACCAATTCGTTCACCGCTTCAACGCTGAAGAGGTATTGATATTTTTCATCCTTCAGGATACCGTCTTTTATTTCTATGGATGTAAGCATTACCCCCGCAAGTTGAATGCATAATTTCAATGAATCAAATGCAGGGAACAGGATCTCTTTTGTCAACTGCAGGTCGCGGTGATATCCCGATGGCAGGTTGTTCAGCAGGATTGTAAGCTCATTGGGAATGGCCTGAACCCGGTTGCACCTGGCCCTGATCAGTTCAAAGACGTCCGGATTTTTTTTATGGGGCATGATGCTGCTGCCGGTTGTTAATTCCGGAGGGAAGGAAATGAATCCAAAATTCTGGTTCAGGTATAAGCAACAATCCATTGATAATTTACTCAGGGTGGCTGCTATGCTGCTCAACCCGAAAGACACCAGCTTCTCTGTTTTGCCACGGGTCATTTGAGCGTAAACGGAATTAATATTCATCCCTGGGAAATGAAGCAAACCGGTAGTTGTACTCCTGTTTAGCGGAAACCCCGAACCATACCCGGCACCACTTCCCAACGGATTTTTATTGGTGATGTTATAAACTGAAGACAACAGTTCCATATCATCAACCAGGCTTTCTGCGTATGCCCCAAACCACAATCCAAAGGAGGATGGCATGGCAATTTGCAGATGGGTATAGCCCGGCAAAAGCATGTCTTTATATTTTTCACTCTGTGATATTAACAGCTCAAAGAAAGATTTTACCTCATCTTTCAATTGCAGGATCTGAGCCCTTAGAAATAATTTGATGTCCAGGGCTACCTGGTCGTTCCGGCTCCTCCCGCTATGAATTTTTTTGCCTGTTTCACCAATACGCTCCGTCAACAACAATTCTACCTGCGAATGAATGTCCTCGACACCTTCCCGGATGTGAAACGAGGAGCTGTTGATCTCACCGAGTATTTGTTTCAATCCCTTTATGGCAGCTTTAGCTTCCTCATTCGTCATCAGCCCAACTTCGCCCAGCATTTGTACGTGGGCTATTGATCCTTCTACGTCATACTGTGCCAGCAGCAGATCGAATTCTTTATCCCTTCCTACCGTAAACTCTTCAATCAATTTTGAAATGGATGTATTTTCTTTCTGCCACAGTTTCATAACAAAGATTTTAATAGCTGAATGTACAATTCAATCCCGGAATTTATTTCTTCAACCAGAATAAATTCATCCGCTGTATGACTTCTTGCCGAATCACCGGGCCCCATCTTTAAGGCCGGAAATCTCATCAGTGCTTTATCTGATGTGGTAGGAGAGCCATAATATTTTATGTTGAGTGCAAGACCAGCCCTTACCAAAGGGTGATCCAACGGGATCATTGAGGATCGAAGCCGGGTGCTGCGTGGCCTGATGTTACTTTTTATATGGGAACTGATGGTTTCCTGGATTTCCTCAAATGTGTACAATTCATTGACCCGTATGTCTAAGACAAACCTGCACACAGGCGGAACTACATTGTGTTCTTTGTTTTCTGTTTCAATCACCGTGACAGATAATTTTACAGGTCCAAGGAGGTCGGAAATTTTTGTAAACTGGAATTTTCGCAACCGGTCAATATCTTCCATGGCAGTATAAATTGAATTCTCCCCCTCATTCCTTGCCGCATGACCGGCTTTGCCTTCAGCAGTGCAGTCCAGTACAAGCAATCCCTTCTCCGCCACTGCCATCTCCATTTTTGTAGGCTCACCCACCAGTGCAACCAGGTGCTTAAAAGGGTCGTCCCCGCCAGTACAAACGATGTCCATGAATTCTTTATTTGCCAGAAGTGATTGTATTCCATTTGAGCCTGAAATTTCTTCTTCTGCTGTGATTGCCACCACGAGATTGTAGCCCAGACCTTCATGCTCATAAAAAAATAGGAAAGCAGCAAGCAAAGACACTACACATCCACCGGCATCATTGCTGCCGAGTCCCCATATTTTACCATCCTTCTCCATGGCAGAGAATGGATCCATTGTATAGCCTGCATTCGGCTTCACCGTATCATGATGAGAATTAAGCAGGACAGTTGGTTTGCCTGGATCAAACCATTTATTAGTGGCCCAGATATTATTCAGCCAGCGGTTTGTTTTAATATTTTTTGATTCTAAAAAAGTTTGCAGGTGATCCGCAGTTTTGCTCTCTTCTTTGCTTAGGGAAGGAGTGGAGATCAATTTTTTTAAAATTTCAATTGCATCCTTTTGCAAACTGACCAGGTGATGTTTATGTAGTGATGATGGTTCCTGCTTCACGTTTTATCAATTGATGAATTTCCATGGCATCGCCGATGATCACCCTTTCAACACCTGCATGCAATGCGTTGAATGCATTGTCAAGTTTAGGGATCATCCCGGCAGATATGGCGCCTGTATTTTTTAATTTGCTGTAATTACCAGCATCGATATTTTTTATAACACTTGTTTCATCCGCCGGATTCGAAAGAACGCCTTTTTTTTCAAAAGAATATACAAGGCTTACATCATTCAAAGTACTTAAAGCTATTGCAACTTCTTTTGCTATTGTATCTGCGTTTGTATTCAAAAGCTGGCCGTTTAAATCATGGGTGACCGGAGCAATTACAAGCGTTAGTTGATTGGAGAGCAAGGATTGCAGCAAATCATGGTTTACACTGTCAACATCACCCACAAATCCATAATCGATGCCTGCTTCTCCAATAGTAGAGCTTCTATTTCTTTTATGTGCCGATATAACATTTCCATCTGCACCGCACAATCCAAATGCATTGCAGCTATTTGCCTGCAAGGTTGCTACAATACTTTTATTGATCAAGCCTGCATATACCATGGTCACGAGCTTCAGAGTTTCGGCATCCGTTATCCTCCTCCCGTTTTGAACCTGTTGCGGAATATTTAATTTCTCTGCAAAGCTGGTTGCCATCTTCCCCCCGCCATGCACAAGGATCTTGTGCCCTTTTATTTGTGCAAAATCTTTTAAAAATGCTGCTAGCTTCGGCTCATCGTCAATAATGTTTCCGCCAATTTTTATAATATACAACTGCGGCTTACCGGGGCTGTCTCTATCTTCCTTTATAATTTTACCATCGGTCATTCTTCGCCTGCTTATCTAAAAAATTGCATTAGGATTTATATTTATTAATTATAAATAACTAATAATCATTACCTTTTATGATATTATTGATGTAATTCTTTAAGTATCTCAGAAAGTACGGCTTGTGCGGCCCAAACACGGTTTCCTGCTTCCTCAGTGATGATGCTAAAGGGACTATTCAATACTTCATCATCTATCTCCACGTTTCTTCTCAGGGGTAAACAATGCATCACTCTTGCATTGTTTGATCTCTTCAGTTTATCCATTGTAAGCATCCAACTCAAATCGTTACTTATAATATCTCCATAGTTTTTGTATGAACTCCAGTTCTTCACATACACAAAATCAGCATCTCTCAATGCTTCCTCCTGGGTGGTTGTGATGGTGGCACCGGTGGTAAATTGTTCATTCAGTTCAAACCCTTCCGGTTGAACAATCGTAAAATCAGCCTTTCCCCATGCATTGGTCCACTGCGCAAAACTGTTGGCTACACACTGCGGCAATGGTTTAACATGAGGGGCCCAGGTTAACACAACCTTTGGGCGTTTCGGTAAAGCTTGTTTTGCTGCACCATTTCCGGAGTGCACTGGTATCATGGCCAGGTGCTCATTTATTGTAATAATATCAGCGAGGCTTTGCAGTGGATGAAGTGTGGCACTTTCAAGGCTTACAATGGGGATACCGGCATATTTCATAAACTGCTGAAGATAGAGCTCGCTATAATCATCCCCACGATTTTTAAGTGAAGGGAAAGTTCGTATTCCAAGGATGTCAAAATAATTTCCGAGAACAGGTGCTGCATCCCTTATGTGCTCAACCGAAGTTCCATTCATTACAACACCGTCTTCAAATTCAAGGGCCCAACCTTCCTGGCCTACATTAAAGACAATGGCTTCCATACCTAAATTCTGGGCGGCGATTTGTGTGCTTAGTCTTGTACGTAAACTGGGATTCAAATATAAACACCCCATCCGTTTGTTGATTCCCATCATTTTATCTTTGTATGGATGCGCTTTATAATGCAGTGCCTTTTGTACAAGCGCACCGATGTCATCAACATCCTGAACTGAAATAAAATTTTTCAATAATTATCTATTTTACAAACAAGAATTACAAATTTCTTATAGAACACTTCTATGCTGACCGGCTGATTCAAACTGGTTGACCAGCACAGCAATTTCTTTTTTCAAGGCACTTAAAAACAAATCAATCTCATTACGGGAAATATTCAACGCTGGTAGTAAACGAATGGTATTCGGTTTTGCCTCGCCTGTAAAAATATGATGCTTGTACAACAAATTTCTTTTCAGGTCTTTCAGTTCTTTATCTACATCAAATCCAATCATCAGCCCTTTCCCACGCACATTTTTGAGTTCACTAACCTGTTGCAATTGTTTGAGCAGGTATTGTCCATTGTCAGCGGCTTTTGCCATTAAATTTTCTTCCTCCATGATTTCAAGGACTGCCAATGAAGCTGCACATGCAAGCTGGTTGCCCCCAAAAGTGGTTCCTAGCATAAAATGTTTCGGCAGTATATGAGGAGCAATGAGAATTCCGCCTACGGGAAAACCATTGCCCATTCCTTTTGCCATGGAATAAATGTCTGCATCGATGTTTGCGTAATCATGAGAAAAAAATTTGCCGGTTCTTCCATATCCACACTGTACACTATCTGCTATAAAAACAACATTGTATTCGTTGCACAATTTCCTGATCAATTGTAAAAACCTGGTATCTGCCACATTGATCCCGCCAACTCCCTGGATGCCCTCAATGATCACAGATGAGATGGAAGGTCCAAATTCATTAAAATATTCCTGCAGAGCCGCTTCATCATTGAATGGCAATATCACAACATTCAGCGTTTCATTGACCGGCGCTACAAGGAAAGGGTTGTCAGTAGCGGCCACTGCAAGTGATGTTCTCCCATGAAATCCTTTTGTGAAAGAAATTATTTTTTTGCGTTGGTTGCAGAAGGAGGCAAGTTTTAATGCATTCTCATTTGCTTCTGCACCGCTGTTGCACAGGAACAGCTGGAAATCCTGCTTGCCGCTAACTGATCCCAGCTTATCTGCCAACTCCTGCTGCAAAGGGATTTTCACAGAGTTGGAATAGAATGAGATCTTATGGAGTTGTTCTTCGATCCGTTTCACCCAGTGGGGATTCGTATGTCCTATGCTGATCACGGCATGACCGCCATACATATCCAGGTATTGTTGACCGTTGTCATCCCATACATAAGAGCCCATGCCTTTTACAATGGTGATATCATTCAATGGATAAACGTCGAATAATTTCATAACTGTGCAAAGATTAAATTTAATTGCCCGCAATCCTGTATTAAAAAAAACTTCCTTTCAGCTTCAGGCCCGACGTTTCTTCGATCCCAAACATCAAATTCATATTTTGAATTGCTTGCCCGCTGGCACCTTTTAACAAGTTGTCAATCGCAGAATGGATCACTAATTTTTTACCCGCTTTTTCCAACTGGATCATACATTTATTTGTATTTAGAACCTGCTTCAAAGCAATTGGTTTTTTGCTCAGAAAGGTGAATGGGTGGTCTGCATAATAATCATCATATAATTTTTCAAGTTCATGGATTTCTATGTCGCATGCTAATTGAGATGTGACAAAGATTCCACGGGTAAAATCACCCCGCCATGGTACAAAGCTTAAAATGCCATCTTCAAATGAGTCAGCAGGTATATTTTTTTGCAATTGATGCAATGATTGATATACCTCGTGCAAGTGTTGATGTTTCAATGATTTATACGCCTGTATGTTATTCGATCTCCAACTGAAATGTGACGTTGGCGACAAACTTTGTCCAGCCCCTGTTGAACCCGTAATTCCGGTTGAGTATAGTTCTTTTAAAACACCAGCCTTTGCAAGTGGCAATAGTCCGAGCTGTAGTGCGGTTGCAAAACATCCTGGATTTGCAATATTTGCAGCAGTTAAAATTTGTTTCTTATTCAATTCAGGAAGCCCGTAAATAAATTTACGCTCATTAAAAGAAGACCATTCTATAAGCCTGAAATCCTGGGAGAGGTCGATTATTTTTACTTTGCCATCAATGATGTTGTTCTCCATAAAACGAATTGCCTCATCATGCCCAACACATAAAAACAGAACATCCACATCATCAAAGTTTACAGCATCATCGCTGGGGCTGGTAAACTTCAGAGCGGTGTCGCCTTCCAGGTCAGTGTGTATCTCAAAAACATATTTGCCCGCATTACTTTGGCTGAGCACAAATTGTACCTGGCATTCCGGGTGATTCAATAATATCCTTACCAGTTCGCCACCCGTATAACCGGCACCACCTACTATACCTGCGTTTATTTTCATTTTATTGGCTGGTTGAAATAGAACCCTCATCCGCAACAGATTTTTTGCCAGCCTGGGCTTTCACCTGCTGGTAGATCATCGTTTGATTACCGAAAATTTTACTGAAACCCCGTACGTCTTCACCACTCCATCCTTCATTCATTTCACCGTATTTGCCAAATCTACTGCTCATCAGGTCAAAATCAGATTCAATACCTGTTACCTGGAAACGGTATGGCATGATCTGGACAAATACATCCCCCGTCACATTTTGCTGGGACGATTCGAGAAAAGATTCTATATCCCTCATTACAGGGTCAAGTATCTGTCCCTCGTGAAGCCAGTTTCCATAGAATTGAGCCAGCTGGTCTTTTACATTCAACTGCCACTTGGTCAATACATGTTTTTCAAGTGCATGGTGTGCTTTGATGATGATCATAGGGGCAGCAGCTTCAAATCCAACACGTCCTTTAATGCCAATGATGGTGTCACCAACGTGAATATCCCTGCCAACACCGTAGGGCCCTGCAATTTCCTGCAGGTATTGAATTGCTTTTGAAGGGTGTTCAAAACCCTGGTCGTTTACCTTATTTAATTCTCCTTTATAAAACTGAAGCTTAACTTCTTCCTGTGTGGATTTGGTTACCTGGGTTGGCCAGGCTTCTTCAGGCAACATGCCCTTGCTCGTTAGGGTTTCTTTGCCTCCTACGCTGGTGCCCCATAATCCTTTATTGATGGAATACATGGATTTGGCAAAATTCATATCAACCCCTTTTCTCTTCAGGTATTCTATTTCCTGGTCGCGGCTTAGTTTCAGATCACGGATGGGTGTAAGGATATCAACCCCGGGGATCAAATTGTGAAAGATCATATCAAACCTCACCTGGTCGTTTCCTGCGCCGGTGCTGCCATGAGCTACGGCGTCTGCTTCCAGGTCTGTAACATGTTTTGCAATGTGCAAAGCCTGGCTAAGTCTTTCTGCGCTTACGCTTAAGGGATAGGTGTTGTTTTTAAGGACGTTCCCGTATACCAGGTATTTGATGATCGTGTCATAGTACGTTATAACAGCGTCTACGGCAATGTGAGATTTTACTCCAAGTTTGTAAGCATGGTCGCTGATTGATGCAAGCTCTGCTTGTGTGAATCCGCCAGTGTTAACGATGATGCTGTGTACTTCGTATCCTTTTTCTTCAACCAGGTATTTTACACAGTACGACGTATCAAGGCCACCACTGAATCCCAGGACTACTTTCGAACCTTTCCCGAGGACGGATGTATTAATTCCAGCAACATGATTATCCATCTTAGAAGTTGAAAAGATTAAAAAGTACTGATTTTAATTTCGGAGCTCCGGAAGACCTGCGGGTAAGCCTACTTAAAAATTTACTTTGTTTCAGCCGTATCAAACGTTCGTATACTTTTGATTTCTCCCTGAAATAATCTTTTGTCTCCTGTGGCTCATAATGATCTTTGGGATCGTATAGCATCGCAGTGCACATGCAATTTTTTTTATTCTTGCTCATCAATATTTCATAGTTCACACAGCTTTTACATCCTTCCCAAAATTTTTCATCCTGCGTAAGCTCTGAGTAGGTAACCGGCTCATAGCCAAGGTCACTGTTGATCTTCATCACTGCCAGTCCGGTAGTAAGTCCAAAAAGTTTTGCATCCGGATATTTTTCGCGGCTCAGCTCAAAAATTTTCTCTTTGATTGCTTTTGCAACTCCACCTTTACGAAAGGCCGGGGATACGATCAAACCTGAATTGGCAACATATTCACCTTCCCAGGTTTCAATATAACAAAAGCCAACCCATGTGCCATCGGCGGTAGTAGCGATCACGGCTTTTCCTTCATCGATCTTCTGGGAAACATATTCAGGAGTTCGTTTTGCAATGCCCGTTCCACGCTCCTTTGCCGAGGATGCCATTTCATCTGTGATGGTAACGGCATATTTTTTATCATCTGCTGTTGCAGACCTGATAATGATATTTTGATTGTCCAATTTGTAATTATTTATATTATATCAGGATTACCAGTCCAAAAATAAAATACGAGGGAAATGGTTCACTGACAGGGGCCATGGTGGGTGACTCGTCCTATCAGGAGCGAGGTCGTCTGGAAAGGTACCGGAACAGGTCAAAGCACACGGCATATACCCCGCATGTCACCTGTGAGTAAAAAATAAAATACTTGGTATGTGTAGATATGGTCAAAATAAAGAGCAAAAATATTAATTAAATCCAATCCAGCACTATTAAATTTGGAATTTTAACAGGTTGAGCAAACAAAACTGTTCCGGGGGATGGCCCAGGTATGTCGGAAAATTCATAATAATTTCATATGGCCTGATTTCGTATTTCAAATAAATCTCTGTAATTTACTTTCAACGATTGCTAAACATTTGCCATGTCTAAAATTTTAGTTGTAGACGACGACAGGGATCTGCTGGAGGTGCTCAAATCATTACTCACAAGAAAAGGCTTTGAAGTGGAAACGGATGAAAACTGGGAATCCGGGTTTTCAAAGATTGATAAGTTTCAGCCTCAGCTGATCCTTCTGGATGTTTTTTTATCGGGCATCGACGGACTAGATATTTGCAGGCAAATAAAAGCCAGGCCTCAAACATGTGACATTCCTGTTATCATATTTTCTGCTTTTCCGCGAACAACCGAGCCAATGATCTACGATTATGGTGCTGACGATTTTATCGCCAAACCTTTTGAAGTGAATGATCTCGTGGTGAAGCTTCATGCTGTTCTTTCCCAGCAGGTAGGTTTAGCCTGATTTCCGTTTTGGCTTCTCCATTTTTATAAATGCAGGTCTTTTCATTGACATCTTCCAGCGCTTGTTCATTTGATCAATTGCGTAATCACACAATTCAGGTGAGTTGCGTTCTTCCGTGTGGTGCATGAAGAAATAAAATTCCTGTAATCCCTTTTTCATCCATGTCTCCAGCCTGCTGATCCATTCGTCGATCCGCGTGTAGTCAGTCGGGTGCAAATTGTTGCCAACAAAACGTATAAAAGTTTTCGGGACTGTTAATTGCATATGTACAAGGTCTCGCCGCCCTGAAGTATCTGTGATCACCATGCCGATGTTATGTTTCTTCATTTCGTTTAATAATTCAGCATTGATCTTTTTGTCTGCAAACCAATCGGCGCTTCTCAGTTCTAAAAAAAATTGCAAATATTTGGGTAACGACGCCAGGTAGGCAAATAACTTTTCTTTTCTGGAGGGTCCGAAACGATCACTAAGTTGCAGGAAAACAGGTCCCAGGTTTTCTCCGAATCCACTCACTGCATTTATGAAATCGCTGGTTTGCCGGTGAACCTTGGGTGTGGCGAGGTCGCTGAAATGGCTGATGCCTTTATAGATCTTTGGGCAAAATTTAAAATCCTGGCCTTCAATTATTTCCTCCCATGACTTTATGACCTCGGGTGCAGGAAACTTATAATGAGTGGCATTCAACTCAAGGCTATTAAAATGCTTCACATACTCTTTTAAAAAATCAGCCTCTTTGGTTTTTAGCGGGTAAATTTTACCCACCCATTCTTTCCTGCCCCATTTTGAACAACCCACGTAGATCAATGGCTTATTGACAGGCTTTGATTTTTTTAAGACAGCTTCAGCAAATACCGGAGTTTTAGGCAGGGTAAAATCTGTTTTTTTTATTTGAGTAGTGGGTATGCTGCCAAATTCCATTATTGAAGATTTAATGTTTGAGAAATTCGTTTTGTGAATGGGCAATTGTGAATGGGCAATTGTGAATTATGAAAGAAGGTACTTAACCATTGCCCATTGCCCATTGCCCATTGCCCATTCACCATTCACCATTCACCCGCTCACCTCATAAAGCTTTCCCTAATCTTTCCCGTCAAGTCCTTTTCGATCATTTTTTTTGCCATGAGGATCATATTTTTAAAAGCGATCCCATGCGAGATGCCATGGCCGATGATCACGGGTTTATTGACGCCAAGGACCGGTACTCCACCATAAATTTCAAAATTGAACCGGTTAAAGTGCTCATCATTTATTTTCCTCCGCTGAACAATGTCATAAATAGATTCTGCGAACTTGAGCAAAACGTTTCCTGTAAAACCCTCGCACACCATTACATCGGCTTTACCTGTGAGCAGATCCCGCCCTTCCACATTTCCGATAAAATTTATTTGACGGGTTTCCTTTAAAAGCGGGTATGCCGCTTGCGTCAGGATATTGCCTTTGCCTTCTTCTTCCCCAAGATTGACGAGTCCAACTTTTGGATTTGGGAAGTTGAGGATCTCCCGTGCAAACATGGACCCAAGCACAGCAAACTGTGCTAAATTTTCAGGCTTACAATCTCCGTTTAACCCAACATCTACCAGCAAACCCAGTTTTCCATCTTCCCTGGGCATATAAGCACCTATGGTTGGCCGTGATACTCCATCGATCGCTTTGATGGTAAATAAAGCTCCTACCATCATGGCACCAGTATTTCCTGCGCTGATAAATGCATCAACAGTACCAGCCGACAGCATCTGAAAACCTGTTGCTATCGATGAATTCCTTTTTTCTTTCAGGGCTTTGGTCGGGTGCTCGTGCATTCCAATTACTTCCGGTGCATGGATGATGGTGAAATGTTGAGAGGAAATATTTTTAGACGAAATTAATTCTGTGATGGCCTTTTCGTCTCCTATCAGGAATAACTTTTCTGGGAGTAGGTCTGATGAAAGGTAAAGTTCAATACCATTGATTGCTTCAGATGGCGCAAAATCACCTCCCATCATATCTAGTGCAATGTTCATCTTACTGCTATAAAGTGAGGAATGCCGGTGATTCCGGGATAAAAAAATCCAAAAGTAAAGCTGAAGTTAATCAAACTTTAATTTTGGAAAAATTAATCCTTCGACAAGCAGGATGTCTTTCGACGAACTTGCCTGCGGGCAGGAAGGCTTAGGATGTCCTTCGACAGGTTTAGGAGACAATGACGTAATGACCCATTGACTTCAATGACCTCTATGCTTTCGCTGGTGCTTTTTCCGACACCACCTTGCCTTTGTACATCAACTTGCCTTCACTAACGTGTGCACGATGCCTCACATGAGTTTCACCAGTTGTATTGTCTACACTTAATGTTGGAGCATCTGCTTTATAATGTGTTCTTCTTTTTGCACTTCTTTGCTGACTGTGTCGGCGTTTGGGATTTGGCATAACCGGTTTTTAAAATATAAAATTAATTTTCTTTCTTCTTAAATTTTTCAAGTCCTTTCAATAAGGGATTATTGTTCTCAATTTTTCCAGCTTCCATTTTTTTAAGCATGGCCAAAACTTCTTTATTGCATTGAGGGCCGCCTATCTCTTCTTCCTTGCACATTCTCTGCATCGGGATACTGAGACTCACAAATTCATAAATCCAGTCTGCAGTGTGCAAATGACTTTCATTCCTTGAAATGTAATAGATGTCCGGATCCTCTTCTGTTGCATTCATCTCGTCGGGATTTTCCACCAGCTTAATCACCATGTTAAACTCATCCCATAGTTCCATTCCAAGATTATTGCCACACCGATCGCAAACCACATCTACCAAACCTCCCACTTCAAATTTCAACATCAGGAATGAAGTATTCTTTTCAAGTATCAACCTGATCTTTGCATGGCAATTTGTAAAATCTGCACCACTGTAATCAGAAAAGAATTTATCATCTACCTCATAGGTGAATTCATGAAGGCCCGGTTTCAACCCTACAAATGCAATGTCATATTCTCTCCGGTATCCCATACATCATTTTAAAGGCCTGCAAAGGTAATCAGAATTTGCGAATTATAGGGTTCACAGGATGACCAAGGATTTAATCACTTGGCACCTTCCCCCATTCTGCCTCCTGGTTCCAAACTCCCGACTCCCGGGAAACTCCCCGGCTTCGGGCTCCAGACTATATTGCACTTATCTTTACTATATTATGCCCCCGGTACCGTATCCAAAAAACTCCAGGTATTTCCTAATAGTTCCCTGTGCAGTAATTCTTTTAATAAAAATCTTTTCACTAAGCCACGCCTTGGTGGAGAGCATGTATTCAAGCGGCTTTTTCCAGGGTTTTGCCATTCTGTTAAGAAAATTAACAGGTTGGATCCCATTTAGTATAGGTGATGTGATTTATTTGCTCGCTGGTATATGGCTGCTGCTGAAAATTTTAAAGGTCTTGATCCTGATTTTCAAAAAGAGAATGGATCGTAGAATCTTATTAAATGGTATTAGAAAAATGATAATAATCCTACTTTGGATATATATCGTATTTAATATTTTTTGGGGACTTAATTATAACCGGCGTGGAATAGCTTACCAGCTGAACCTGTCAACCAAATATGACAGTTCGGATCTTAAAAAGATCCTTGTCCTTTTATTACAAAAAGTAAATACAACAAAGCATGACCTGGTAATTCAACGGTCAACTTACCCGGGTGATAATGAATTATATCAACGCGCACATGATTGTTACCGGAGGATGAATCAAATTTATCCATTCATAGATTATACGCCTGTATCTGTAAAAACATCCTTGTACAGCACCTGGGGGAACTACCTTGGGTTCACGGGGTATTATAATCCTTTCAGCGGAGAAGCGCAGGTGAACCACACGGTGCCTAAATTTATTATGCCTTATACCACCTGCCATGAAATAGCTCATCAGCTTGGTTATGCTAAAGAAGATGAAGCAAATTTTGTTGGGTACCTGGCTGCAACGTCTTCCCAGGATACGTTATTTCAATACTCAACTTACTTTGATCTTTTTTTATATGCCTACC
>JBDUCQ010000194.1:0-4172 GCA_040003385.1 Ginsengibacter sp. | reverse complement strand
GACGGTGATACCATGGAATACGGTTCAACAGCTTTTACGATTCAAGGCAGGATACAAATGATCTTGTTGTGTGAAAGATTGGTCCTGAATTGTATGCAGCGAATGAGCGGGATCGCCACGCTGACCAGGAGTTATGTTGACAAATTGAAAAATTTTCATACCAAGTTACTAGATACCCGTAAAACAACTCCTAATTTCCGGTTGCTCGAAAAGGAAGCGGTAAGAATCGGGGGTGGTGTTAATCACCGTTTTGGCTTATATGATATGATCATGTTGAAAGATAACCACATTGATTATTGCGGCAGTATTGAAAAAGCCATTAATATGGCCAGCGATTATGCAGCGAAAAAAAAGCCGGTTTTAAAAATTGAGATCGAAGCGAGAAGCATTGACGATGTATTGAACATTATGAAAGTTGGAAAAGTGAACCGGATCATGCTTGACAATTTCACACCCGTAGAAATCAGTGCAGCCCTGCAGATCATCAATGGGAAATACGAAACTGAAGCGAGTGGTGGTATTCATTATGCCAACTTGGAAGAATATGCCGCTACGGGTGTAGATTTTATTTCAAGCGGTGCAATCATACACCAGGCAAAAAGCCTTGACCTAAGCTTAAAGGCACGGATCCTGTAAAAAGTTTTTATGGCGAACAAAAAATTCTCTAATCCTTCAGGTCTTGTTTATTCAACAAACCCAGACTTCAACCTGCAAGAAAATGATGAAGAAGTGATCACTTTGCCGCCTCCGGCACAGAAACTTTTCGCCGGCATAGACAAAAAAAACCGGGGAGGAAAAACTGTAACTTATATCCGTGGCTTTGTAGGCAAAACGTCGGATCTCGAAGCATTGGGCAAATCTATCAGAACTTATTGCGGTTCCGGTGGATCTGTAAAAGACGGAGAAGTAATCATCCAGGGCAACCAGGTTGAAAAAGCCTGTAAATGGCTGAGTCAAAATGGCTATATCTCAATAAAAAATATATAATAGTTGTATGTTTTTTACGTTTAATTTTATATAACATCTAAAAACAATGGTATCAAAGATTTCTGAGGGAGTTACTATCAGTGTTGAAACATTTTACCAGCCTGAACATAGCAATCCGGAAAATAGTGAATATATGTTTGCCTACCGCATCACTATCGAAAATAACAATATTTTTCCGGTACAATTGTTACGCAGGCACTGGTACATTTTCGACAGCAACAGTACCCATCGGGAGGTTGAAGGTGAAGGTGTTGTTGGCGTGCAACCAAAGATCAACCCGGGAGAAAAATACCAGTATATCAGTGGGTGCAACCTGCGTACCGAAATGGGTAAAATGCATGGTACCTATTTCATGGAAAATAAAACCACCAAGAAAACTTTTCTTGTTAATATACCTGCTTTCGAAATGACCGTTCCGTTCAAGCTCAACTAAGATCAGAATTATCCGAATTTTAGAATTATCAGAATTAAATGTCTTTGAATTTTAGAATTAAATTTTAAGTGCTTCTCAGTCATTTTTGCACAATGCACTCTAAATTTTAGAACCCAAAACTAAGTTCTTGGTTTATACTTTGCCTGGGCGTAGATCTCCCTGGGATCCAAATTCATTAGTTGTTGCAAGCTGGTATTTGGATGGCTTCCCATGTATTTTTTTACGATCTGCCATCCTGAAAACGATCCTAAATTTCCGGGTGAATCTTCTCCCAGTTCCTGCGTTTTAGGACTTTCACCAATGTAATTTTTAATGGTGTTTTGTTCTGCATTGTTCAGTAATTCATTGTTGAGGAAAAAGTCCCAGATCACTGCTTCATTCGCATAAGCATCCTTCATTTGCTTTTCAGAATAAGCGATCTTCATATAATCCGGGACGGCTGGCAAGAATTGATCCAGCAGGTAATATCGTTTACCTTTCTCCACCACTTGCTCGATCAGGGGTTTTCCGATGCTGTTATCCGGGTACAGGTCATCAACGATATTTTTAAAACAATCTACAACGATATGACCAGGAGTAAAAGTTTGAGACAGGTATTCGGGGTATCTTTCCATTCCCTGGTCTGTACGGTATAAAGAAAAAGCCGCTCCCATATGAAGTTGCAGCCCGATACCCAGGCCTTCAGGAGTAATGATATCACCCTGCGTTCCAAAAGAGGTTTCAAAATTGGCATCTATAGGTCCGATAAAAGTGATTACTGTATCAGGTAATTTGTAAGTGGGGAAATAATATTTTACATACCGGAGACCTTGTTCAATCTCCTTTTTTTGTTTTTCAAAATTGCTGAAAACAATTGACGCAGTATCTTTCATGAATCGGTAGTCCCTGATAAAAGTTTTGAGTGATAAAGCCTGTGATGAACCTTTCATCAGCAGGCTGTCAGGATCCAGGCCGAGTATACTGCTGAAGAAATCGGCAGAAAACCTGGGATAGAGCTGTTGTAATCTTAAAACGCTTTCCAACATATGATTGGTGTCTGTACTAAAAAGCTCATTTTCAAAACGCCGCACTTCAACGTGCACGTTAATGTTGCTTACATCCGGGTTGTTGCTATGGGTATTGCATGCAAACAATAAAAAACAAAAAAATACAATTGCTGATTTTCGCATACTGATACTGGTTTGAGTGCCTAATCAAACAAAAATAGCCAATCATCTCATTGGCTAATCTGCTAATTTTGTAATATGAAAATTTTTCTTTCGCAGCAGAATTATCATATTGGAAATTTTGAAAGCAACACAAAAAAAATAATCGGTGCCATTGAAGAAGCGAAAGCATTAAATGGTGAACTGATCATTTTCAGCGAACTCTGTATCTGTGGCTATCCTCCAAGAGATTTTTTAGACTTTAATGATTTCATACAAAAATGTGATAAGGCCATTGATGATATCAGGGAGCATGCGGATACTATTGGTGTGTTGGTAGGGGCACCTCACAAAAACACTTCGATGAACGGGAAAGATCTTTTTAATGCAGCTTACCTTCTTTATGAGAAGGAAATCAAAGCCATAGCCCATAAAACGTGTTTACCTACTTATGATATTTTTGATGAGTACAGATATTTTGAACCCGGATTCAGTTGGCAGGTGATGCCATTTAAAGGAAAGAAGATGGCCGTTACCATCTGTGAAGATATCTGGAACCTGGGGCACAATCCATTATACAGGATATGTCCCATGGATATCCTGATGCAGCAGCAGCCGGATTTTATGGTCAATCTTTCTGCCTCGCCATTTGATTATACGCACGATGAAGACAGGAAAGCTACGATCAAGGCAAATGTTCTCAAGTATAAAATCCCATTGTTCTATTGCAATGCTGTAGGCTGCCAGACTGAAGTGGTTTTTGATGGCGCCTCCCTCATCTTTGATAAGGATGCAAATTTATGCATGCAGCTGCCGCAATTTCAGGAAGCAACCAAAGAAATTGTATTATCAGAAGATGGAAGTTTGGACTTACCTGTTATAGAACCCGCAAACGTAGTACCAGACCAGCTTTTAGAGCCAGCCTATTTCACTGAATCGCTGAATATTCCGCAGGTCCACGAGGCGCTTATTGCAGGGATACGGGATTATTTTTCTAAAATGGGATTTCAAAAAGCAATTATAGGCAGCAGCGGCGGGGTTGACAGTGCTGTTACAATCGCACTCGCATGCAAAGCTTTGGGGAGCGAAAACGTAAGAGCCATCCTCATGCCTTCGCCATATTCTTCTTCGCATTCTGTAGAAGATGCAAAAAGTTTAAGTATCAATTTCGGCAATCCTTATGATATTATACCAATTAAAGATATTTATGAAAGTTTCCTATTGTCTCTTAAACCTATATTCAACGATCTCCCGTTCAGCCTTGCTGAAGAAAATATTCAAAGCCGTATCAGGGGTAATTTACTCATGGCCATTGCGAATAAATTCGGTTATATTCTATTGAATACGTCCAATAAAAGTGAGCTGGCAACCGGTTATGGAACATTGTATGGCGATATGGCCGGAGGTTTGGGAGTATTAGGTGATTGTTATAAGCTTCAGGTATTTGAACTCGCTAAATACATCAATGCAGAAAAAAAACTGATCCCTGAAAATATCCTTCGCAAAGCTCCGTCTGCTGAGTTGAGACCTGATCAGAAAGACAGCGACAGTTTGCCTGAATATGAAATCCTCGACAAAATTTTATATCAGTATATCGAAAGGGTGCA
>JBDUCQ010000009.1:0-42482 GCA_040003385.1 Ginsengibacter sp. | reverse complement strand
TTTATGCCCATAATGATTCTACACTTGATAAGTCATTATTTTATGATCTGAAGGCACTACCACTTGCAGAGGAATTAAACGATAGCCTTGCTATTGGCACTGTGTCAGTTAACTTAGGCCACATATATAAAGGAAGAAAGAACGATTCCCTGGCATTGATCTATTTTAAAAATTCATTGAATGCTTTTGGCAATTCAGAAAATAGTCCGAGCTCATACAATGCAATTGGCGAAGTCTATTTAAAACAAAAAAAGTATGACCTGGCTCTTGAAAATCACAACCGGGCTTATACTATTGCAAAGAAAGTTAACGGAAAACTGGACATGGTGCAATCGCTTCAGGGAACCGGTAAGGTATATATTAAATTGAGAGACTATCCAACTGCACTCAAATATTTAAAACAGGCTGAAGCGACTGGCAGGGAGATCAATGCTACTATAGAGTTATATTACGGATACCAGGATATGGCGGATTGTTACGACTCTATTCATGATTATAGAAATGCGTATCTATCACGTGTGCTTCATGAAAAATACAACGATACGTTGTACAACAATGACAAAGATAAAAAATTAGCAAGCCTCCAGTTTGACTTTGATCTCCAAAAGAAACAGGGAGAAATTTCACTCTTAAAAAAGGATAACGAACTGAGTGACCTGGAATTGAGGAGGCAAAAAGTTGCAAGAAATTCTCTCATCATTGGTTTGCTGCTGGCATCTGTGCTGGCTTTTATTATTTACAGGAACTACCGGGTAAAATCTAAATTGAACAAAAAGCTCGATCATCAAAATGCCGAGATCGAAAGACTGTTAAAAAATATTCTCCCGGATGAGGTGGCAAAAGAACTGCAGTCAAGCGGAGAAGCCACACCAAGGTATTATGAGTCTGTTTCGGTTTTATTCACCGACTTCAAAGGGTTTACTGCACTTGCAGATAAAATGTCTCCCGCTGAGGTGGTTAAAGAATTGAACACCTGCTTTATAGAGTTTGACAATATTGTTGAAAAACACAAGCTGGAAAAGATAAAAACAATAGGAGATTCATATATGTGTGCCGGGGGTATTCCGGTGGAACAGGAACACCACGTTTGTAACATTGTAAAGGCCAGTCTCGAAATGCTGAAATTTATTGAAATTTATAATGAAAAAAGGGTGGAGAAAGGTTTAGAAACCTGGAACATACGGGTAGGGATACACGTAGGTCCCGTTGTTGCCGGCGTAGTAGGAAAAAAGAAATATGCGTATGATATCTGGGGCAGCACAGTAAATATAGCCAGCCGGATGGAAAGCAATGGAGAGGAAGGGAAAGTAAATATTTCTGCTGCTACCTATGAAGCAGTTAAAAACGATTATGCATGTAGCCCGAGGGGGAAAATTTATGCCAAGAATGTGGGTGAAATAGACATGTATTTTGTGACAGCTGAAATCCCTTTGGTTGAAAATAAGGAAATGACTGACGCCTCGATGGCGGTCTAAATCCCAAACCCCTAATCCCTAATCCCTGAATGTCCAGCTTTGCAATCAATAAATTAAAGCTTGCCGAAGTCAAATTAAATTATAGCGAAAGCGCATACTGTTTTTTGAAGGCAGATGGATTTACCCCGGTTATTTTTTTGAATATTTTATTGAAATAGGAAAGGCTTTCAAACCCTGTTTCATAACACGCTTCTGAAACATTCAATCCCTGCAGCAGCAGCGTTTTAGACTGGTTAACCCGGTATTGATTTACAAATTCAGTAAAGGTCATCCGGGTTTGTTTTTTAAAATAGCGGCAAAAAGCCGGCGCACTGAGATTGACATTCGAGGCCACCTTGTTTACATCAGGGTTTTCATTGTAGTTTGCATCTATGTATTTATAGATCGCTCCCATTCTTATCTTATCATTCAAAAATAATTTAACGCTGGTATCCTGTTGGTTCAGCTCAATTACCTCCCTGGAAGTGGCGAGGACCTGGAAGATTTCAAGCAGTGATAAAAGTTGTTGAAAAGGCGGTAGTTTTTGGATCACATCCAGTTTTTCTGCAACAATTTTTTTCGTTTCTCCATGGAATGATAATCCCAGGTAGGCTCTGTCAAAGAGTTTTTCAATCTCCGATAATTCAACAGTTTCCTTAATCGCATCACCCAGGAAATTTTGTTTCAGCTGAACCACTATTTGCCGGTACGCTGTTTTTAATCCATAGTCAAAATTCAAATGAGGTATATTGGAACCGATCAAAACGAGGTCGTTCCCCATAAAGCCCGAAATATTTTGTCCCACATGCCGGATGCCGTTGGCTGCTTCAACATATACCAGCTCATATTCGGGGTGATAGTGCCAGAAAAAGTAATTTTTTAGCCGTGGGGTAAAAAGTTTAAAAGATTGCCCAGGATTGAGTTGAACGATCTCTTTTTTTATTTTCATCCATGTGATTTATTATAAATGTACAATAAACTTGATTTGTGCAGATAAATTGGTCAATGTAGAGCAAATATTGGTCATTCAGGTGGTCAGTTCCTTTTTACAAAAATTAAAACTTTGTTCATTCAATCAACATCAATTCTATCATATGCAACAAAAAACTATGGCGGGTACTATGGTTCCTACAATGGCTACGAATGCTCACAAAGACATTCCGGGAAATCCATCTACAGCTACAAGCAGCAAAGTGAAACTAAACGACAGGAGCAATGGGAACCCTCTGAGCCTACTGAGTGAAGAAGACTGGCAGTTTTGGATAACGAACGGGTACATTGTTATTAAAAATGCTGTCCCGCCTGAGCAGGTAAAAAAACTAGCTGACTTTTTATGGGAGTTTGAAGAAAAGGATCCCAACGATCCGGGCACATGGTATGCCCCACCACGTGCCGAAATGAAAATGAAAGAACTTACAAATACCGGTATGGTGGAAGTATACAACCATCAGTTATTGTGGGACAACAGGCAACACCCGGTAGTGCACAAGGCTTTCACTGACATTTGGGGCACTGAAAAGCTTTGGGTAACAATTGACCGGGCCAATTTGAATCTTCCAATGCGACCCGGGTATGAATATAAAGGTTTCATCCACTGGGATTATGATCCTGAAACAAAGCCACAGAATGTACAGGGAGTTCTTGCCCTTGCAGACCAGACCGATGAAGAAATGGGAGGCTTTCAATGTGTTCCGGAACTATACAGAACATATGATACGTGGAAGTTAAGCCAGCCATCTGACCGGGATCATTTTAAACCGGATATATCAGGATTTGAATTGGTGAAAGTTAAAATGAATGCAGGTGACCTGCTGATATTCAACAGCACCCAGCCTCATGGGATAAGGCCAAATAAAAGTGGAAATAAAGTGAGAATGGCCCAGTATATTTCAATGATGCCGGCAGAAGAAGACAACGAAGAATTACGCCAGTGGAGAATTGGATCGTGGAAAAATAGGCGTGCACCGGAAGGATATGCATTTCCGGGTGATCCAAGAAAATGGGAGCAGCTTAAATACGAAACTGCTCAATTGTCAACACTTGGAAAAAAGCTCCTGGGTTTGGAGAAATGGTAAGTACCACTATTTATTGACGCGGCTACCGGGATAAGATCCCGAATTCTGTTACAACACTTATCTCCCTGTTCGGGACCTTTATTACTTCGAACTTGATTTTATCGGAAGGAGATTTAATGTTTAGCCGGTCCATGGTTGGGGATGGCAGCTGCTGATAGAATTGACTGACCTGGTTATTGATGGCCTGGGACATTCCCTGTAATTTCTTTTCTGAAAGTCTTTTAGCATCCCGTTCGTATTTGTATGCTTCGATACTTTTTTGCAGGCTATCGTAGCGTTGTGTTTGAAATACAGATGAAAGGCCATCGGACCATCCGTTCAGAAAATCGGTATACATCATTAAGCTTTCCAGTGATGTTACAGGATCTTCTTTGGTATTTTTAGAGGTTACGATTAACATATACTCCCCCGGATCAATTTCCTGGAAAGAATAGTTGCCCTGAAGATCCACCGTTGTATGCTGCCGGTAACTTTTATCACTTTTTGAGATCAGGACCACGTTCGCACCTACATCCCGGTTCTTAACCGTTTCATTATAGTGGAAAAACACCTTGCCTTTGATGCTGCCCTTTTGGGCATTACCAACCAACGGCACAAACGATAAAAGAAAAAGAAATCTGATCGCATTCATTCAAAATATTTTTTTAATTGATTTGATTGCAAAGTAAACACAATACGGTTGGTCCGAATTATTATAAATACAAAAGTCTGGTTAAAAGAAATCAGATGAATCAATTTTGATAAAATTCCAGAGAAGGATTATGTCAGAAGTTGAATCCAAAATTGAAGCCAAGCCCCCGCACACCAGCCCAGGGCCCTTTTATGTTGATGACAGCGCCTTCGGGGCCCACTGAATAAGATTTAATAAGGTGGTAGGGCACATCATCTTTTAATTGCTGAAGTTCAATGCTTAAACCTGCCTGCTCCAAATAAGATAAATTACTTGTATAAACAGATTTACCAGAACCAGTGCCAATATTAGGTCCAATTATCCACCAGTCTAGGAAGATGGATTTACTTAGTTTCCATTGGGCTCCCAATTGCAATCCTGCTGTGTACGCATTTATTTTACCGCTGAATATTCCTGTATTGGTTCCACTTCCATAATCATAGCTGATAGGCAGATCTGTTTTATATGAATTATAACTTATAAATGGGCCCAAATATAATCCATGAAATGCCCCATTCTTTCCAAGATAAAACCTGTATTCAGGCGCCACGCCAAAAATGCCAACCTTCAGTTGGTCGATTTTAGCGTCCTGGTTATCCACAATATTTTTAATAATGGATCTGAATGGTGCTTTTCCAAAAGGCAAAGCGTGAACATTCAATGCCACAGAACTTTTATGACTTACCTGTCGTTCATACTGGAGAGAAATATTTTTTATAGCAAGTGCTGAAAAATTTAGTTTGACAACATTTTTTTTGTCGCCACTCCAGTTTTTTTCCTTTGACTGGGATATGGCAAAAAAATGAGACAGTAGCATGCTACCGATCGCCAGGTTTTTAATTAATTGCATATTTTAGATTGAGATAGCAAGAATAACGGTAATCAGGGTTACTTATTTTAAATTTCAAATGTATGGGTAAAATAAAGAAAACAGGTGGTCATTTTTATCGGGTTCTAAGCTAGTAATCCTGAAACATTACGAATGCAGGCATCGTACATTCCGCTCGGTCATAATCCCGCCATTTTTTATTTAGCTAAAATTACTTTTATTAATATTGCTGCCATTCGTTTTAAATAATAAGCATTGAGCCAAAGTGAAAATAATGTTGATCGGTCTTCTGATGAAAGCATCAGGGCTCAACGACGCAGGCGGAAAAAAAGAAAAAGACCGGTTTGGAAACAGGTTTTGCGTTGGGTTCAGGACAATCCATTAAAACTGGTGGCTATCGCCTGCCTGGTTGTTTTGATTTACGTTACATTTTTATTTATCCTGCGCAGCAGAGAAGAAAGAACTTTAAAAGGTTTACCCGGCATCAAATCCTCTTCGATCGAGTAGGAATAAATAAGTTAAATTTTATTTTCGGGCCTGTTTTTGTCCTCGTCAATAATATGTTCAATTGATTTGGACGAATGCATATCTTCTCCGGGTTTCATATTATCTGCCAGGCTTGAATAGTGTTTTGACAATTGCAGCAACTCTTCTTCACTTTTCTCCTCAATATTAATCATCCGGTTACTGGCTTTGTCGTGGGCTGCCACCAATTCGTTCATTTTCAAGTGCAAAGCTGCCGAGAACCGGTTCACTGATTTCTGAATAATGAAGATGCTTAAAAAAGTAGTAGCGAAGATCACATCCATAATAGTTTTATTGCCAGGCTGTGCTATGACACGTTTATCGGTAAAATACAATAATACCAAAAACAGTGCTACTATAAAGGTAATCGAGTTGCCCAGGACCCGTGTAGCCACGGAGCTGAATTTTTCAAATGCATTCTCAACTTTCCGGTATATAATTTTCATTCAAGACGATTTTGGGGTATAACTCAACTTTTGAGCCACATCTATTTTATTCAGCGGCCAAAATCATCTTCTAATCGAACGATATCTTCTTCATCACTTGGGCGAATGGGATCAGTATGTTGCCAGATTTCGGCTACTATTCCCCAATCAGTAAGTCCAACTAGCCGATGCCTTTCACCCCTTCGCAGTGTTATGATTTCCCCCGGGACTAATAGTCTCAAACCTTCCTGTTCATCGGTTTTACTTGTAACCACACCAGGTGAGCCGCCGATTGCTGTCCAGATTTCAGATCTTCGGTCGTGATATTGCCAACTTAGCCTTTTACCGGCTTCCACAACTAATATTTTTGGACTCAATTTGAGAGCATGATCAGTAGAGATAACTTCTTCAGGAAAAAAATGACTTCTAAATTCGGTTGCTTGCTGCTCATCAATTACAAAGAATCCTCCCCACGGACGAAATTCTTCACTGATTATGGAAAAATGATTTTTTTTCAGAATTTCCCTCACCGAATCAAACACCTCATTCTTTGTAGCAGATGAAGAATGAATTAATGTCATACTGATTTTTTAGGTATATAAATCTAACGACCCATGTAAACCATTAAGATCTGTACGTCACTTGGGTTTACACCACTGATCCTGCTTGCCTGACCAAGAGTTTGAGGTTTGATCTTATTAAATTTCTGACGGGCCTCATTAGACAATGACAATATTTTTTCATAATTAAATGAATCCGGAATCAGCTGTTCATCCAAGGTTTCCATCCGGGTAGCCAGATCAGATTCTTTCTGAAGGTAAGTTTCATATTTAATTTGAATCTCAGCTTGTTGAATACACTCCTTGTCTGCAGGGAACAATAAACTCAAACGGGGAATGTCTTTTATAAGAGCTTCTAAACTAATATTCGGCCTAAGTATTATTTGAGATAGGCGTTGTTTTTGTGAGATGGCGGCAGAATTCTGATTGAGCAAATACTCATTGATCTCAGCGGGTTCAACCGGGATCTCGTCCAATTTGTTTTTTATATCATTGATTATCAAATGTTTATAATCAACTCTATTCATTCTGTCTTGGTCGGCCAGTCCTAGCTGGTATCCTTTTTTAGTCAAACGTAAATCCGCATTGTCTTGCCTGAGGAGAGTCCTGAATTCAGCACGGCTTGTAAACATTCTATAAGGTTCATCAGTTCCTTTTGTGATGAGGTCATCAATCAATACTCCTATATAAGCTTCATTTCTTTTTAGAACGAATGAGGATTTAGCATTGATTTTATTATGGGCATTGATACCTGCCATAAGTCCCTGACAGGCGGCTTCTTCATACCCGGTTGTACCATTGATCTGGCCGGCGAAAAATAAGTTTTCCACGAGTTTGGTTTCCAGATCAACCTTTAATTGTGTAGGGGGGAAATAGTCGTATTCAATGGCATAACCCGGGCGAAACATTTTACAATTTTCAAGTCCAATTATTTGCCTAAGTGCCTGAAATTGAACATCTTCAGACAAGGAAGATGAAAATCCATTGATGTAGACCTCAGTGGTATTCCATCCTTCAGGTTCAATAAAAAGCTGGTGTCTTTCCCTTTCTGAGAAACGATTTATTTTGTCTTCAATACTTGGACAATACCTTGGTCCCACTCCTTTGATCCTTCCCTGGAACATTGGGCTTCTTGAAAAGCCGGTTTTTAAAATTTCATGCACAGTTGGATTGGTATAGGCTATCCAACAACTTCTTTGTTTTAATGGCTTTTGAATGTTTTTAAACGAAAAACCAATTATTTCTTCATCTCCGCGTTGTTCTTCCAATTTCGAATAGTCAATACTTCTTCCATCAATCCTCGGTGGAGTCCCTGTTTTTAACCTGTCACTTTCAAAGCCCCAGGCAACCAGCTGTTCTGTAATTCCAACTGATGCCTTTTCGGAGATTCTACCACCTCCGAATTTTTTTTCTCCGATATGAATGATGCCATTTAGAAATGTACCATTGGTGAGCACCACTGCTTTCGCCTTTATTTCATGTCCCAATGCAGTCTTTACACCTGTAACACTATTTGTTGAACGTGTAATTCCGATTACTGAATCCTGGTAAAAATCAATATTAGCATTGGACTCGAGAGCTTCCCTCCATTTCAAAGAAAAAAGGACCCTATCGTTTTGCGCCCTGGGACTCCACATGGCAGGGCCTTTACTCTTATTCAACATCCTATATTGAATCATGCTTTGGTCAGTAACAATTCCACTCATTCCCCCCAACGCATCGATTTCTCTTATAATTTGCCCTTTAGCTATCCCACCCATAGCTGGGTTGCAACTCATCTGGGCTATTGTTTGCATATTACTTGTGATCAAAAGGACCTTACTTCCCATCTTTGCAGCTGAAAATGCCGCCTCACAGCCAGCATGGCCTGCTCCCACCACTATAATATCGTAGCCTTCAAACATTTTGCAAAATTACCATAATATAAAATGGAGCAAAAATGTTCCACGTGAAACATATGACAATATGCGGGATCATGATGTTCCACGTGGAACGTTCTTAAGCAGGTTATTGTAGTCGAGTACGTATCCATCCTGAAGTTTCTCCATCATTTTTCTTTTCAAATTAGTATTATCAGTATAGCCACATAAGTGCAGGACTCCATGAAATAATACCCTGTGTAACTCATCCTTTAAAGTGGAATTGTAAGTCAATGCGTTAGCTCTGATTCGCGGAACACTGAGATACATTTCCCCTACTATCACATCACTAATACTCAGGTCAAAAGTTAAAATATCAGTATGATAGTTATGTTTTAAGAACTTTTGGTTCAAAGTGAGCAGATATTCATCATCACAAAAAATAATTTCAATTTTGGAAAGTTTTCCACCTTCCATTTTAATAACATTTTCCAGGAATTTCTTCAGGAATTTTCTTTTACGGAGGGTAAAAGAAGCATATTTAAAATGAAAGGAGATTTTTTTCAAGAAGTAGTTTCTTAAAACGAAAGTATTCAGAATTTCGAGTGGATATATTTACAATAAAAAGGATGTCCAAACGACTTTCCGAAATTAAAGTTGGATCTACTGTAAAAATAATTGCATTCGAAAAGGATGAAATTATATTAAAGTTGATGGAAATGGGATGTTTGCCTGGGGAATTCATTAAGGTAGATAAGAAAGCGCCCTGGGGAGATCCAATTTCCATCTCTGTTGCCGGGTACCATCTCAGTTTGCGCCTGAATGAGGCGGAAAAGATCATAGTAGAAGAATAAATGTTTGATAATCAATAAATTACATGAATATAGGTTTGTATTTTGGATCTTTTAACCCAATTCATACAGGCCACCTGATTATTGCCAATTACCTGGTTTCCAATTCTGAACTCGACCAGCTTTGGTTTGTTATTACTCCACAGAATCCGCTAAAAGTTTCCGCTTCTTTGCTGAACGAATACCACAGGAAATTTTTGATAGACATTGCCATTGATGGAGAAAAAAAACTCAGGACGAGTACCATAGAATTTTCCCTTCCAAAACCGTCCTACACAATTGATACGATCGCTTATTTAAAGGAAAAGCATCCTGGTTATGTCTTTACTATTATTTTGGGAAGCGACAGTTTTAAAAATATCCACAACTGGAAAAACAATGAGGTGCTGATTAAAAACAACCCGATCCTTGTATACCCGCGTCCGGGTTTTGAGGTTACGATCCCCCCCGGTAGAAACGTAATACTGGCTGATGCACCATTGCTTGAAATTTCGTCTACGCGTATACGTGAGATGATAAAAAAAAGGCAATCGATCAAATTCTGGGTACCGGATGTGGTAAAGGAAGAGATAGAAAGAAATCATTATTACAGGCTGGTCAGGTAAAGATCCAGCCCAGCAATAAACATCCCAGCACTACAAAGGGCGACCGGATACCCGTAAATGTAAGCAGCAAAAATGTTCCGGCAATCACACCGATGTTCAGGAAGCTGACTGTTTGCAATCCCGTGACGGAAATGTCTTTCAGCAAATAAATGGAAGCGGCCCACATAATGCCCACCACCACTGCATTGATGCCTTCAAGTGCCCGGTACATTACCACATACTTTTTAAGGTTGTGCCAAACAGGATAAAAAAACAAGACCAGCAATGCACTGGGTAAAAATATCGCGACCATGCCGATGAGACAACCCAGTACATGAATGGGAACCCCACGTCCCTTCATCACCATCCCCCCTGTATACGTAGCAACAGAGAAAACGGGCCCGGGGATCGCACGTACCATTCCGGAACCGGTAAGGAATTCCTCTTTCGTCATATACTTTGTTTTTTCCCTTACCACGTATTGTTCGTACATCATTGGCATTAAAACATCACCCCCTCCAAAAACCAAACTGCCAAACCTGTAAAAATTTTCAAACAGGTTGTACGCTCTCCGGTTTGTCCAGTTGTGTGTCCTTGCTGTTTCACTCAGGACACCTGCAATGATGAACACCAGGAAAAATAACCAGATGTTGGTCCATTTGATCTGCTTGGGTTTAATGATTTCTTTACGCGGGATACGCTTCCTGCTGAAGTTTGTAACAATACCACCCAGCATGATCAGGATGGGAAAGACCCAGGGAGTTTTAAATAATATAAATGTGACAAAGCATGCCATGAGCATGATGATGTAGGTCATTAAATTTTTTATGGAAACTGCGAAGGCCCTGTAAGCGGCAAAGGCAAGGAATCCAACGGCCATGGGTTGAATGAATTTGAAGACGTTCAAACTCATTTGTTTGGTATCAATATAAAGGACCACGAATGAAAACAAGGCCATTAAAAAACAGGCAGGAAGGATCCAGATGACCAATGTAAGAACCGCCAGCAATACTCCACCCCGTTTATAGCCGATCAATGTGAGCGTTTGCGTGGAAGACGCACCAGGTAAGAGCTGGCAGAATGAAATGTACTCCATCAATTCCTCCTTCGTGACATCTCTCCTTTTTTCCACAAATGTTTTCATCATCATTCCCATATGACCCTGCGGCCCCCCGAATGCGGAGATACTATGAAGAAAGACCGCTTTTAAAAAGGGAATGTGACGAAGCAACATGGGCAGATAGTAGGTTTAGAAAAAAGGTTTAGAAGATTTAGAAAGTTTAGAAAATTCTTGCTGACCGTTATTTAAGGATGGCTAAGAATATTTGTGAACAAGTTCTACGCACTTTTTGGGTACCTATTTACTTTATCATACTTTATATACTCCGGATAATTTACATACCTCACATGGCTACTTCTTTAATCCAATCTCTTTTAAGCGTTCATCAAGGTATTCACCGGCAGTGATATCCTGGTACATTTTCGGGTGATGCTCATTCACGCACTCATCCAGGCAGGCAAGACTCATTTCAGATTTTGGGTGCAGGAAGAAAGGAATTGAAAAACGTGAAGTATGCCATAATTCGCGCGGAGGATTTACAACCCTGTGTGTTGTACTCTTTAACCGGTTATTGGTAAGCCTTTGAAGCATATCCCCTACGTTTACCACGATCTGATCGGGCAACGAGGTAACACCCACCCATTCATTTTTATTGGTAAGAATTTCCAATCCCCCTGCACTTGCTCCCACCAGCAAGGTAATCAGGTTGATGTCTTCATGCTGCTCAGCCCTGATTGCGCTTTTGGGTTCAGTTACTATGGGCGGATAATGAATTGACCTTACAATTGAATTGCCTTCATCAACAAATCCATCAAAATAATTTTCATCAAGCCCGAGATACAATGCAATCGCCTGCAACAAAGCTTTTCCTGATTTTTCAAAAGCGCGGTAAGCATTTAAAATGGTTTCATTGAAACCCGGGACCTCGTTAACTTTTACATTATCCGGGTATTCACTTTTCAGTGGATGATCAGCGGGTACGGTTTGACCATATTGAAAGAATTCCTTCAGATCAGGCGCATCACTTCCCTTGGCATGTTCCTTTCCAAACGAAGTATATCCCCTTTGTCCGGCCAGCTCTGCTATCTCGTACTTACGTTTGTGTTCCAGGGGAAGAGAAAAAAATTCCTGTACCTGTTGGTAAAGGTCCCTGATCAATTCTTTGGAGATCCCATGATTTTTTACAGCCACGAAACCAACATCCTCGTAAGCCTTACCAAGCTGCTGCACAAACAATGATTTACGCGCAGCATCTCCGCTGGTAAAGTCTTCAAGATCAACTACCGGTATGACAGGCATATGAATAATTTTTAAAATATAAGAGCAACGAATGTAGATTTGAACATGAAAAATTACAAAAGAAATGATTCAATACAGGCATTACTTAAAAGTTTTTTCCTGGCTTTGACATTCTTTGCCTGTTCTTCATGTGCTAAAAAAAATTATGCTCATGGAATCAATTATGTTTTTACATCCGGCCAGGTCCCTGGTTACGGGAACCTGGATTATTGGGCATCGCATCCCTGGAAATATGATCCCGCAGATAATACTCCCTCACCACTTGGGAAGTATAAAAACGATTCTCTGGCTGATGTTTTTTTTATTCATCCAACTACATACACGGATGTGGTGATGCCAATGGGCTGGAATGCTGATATCAGCAACGAGAAAGTAAACAGAAGAACTGATAAGGGCACCATCCTTTACCAGGCGAGTGTATTCAATTCACATTGCAGGGTATTTGCACCCCGGTACAGGCAGGCCAGCATCAGGGCTTTCTTTACGAATGACAAAAAAGTCAGTGACGCCGCTTTTGATATTGCGTATGCAGATGTAAAAGCGGCCTTCGAATATTATTTAAAACATTATAACAATGGACGGCCAATCATCATTGCATCGCATAGCCAGGGAACACTTCATGCCGGCCGTTTATTGAAGGAATTTTTTGAGGGAAAGGCACTTCAAAAACAACTGGTTTGTGCTTACCTGGTTGGAATGCCAGTGTTCGAAAATTATTTTACACAATTGCAGCCTTGTTCAGACTCTGCGTCTACTGGCTGCTTCATCAGCTGGAGAACATTCCAGGAAGGTTATGTTTCCCTATTCATCGCAAAAGAAAAAAACCAGGCACTTGTAACCAACCCGCTTACCTGGAGGACCGATGAAAATTTCGGCAGTGCAAAACTGAACAAGGGTGCAATCTTAAAAAATTTCAACAGGATCATTCCAGGCCTTGTTCATGCGCAGAAAAGTGGCAATGTGTTGTGGGTAAATAAGCCCAGGTTTTTTGGAAGTATATTTTTAACGCTCAAAAATTATCACATTGTGGATTACAACCTTTTTTATGTAAACATCAGGGAAAATGTACAAACCAGGATCTATAGTTTTTTGAAGGGAAAGCCTTAAGAGTTTTGAGTCCCGAGTCCCGAGTCCCGAGTCTCGAGTTCGGAGTTCGGAGTTCGTAGTCTAAAGTTTGAAGTCTGATTTTAAACTAAGAACTAAGAACTCTAAACTAAGAACTAAGAACTCTAAACTAAGAACTCTAAACTAAAAACTTCTAAACTATTATTCAAAATTCCGCATTCTTCGGTGTGCGGGGAAATGGGATCACATCACGTATGTTCGTCATCCCGGTAACAAATTGTACAAGTCTTTCAAACCCTAGCCCAAAGCCGGCATGAGGGCAGGTACCAAATCTCCTTGTATCTAAATACCAGTTTAATTCTTCAGTTGAAACATTCATCTCGTTCATCCTTTCAATTAATTTATCCAGCCGTTCTTCTCTTTGAGAACCACCTACGATTTCACCGATCCCGGGTGCGAGGATGTCCATCGCAGCAACGGTTTTTCCATCGTCATTCACCCGCATGTAAAACGCCTTGATCTCTTTTGGATAGTTGGTAAGGATCACCGCCTTTTTAAAATGCTTTTCAACAAGATAACGTTCATGCTCACTTTGCAGGTCAACTCCCCATCCGTCAATCAGGTATTGAAATTTCCCTTTTTTGTTGTGTGGGGAATCTTTTAAAATTTGAATCGCCTCTGTATAGGTAAGACGTTCAAAATCGTTTTTGATCACGAATTCGAGCTTCTCGATAAGGTTCATCTCACTTCTTTCTGCCTGGGGTTTTTGTTTTTCTTCATCCAGCAGCCGTAACGATAAAAAATCAAGATCGTCACGGTTTTTTTCCAGCGTATAGTTGATAATATATTTGATAAAAGCTTCTGCAAGGTTGGCATCATCTTCCAGGTCGGCAAATGCCATTTCAGGTTCGATCATCCAGAATTCTGCAAGGTGTCGGGTTGTATTTGAATTCTCTGCTCTGAATGTTGGGCCGAAAGTATATACATCTCCGAGCGCCATAGCTCCCAACTCTGCTTCCAGCTGGCCGCTCACTGTGAGGTTGGTTGCTTTTCCAAAAAAATCGGCCTTAAAATTTATTGAACCATCTTCATTTTTTTCGGGGTCTGCAAGATCAAAGTTGGTAACATGAAACATTTCACCGGCACCTTCCGCATCAGATGCAGTGATGATAGGCGTATGCAGGTATACAAATCCTTTGTCGTTCAAAAACCGGTGAATGGCAAAAGCAAGTGTATGACGTACACGGAATACGGAACTGAAAGTATTGGTCCTGAAACGAAGGTGTGCGTTTTCCCTTAAAAATTCGAGACTGTGCTTTTTAGGCTGCAGGGGAAATTTTTCAGCATCACTGTCGCCCAATACTTCCAGCTTGTCTGCCCGGATCTCAATTTGCTGACCCTTGCCCAAAGACGTGACAATTTCACCTGAAACACTGATTGCAGCCCCGGTTGTAATTCTTTTTAACAGGCCATCATCAAATTTGTTCAGTTCAGCAACCACCTGGATATTGGTATTGGTACTACCGTCATTCAATGCGATGAATTGGTTATTCCTGAAAGTACGCACCCATCCCATCACAGTCACATTTGCACCCGGTACCGCGTGTGCAATCAATTCTTTTATTTTCGTTCTTTTACTGATCATATATTTTTCAAGGTTGGCAAAGATACAGTATAGCTTAAATGTTATTTACTTAGCGAACCAGGGTCATTCACGATTTTTTTGATCGATTGTTCCATCGAATACAGTATGATTACCGGATCACCGGCCAAAAAAGTTTTCTTTTTTTATAAAATTGGTGTATTATTGCATTGGAAACGCTGATCAGTTCTACTATTCTCTAATGCTCTTCAGCTCATAAGAATCCATTCCATATAAATCATCAAAAATTAGATTTCACAATTAGATTTCACAATCAAGATTTCACATTCAGTAAGATTGCATTTGTGTAATAATCTACAAGTCCTTTATGTACGACATTTTACAACTGAACGATATGCTCGTTCCCGAGTTGCAGGATATAGCCTTGCAACAAAACATTTCCAATGCTCAAAAACTCGATAAACAGGAGCTGATATACAAAATTCTGGATAAACAATCTGTGATGAATAATTCTGACAAAACAACTGAAGGGGAAAAGCCCAAGCGTAAAAGGATCATCAAGCCGCTGGCAACAGACGGGGTTGAAACCGTTTCTGCTCCTGCAATCGCAGAAGAAAAAGCAAAACCTGAGGTAAAATCAAAAAAGCCTGAAATCGCTCCGGAGAGGAAAAAGCCGTTGAAAAAAAGTAAAGAAGGTGATGAAGACGACCGCCCCAATGAAAAACCGGATATGTCGCAGCAGGATATTCGCTCCATTGCGCCGGCCCTCATTGATCTTCTGAACGATGATGACGTTCCTCAATCTGCTGAAACTCCCATGAATGGAGGATCGGGCACTCAACAGAAAAACTTTCCGCAAAGAAGAGAGACCGCTTTCAATATAGAATTTGATGGGGTGATCCTTGGAGAGGGAGTTTTGGAAATGATGCCTGATGGGTATGGGTTCTTAAGAAGTAGTGACTATAATTATTTGTCATCTCCAGATGATATTTATGTTTCTCCGTCACAGATCAAGCTTTTTGGATTAAAAACCGGTGATACTGTATATGGTTCAGTTCGTCCACCCAAAGAAGGCGAAAAATATTTTGCATTGCTGAAAGTAGAAACGATCAATGGCAAAGGACCTGAAGAAGTACGTGATCGAGTACCCTTTGATTACCTTACGCCGCTGTTTCCTTTTGAAAAATTGAATTTGTGCATGGCGCCGGATAATCTTTCCACCAGGATCATGGACCTCTTTACGCCGATAGGTAAAGGACAGCGTGGGCTGATCGTTGCCCAGCCTAAAACGGGTAAAACAATGTTGCTGAAGGAAATTGCAAATGCAATTGCAGCAAATCACCCAGAATGTTATCTCATCATTGTTTTGGTTGACGAGCGTCCCGAAGAGGTGACTGATATGGAGAGAAGTGTTCGCGCAGAAGTCATTGCTTCAACATTCGATGAGCCTGCGGAAAAACATGTGAAGGTGAGCACAATGGCACTGCAAAAAGCAAAACGCCTCGTTGAATGCGGGCATGATGTGGTTATATTATTAGACAGCATCACAAGGCTTGCAAGAGCTCACAATACAGTAGCACCTGCAAGCGGTAAAGTATTGTCCGGCGGTGTGGAGGCAAATGCGATGCAGAAACCCAAACAATTTTTTGGTGCAGCCCGTAAGATAGAATTTGGAGGATCGCTTACCATTATTGCAACAGCTCTTGTTGATACTGGCAGTAAAATGGATGAAGTTATATTTGAAGAATTCAAAGGAACCGGCAATATGGAATTGCAACTCGACAGGAGATTGTCCAATAGGCGTATATTCCCGGCCATTGATATAGTGGCTTCTTCAACCCGTCGTGATGACCTTTTGCTTGATAAAGATGTTCTTAAAAGAATGTGGGTGTTGCGAAATCACATGGCTGATATGAACCCCGAAGAAGCCATCAATACCCTGATGAAAAATATGAAGGGAACCAAGGACAACATGGAATTTTTAACTTCCATGAACGGTTAATATCCTTCCTGGCCTTTTTCTGTAGTTGAATCATTTAAAGGCAATACCTCGTCTTTCCCGGAATCACCGTTCAGCGAGATCATGAACATAATCGCGGAAGCGACCATCATGGATGCACCTCCGAACAAAATAGTATACAATGTATTGTTGTTTAACAAGTGGATGGTGATGTAACCGAGCATAGTTGCTGCAAGGATCTGTGGGATCACGACAGAAAACCCAAATACACTCATAAAAAAATCAATTTTCGTTTCGCCTGCAAGTGATGCTACAATTTTATAAGGGATATTGCTTATGCTGCTCCATCCAATGCCAATACAGGCAAAGGGGATGAATAAAGCCCATTTGTTGTGCACGGCAAACAACGCCAAAAGCCCAGCAGACCCAACCAGTAGTGAAAAAGCGTGCACTCTTAAAATGCCGAATTTCCGGTTAGCCATTGGAATAAAAAAAGATAAAAATGCTGCAAATAAACTGTAGAAGGCAAAGCAATATCCCACCCACATAATCCCACTTTCAAAATTGCCGCTCCCTGCATCTGTGGTTTTAAAAATATATCTTGTAATAGCAGGTGTTGCATAAATCCACAATGCAAAAAGCCCGAACCAGGTAAAAAATTGAACTACAAACAAGTGGAAGATCAAAACCGGCATTAACTTTAATCCGTAAAAAAAATTTTGTAAAGGTTTCATGTAAGCGTAGTAAAGATGGACAGAATTTTTCAAGTGATTCAATAATGATACAAAAAATACCTGTTGATCAGTTTTTATTATTGTCAAAGGATCATCCGGTACTGGATGTGCGTAGCCCTGCAGAATTTAAGCACGCACACATTCCCGGCGCCTATTCTCTTCCGTTATTCAGTGATGAAGAAAGAAAGATCATAGGCACAACCTACAAGCAGGAAAGCAGGGAAAAGGCGATAAAAACAGGGCTGGATTATTTCGGTGTGAAGATGAGAAAAATGGTGGAAGAAGTGGAGGGCTTACTGAAAGGCTACGATAGAAACATATACGTACATTGCTGGCGTGGAGGCATGAGAAGTGCCGCAGTGGCCTGGTTGCTGGACTTATATGGTTATAGGGTAACTAGTTTAACGGGAGGATACAAGGCATTTCGTAATTTGGTTTTGCAGCAATTTTTACTTTCTTATGAGATCAGAGTTTTGGGTGGATACACTGGTTCAGGTAAAACAATTTTGTTACATGAATTGGCAACCCTTGGTCACCCTGTGATCGACCTTGAAGGCCTGGCAAACCATAAAGGTTCAGCATTCGGAGCCTTGGGTGAACAGTCACAACCCAGCCAGGAAATGTTTGAAAATTTATTGGGAGTTCAATTGTTCAATTTCTGCAGGGGCAGGGAAAACCGGAACGGAAATGCTTTGGAGCGATTTTGGCTAGAAGATGAGAGTCAGCGCATAGGGTTACTGAATATTCCCAAGCAGTTTTTTGACCAGATGCGCAACAGCAAGCTTTATTTTTTTGACATTCCATTTGAGAAAAGATTGGAATACCTGGTTGATACCTATGGCCAATTTGAGAAGGAAAAGCTGGTGAATGCAATCATGCGCATACAAAAACGTCTCGGTGGACTTGAAACAAAAATGGCGATCAGCGCTTTGTTGGAGAATGAGGTTAGCAGCTGTTTCAGCATCCTGTTAAAATACTATGATAAGCTTTATTCAAAAGGCCTTCATAACCGGATAAATTTTGAGAACAAATTAAATATAATACCCTGTGAGAACGTTAATACAGGAGTAAATATCCATAAACTATTTCTCCAGGAAGTTTAATACTATGAAAACGATTTTAATTTTATTGCTGTTTCCCTTAAAGATCTTTGCCCAGGATATCTCCGGGGTATGGACCGGTACCCTGTATAATGATACCACTCAAAAATTTGTTCCCTACGAAATTACCATCAGCGAAGAAAAAGGAAAACTGAGCGGGTATTCCCACACTACCTGGAAACCAGACAATGTAGATGATATTGTAAATATTGGATTGAAAGCGATCAAAATAAAACGAAAGAACAATAAGCTCTACCTCGAGGATGAAAAATGGCTGTACAACAATTATGCAGAACCACCTCCAAAGGGTGTAAAGCAATTCAGCCTGCTGAGTATACAAACAGGAGATTCGGGTATCATCCTGAGCGGCCCATTCAATACCAATCCAACAAAGGAGTATGCTCCCGCAACAGGTTCCATCAGGTTGACCAGGAGGAATGATTATGCGTCAACTAAAATAATCCCAAAGCTTGAAGAGATGAACCTTGTAAATACACTTACTTTCCTTCCTCCTAAAGTGAAAGAAAAGGAAGTGGTTGCGATTGCAAATCCACCGATCGAAAAAGCTAAGCTGCTTCCAACCCCTCCAAAGGATGAGGAGAAACCAGTAGCGGATCCTGATCTACCAAAACCAAAACCAATAATAGAGCCCGTCATCACTTTAAATAAACCTACAGTAAAGGATGTTGCAAAAAACACTGAATCCAAAACACCGGAGAAGCTACAACCTAAGCCGGTAGTTATTGTCCCCCCTCAAAAGGTTGTACTAAAACCACCGGTGGAAAAACCAGCAGTCGTTATATCACGGCCAGTTCCTAAACCTCCGGTCGTAATTCCGAAACCAAAAGAAGTGGTGAAAACAATGGAGCCGGAAACCAAAATTCCTGCAACGGTTATTGCCAAACCCAAGGAAATCGTTTCATTACCTAAAAACCAGCCTTTGCTTAATATAACACCCGTCCCGGCTGCTGAACTGGCTACAAGAAAAATAGAAACCATCAGGAGTGTGAACGTAAAAACAGACAGCCTTGTACTCAACTTGTACGACAACGGGGAAGTTGACGGTGACACGGTAAGCGTAGTGTTGAATGGGAAAACGATCATGTCAAGGCAGGGACTGACTGCAAATGCAATCACAAAAACCATTTACCTTACGCCAGACCTCGGTGATTCTATTCAACTGATCATGTACGCTGAAAATCTTGGAAGCATTCCGCCGAATACCGGGCTATTGATTTTGCAGGATGGGAATGAAAGGTATGAAATCAGGTTTGCAGGCGATTTGCAAAAAAATTCCGCGATTATTTTACGTAGGAAACACAATTGATTTTTAAATGACATGATCACAAACGACGACAAATCAGGTGAACCCGTCAGGCTCACGCAGTATTCTCATGGAGCCGGGTGTGGTTGTAAAATATCCCCGGCAGTACTCGATGAAATATTAAAAAGCAGCTTCACAACCCCCAATCAGAATTTATTGGTGGGAAACAGCAGCAAGGACGATGCCGCGGTTTATGATATTGGCAATGGGAATGCGTTGATTTCTACAACAGATTTTTTTACTCCTATAGTTGATGACCCTTATGATTTTGGCAGGATTGCTTCTGCAAATGCCATCAGTGATGTTTATGCCATGGGGGGGAAACCAATTCTTGCCCTTGCCATCCTGGGCTGGCCGGTAGAAAAACTGTCTGCAGACCTGGCAAGGAAGGTGATAGAAGGCAGCCGTGAAGTTTGTAAACAGGCAGGGATTCCACTGGCAGGAGGACACAGTATAGATGCGCCCGAACCAATGTTTGGACTTGCGGTGAACGGAATGGTTAGCATTGCTCATTTAAAAAAGAATGATACTGCAAATGAAGGAGACATCCTTTTCCTTACAAAGCCAATCGGTGTAGGGATCCTTGCAACAGCACAGAAAAGAGGTTTGCTCCAGGCTGATCACAGGAAAGAATTTATGGAACAACTAACCCGCCTAAACAGTATTGGTGAAAGAATGGGAAGTATAAAGGCAGTCACGGCAATGACTGATGTAACTGGTTTTGGCCTTTTGGGCCATTTGATTGAAATGGCCGAAAGCAGCAATTTATCAGCAGAACTTAATTACTCACGAGTACGCATAATCGCAGGAGTAAAAGAATATCTTTCCCACCGCATTGTACCCGATGCAACTTTCCGCAACTGGAACAGTTACAGCAGCAAGGTCAAATTTTCCAAGGGCCTCAATGTAATGGAAGCTTTTTCAATTTTACCAGACCCCCAGACCAATGGAGGATTGCTCATTGCAGTAGACCCGGCAGGAAGTCAGGAAGTGATGCTGGCATTTGAAGAATATGGAATTGGATTGCACACTGAGCCTGTAGGTACATTCATCAAAAAGCAAGAGAAGACCGTTCTTGTTAAAGATTAAGCCAGTCCATCGATGATACCAGAAAGTTTCTTGTCCTTTTCTGTAACGACATCTCCGGCATCATGAGTGTTTAGCCAGATCTCAACCTTGTTGTACACGTTTGTCCATAAAGGGTGATGGTCCATTTTTTCTGCTGCAAGCGCCACTCGTGTCATGAATGCAAAGGCTTCACTGAAGTCGGTAAACTCGAACTTTTTGTAGAGTTTGTTATTTGTTTCTGTCCACATATTTCGTATGAATTGTTGTTAAAATATAAGATGCTGTTTGTTTTTTATTTTTTCATTGGTCATCTCCGTTATGAGTTGTACAGCAGGGATGGTCCGGATTGAGCTTGTGAGCGCACTGATCTCTTCGTTCTGCATGATGTCATCCTTGATCAGCCACAAAAAATCGAGATGCCTGAATTCAGGCAGTAGGTATTCACCATCAAACTGGTTGTTGTACAAGTAATGTTTTACCGTGCCTCCCTTTTCACCATATTCATAGATTGAAAAAAAATAGGTGCGGTTTTTTTTATTCAGCTGAATTTCCAGGTTGTTGTTGATCCTGAAATCAAACCTCAGCATCTGGTTGAGGTGCCAGCAAAACTGGTAAATCTTTACAGGGGCCACGATGCCCAGTAATCGGGTATCCTGGAAAAATTCTTCCACTAAAACCTCGTTGTCTATTTTAAGTTTCATGGTCTAATGAATGATCATGCATGTCTAAAATCGAACGCTACTTTACTTACTTCAATTCCTTTAAAATACAATATCGAACGTCAGTTCCTCCTTGCCCCTGATGACCTTGACCCTGGTAGCATCTCCCCTTTTAAATTTATTCAGGACACCCATGTAAGACATGACATCTGAAAATTTATAATCTCCAAGCTGAACAATTATATCGCCTGCATGGATGCCCGCCTTTTGGGCGATCTTTCCATCCACGATTCCATCTGCTCTTACACCTGCGCCGTTAAAGGTATAATCAGGCATGATGCCCAGGCTCACCGTAAACCTGGATTGTCCCATTTGCGGTTCCCGGGTTTTTAAAAAAGCAAGTTTTTGCTCCTTATCGGTGGTCTCTAGAATTTTATAAATGTATTTAACGATCTGTACTTCTCCCGGAAAATTTATTTTATCAACGTCATCTGTTGGTTTATGATAATCGCTGTGCGTGCCGGTAAAAAAAAACAGCACGGGAATATTTTTTCTGTAAAACGAAGTATGATCAGAAGGGCCAACACCGCTCGAATCGAATTTGATAATAAAATTTTTATCTTTTACAGGTAAGATGGATGACCAGGAAGGGCTTGTTCCATATCCGCCGATGATCAGGCTGTGGGTGCTGTCATTCAGCCGGCCTACCATGTCCAGGTTGATCATGTAATCAACGTTACCAAGATCGGCGTGCTCGGTAAAGTATTTTGAGCCGTACAATCCAAGTTCTTCTCCCGAAAAACAAATAAATAAATAATTGTGATGATTGAGTTTTGAATTTTTTACAAGCCGAGCAAGCTCTATCACCGCCGCGGTACCGCTGGCATTGTCGTCTGCACCATTGTGTACAGATCGGCTGCCTGTCCACAGTGAATTGTGGTCTTCGCCGTAACCAAGGTGGTCGTAGTGCGCTCCAACAATTATCGTGGTGGCGGCACCGTTATCAATATACCCGATTACGTTTCCGCCCGTCCTTCTTTTTTCACCGATGTCTACTTTCAGTTTCATGTCCATTGCGGACGATTCATCATGAAAAAATTTTTCTTTGGCTGGCTTGCTGATGTACAATACCGGGATATTGATTGTCTCAGACTTCTGCCTGCCTTCAAACTTTAATTCATCGTCGATAGATGAGGTGTTAAAGATGATGAGGGCTGAAGCACCTTTTTTTGCCGCATCCGCACCTTTCATCTTTACTTCTTCTGTAACATCAAAATGGGGATTTGCCTTATTTTTTTCAAGAACATCCCTGATATCCCAAAACCAGGGCATTCCCTTTTCCTGCAAAGCAATCACCGGGGCAGCCTCCAGGGATCCATTTCCACTGAAAGCAAGGGGAAAAAAATCTTTTTCAATGGAAAGATCGTTACCGTTTACAATCAAATAAGTGGCAGGATTTATCTGCCGCCCTTCTTGTACCTCAAATTGCTGAATGTAACTTTTGGGGTCGCCTTTTGGCAACAATCCAATCGCATTGTATTGTTCGATGATATAACCGGAGGCCATTTTTTCCCCAAGGCTTCCGGTGCGCCTTCCTTCAAGTTTATCATTTGAAAGCGTTGTTACGTGAGTGCGAAGGCCGGCGAGAATGGCCATATCTGCCTTCTTTAGTTTTTGGCCAATGGCCGGGCCGTAAAAGAAAAGAAGAATGGTAATAAATTTTTTCATGAGTTCGCACTATTTATAAAAGCAAATTTAGCAGATTAGATGGTTGACCCGTATGTTAAAACGAATGCGTATTCAAATCTGTTTTCTGAATTCGTAAGGTTAACAAGGCAGTAAATTTTAAATTTACTTTTTTCCATAAGTTTTTTGTCAAACTCCTTACATATTGCATTAGTGGGAAATCCCAACAGTGGAAAAACTTCTCTGTTCAATTCATTATCAGGGTTAAATCAAAAGGTGGGAAACTTTCCCGGTGTAACGGTTGATAAGAAAACAGGTTCTCTCAAACTCTCCGGTAAATTTGCGGCCAATATCATTGATCTTCCCGGCACTTACAGCCTCTATCCAAAAAGGCAGGATGAATGGGTTGCTTACCGGGTATTACTTGACCAGGACCCGGAGGTGAAAGCTGATGTGATCCTGCTTGTTGCAGACGCTTCAAATTTAAAGCGCAACCTTTTATTCTGCTCCCAGATCATTGATCTTAAAAAGCCTGTAGTTGTGGCCCTCACCATGATGGACCTGGCACGGAAAAAAAATATCCAGATCGATATTCCGGGTCTTGAGAGAGAACTTGGAGTTCCGGTGGTTGCAGTTAACCCGAGAAAAAATAAGGGAATTACCCTGTTGAAGAAAACCCTGGAACTTGCATTAGAGAATTTACAAAGAACTCCTTCCCGGGATCTTATAGACAGTAAATCACTCGCACCAGAAGCCGTTGAAGAAGTACTTCATATTTTTCCGGGCATTAGTCATTATCGCGCGATCCATTACCTGATTCATCATGAAAACCTGGCATTACCCGTCCAGGTACAGGAAAATATTGAAAACATAGAAGTTCAGAACAAATTCAATCCCACCAAAACCCAGGCTGAAGAAATAATGTTGCGGTATGGCCGGATCAGGCACATTATGCAGCTCCATGTAATTGAGGCAGACCCCCTGCAAAAAGCATTGTTTACCGAAAAGCTTGATAATATTCTTTTACATCGTTTTTGGGGATATGCTATTTTATTCAGTGTGCTTTTTTTATTGTTCCAGAGTATTTTCTGGATGGCACAATATCCCATGAACGCCATAGAATGGAGTTTCAGCCAGCTGGGAGGTTGGCTGGGCAATGTGCTCCCCTCCAGCTGGTTCAGCGATCTCCTGATCAATGGTGTGCTGGCAGGCTTAAGCGGCATTATGGTATTTGTACCGCAGATCATGATCCTCTTTGGCCTCATCACATTGCTGGAGGATACGGGATATATGGCCAGGATCAGCTTTCTAACGGACAGGCTTATGCGCAGGGCGGGACTGAATGGCAAAAGTGTAATGCCGATGATCAGCGGGCTGGCGTGTGCGGTACCGGCCATCATGAGTACAAGAAACATAGAAAATAAAAAAGAAAGGCTTCTCACAATTATGTGCACCCCCCTGATGAGCTGCAGTGCCAGGCTGCCTGTTTACACCGTGCTGATTGCGCTGATCATACCGCGGCACCTGTACTTTGGTTTTTTAAGCCTCCAGGGTCTCGTTATGATGTCGCTGTACATGTTGGGAACCATTATGGCTTTTTTATCTTCATACGTGATGAAATGGTTCATCAAAAGCACGGAACGCAGCTTTTTTATTCTGGAGTTACCGGTATACCGGGGAGCACGTTGGGCGAATGTATTTTACACGATGGTGGAAAAAGCAAGGATCTTTGTTTTTGATGCCGGCAAAGTGATCATGCTGATCAGCTTATTGTTATGGGGACTGAGCTCGTACGGACCCAAACAAAAAATGCGCGAAGTCTCAGCACACTACGAAGCCCTGCAAACCCTCCACCCGGAGGAGAAAACAGAGCTTTCAAAAACAAGGAAAACAGAATTGCTGGAAAATTCTTACGCCGGGCTGTTGGGTAAGGCCATAGAACCTGCTATCAGGCCATTGGGTTACGACTGGAAGATAGGGATAGCATTGATCACTTCTTTCGCTGCGCGTGAAGTATTTGTAGGTACAATGGCCACTTTATATAGTGTTGGAGACAGCAAAGACGAAAACAACACAACGTTGCGCCAGAAAATGGCTGCAGCTACACGGCCGGATGGCAGCAAAGTATACAATTTAGCAACTGGAATGTCCTTATTGGTATTTTATGTACTTGCTATGCAATGTATGAGTACGCTTGCCGTCGTAAAAAGGGAGACCAGGAGCTGGAAGTGGCCGGTTATCCAGCTTGTCTACATGACCGGACTGGCTTATATGATGAGCCTTGGGGTGTATCATTTCTTTAAATAGGGATTAGAAAACCCGATCAATCGATTTTGACTGAAATAGGGGGTTTGCTTCTACCGATCATCATGCTATTTTACCATTCACTTACTTCCCTGATCTAAAAAATTTCCTTCTTTTTCGCCTGGAATATAATACCAGCCTACGCCTTGGTCCATTAGCTATTATTATTTACCGCCAGCTACTTTAAAAAAACGGGTATTATGTATTGCATAGTATTATAATTGTATTATCTTTGAGTCAGAAAATGTATAATAATTATAAATGCTGTGAAAATAAAAAACTATGAATATTGATAATACAGCCAGCCAGATGAGAAAAGGGGTACTTGAATTCTGTATCCTATCTGTTATTAAATTGGGTGAAGCTTACCCATCTGACATTATAGATAAGATGAAAGCTGCCAACCTGAATATTTTAGAAGGTACCCTTTACCCCTTATTAACCCGGTTAAAGAATGCTGAATTTCTTACATACAGGTGGGTCGAGAGCAATAGCGGACCCCCGCGTAAATATTTTTCGCTTACTGAAAAAGGTGCAGCATTCTATAAAGAACTGGAAAGTACGTGGGAAGAGCTATCAAATGCCGTTGAAACCATTATAGGTGAAAATGGATTAACTACTAATACAACTTCAACAAACCAATAAATTGAACTGAGATGAAAAAAGTAATAAACATAAATTTCCAGGGCAGGGTGGTTCCGATAGAAGAAACCGCTTATGATTTGCTAAAACAATATACGGACAGTCTTAGAAATTATTTTGCTGCTGAAGAAGGGCGTGATGAGATCATCAACGATATCGAAAGCCGTATCGGTGAGTTGTTCCAGGAGCGTATTAAAAATGGTGCGACCTGTATTACTGATGAAGATGTGAATGTGATCATCAACAATATGGGAAGGCCGAAAGATTTCGCTGATGCAGATGAAACCACAGGGAATTCCTATACAACGGGAACAAATCCAGATCCACTTTTTAGCCAATCAGGGTATGTCCAAGGCAAAAAATTGTACCGTGATGCCAATAACAAGATCCTGGGAGGAGTATGCAGTGGCATTGCAGCTTATTTCAACATCGAACCCATTATTGTGCGCCTGGTATTCATCTTTTCAGGAATTGGATTTTTTGCCTATATATTATTGTGGGCGTTTGTTCCAAGCAGTGATTCTGTACAAAACGGTGTTCGAAAAAGGTTATACAGAAATCCTGACAGTAAAATAATCGCAGGAGTTTGCAGTGGTATCGCCAGCTATTTCAACATAAACGTGTGGATCCCGCGCATCATGTTTTTGATACCTTTCATTTCAATTTTCTTCAGGTGGGGGCATTTCGGTCCATTATCTTTCCCGAATTTCCTGGGCTTTTCTTTCAGTCCCGGAACTGTATTGATTTACATCATTCTCTGGCTGGTGATCCCGGAAGCTTCAACCACCTCTGAGAAATTGGAAATGAAAGGAGAAAAAGTTGATCTGAATTCAATCAAAAATTCAGTCAAAGAAGAGATGAAAGACGTAAAGCAACGCGTGAGCGTAATGGGAAAAGAAGCAAAAGAATTCGGCAAATCTTTTGGAAGTGAGGTAGGACAGGCTGCAAAAAGAACGCGAAGTTCCTTTGGTGACATCATTGTGTTCATTGTAAAGGCATTCGGATATTTTATTATCGGCTGTGTAGTGCTGGCCATCGTAGCTGCACTCTTCGGCATAGCAATCGCAGCCATCGGGCTTTTCCCACTTAAAGATTATTTACTCACTGATGGGTGGCAAACCGTGCTGGCCTGGGGCTCTTTGTTATTTTTCATCGGTGTACCTGTGATAGGCATCATCACCTGGTTGATCAGGAGATTGGCAAGAATTAAAAGCAAAAGCCACCTGATGAGGTATTCTTTTCTCGCATTATGGCTGCTGGGCATATTTTGCTTCATTTCATTGATTTATTCGGTAGGTCAGGATTTTAAATCAGGGAATACCATCAAAGAAGAAAATATAACAATGGTCAATCCCGGGATCAAAAAATTAGAAGTAGCAGCTTCAGGCAAAACCAGGTATTACGGCGAGCATGGCTGGCTGCACTTCGCGCCATTTGCAAATTTCGATGAGGATACATCTTATGTAAACAATGTGAGGATCAGAATTGTGCAGTCATCAACCGACAGCTTTACTGTAACAATGGTAAAAATGTGCAGCGGCCGTACAAGAAAATTTGCGGATACCCTGGCTGCGAAAATGAATTATACAGTTCAGCAGGTGGATTCACTGCTCTATATTGACAGGGGAATTTCGATAACTCCAGAGGACAAATTTCGTAACCAGCATGTGGTGGTAACGATTGCAGTGCCCATTGGAAAAATGATCAACATCAACAAAACATTAGGATGGAATCATTGGGAGGAGTTCAATGGCCCATGGGGAGATCACAACTGGGACAATAGCTGGGATAAGGACGAAATGGGTGGATGGGAGAATCACTATGGTGACGATCTTATCATGAAACAGGACGGTTTATACACAATGAATGGAATGAAAGCCGACCGCAACTGGAATACGGATGAAAACGAAAACCGGAACGATGACAGGGATAGGAATGATGGGTCAACCCCGGTTATTAAAGACACAACCGGAGGATACCGGTATGATCAAACACAAAATGCCATAGACTCGCTTAAGCTGTTGAAAGAAAAGCAGGTTCAAAAGGTGAGGGATTCACTTAAAAAGGCGAAAGAGCAAATTGACAAAAGCCTGGAAAAACTGGAAGAAACAAAGCCTGCAAAAGTTGAAGCATTTTCACCAATAAGCAACCAGTACGATTTCGTTCTTGATATATAAAAGACCATAAAATAGTTTCAATAGTTAAGTTGAAGTTGAAACAAAGAAGGGCTCCAAGCGCAGGCAAGGAGCTCTTTTATTTTTAAACAGCAATGACACATCATCATAGAGTCATCGCATCAACATCCAATGTCAACCCTTATTTTTGCACCTTAAAATTTATCACATGAAAAACACACCATTCGCATCCAAGCATATTTCACTGGGTGCAAAAATGGCTGAGTTTGCAGGCTTCAATATGCCCATCAGCTATACAGGTATCAATGATGAACATGCAGCTGTGCGTTCTAATGCGGGAGTTTTTGATGTGAGCCACATGGGTGAATTTATTTTGAAAGGTGAAAATGCAATCGAACTTATTCAGCGACTTACAACCAACGATGCTTCTAAACTGAATGCAGGCCAGGCACAATACAGTTGTATGACCAATAAAGACGCAGGTATCATCGATGACCTTATTGTATATTGTATTGAAGAACACAAGGCATATATGCTGGTAGTAAACAGCAGCAATATTGAAAAAGACTGGAAGTGGATAGTAGCAAACAATTCAAAAAATGTGGAGATGCATAACATTTCTGATAAAACTTGTTTGCTGGCTGTTCAGGGGCCGAATGCCACTAAAATATTACAACCATTGACGGAGATTGATATCATGAACCTGAAATATTACACTTTTGTAAAAGGCACGTTTGCAGGTGTTGAGAATGTTTTGGTAAGTGCAACTGGTTATACAGGTGCCGGAGGGGTAGAGATCTATTTTGAGGACAGCAACGATGCACCCAATAAAATATGGGATGCTATTTTTGAAGCCGGAAGAGCGGCGGGTATTAAACCCATTGGCCTTGGCGCAAGAGATACTTTGCGTTTGGAAATGGGGTATTGCCTGTATGGCAATGATATCGATGATACTACTAGTCCACTCGAGGCCGGTTTGGGATGGATCACAAAGCTTACGAAAGATTTTACCGCCAAAGAGATACTTGAAAAACAAAAAGCGGAAGGTGTTGGTCAAAAACTGGTGGGGCTCGAAATGAGTGAAAAAGGAATTCCAAGGCATGATTATGAAATCAAGGATCACATCGGTGCAACGATTGGCAGGGTTACAAGCGGAACCCAGTCGCCAACGCTAAATAAAGCCATTGGTATGGGGTATGTAAACACTTCATTCGCAACTATAGATTCACAGGTGTACATCAAGATCCGTGATAAATTGCTGACAGCAAAGGTGGTGAAAATGCCTTTTGTATAATTCATTTTTCAGTTCAAAAGTTACCAATTGAAAACAGTCCCTTCGATTTATACCTGTTTATCACCTGCCCTTTTGCATTTGTACGACGTAAGTACGAGCATTGTTGTTATTATCGATGTACTACGTGCCACTTCCACAATCGCTGAAGCGTTGAAAAACGGAGCTAAAAGCATCATTCCCGTTGACAGTGTATCTGCCTGCATTAAGCTCGGCAAACAAATGGATGTGATAACGGCCGGGGAAAGAGACGGAAAGATCGCGGAAGGTTTAACCTACGGCAATACGCCTTTTCATTATCCGCGGGAATTCATCCACGGCAAAACCCTCGTCCTTACCACCACCAATGGAACAAAGTTGCTCCACATGGCGCTCGATGAAAATGCAAAGGCAATCATTACAGGGTCGTTCACCAATCTTTCCGCAGTTTGCAATTACCTGGTAACTGAAAAGCAAAATGTGATATTGGCGTGTGCTGCATGGAAAGACCGGGTAAACCTTGAGGACACACTGTTTGCGGGTGCGGTGATTAATAAGATCAAAAAACACTTTACCATTGATTGTGATGCCGGCCAGATTGCAGAAACGTTGTACGAAGAGGCAAAAGATGATCTTTACGAATTCATGAAAAGCAAAAACGCATCACATTTCAACAGGCTCATGAACTTCGGCCTTGAAAAAGACATCAGGTTCTGTTTAACTGAAGACATTGCTAATGTGCTGCCCGTTTTTGAACAAGGCAGACTGGTTGCAAAAAAATGAGCCTGATTCACACTGCAGATATATGCTGAAGGCTTGTAAGAAGTTAAAAAAATCACCGTAAAACCTTTAGCTTTCAAGTTAAAACCTCACTGAAATTCTTTACTTTTGCAAATTGTTCTTTTTTGAACTATACATAGAATCAAAAGAATTATCGCTTGGCACTACCTCACCTGATTAAATACGTTTACAATTCCGGTACCGATGAAGTAATTAGACGTGGGAAAAAAATTTACACATACAGGTATGTAGAAATGATTGAGCACGACGACCTGATGAATTCAATCACATTCAGGGTACGCGATGACAGTTATACCACCTTCTATAAAGTATACATCCAAAAATACAACGACCCTAAAACCCTTCTCCTGCGTTGTTCCTGTCCTTATAACATCAGTGATATATGCCGTCATGAAGCCGCTGCGCTTTTCCAGCTTCAGGATATGGTAGACAAAAATTTACTGGGAAATCATGAACCAACAAGTTACCAGCAGAAACATACGGTAGTAAAAATGAAATCCATCGATCTCAGAATCGTACGCATGCTGAGCTCGGAAACAATATTTACAGAAGCCGAGGAAATATTAAGATCTACCAAAATCAACATCATCAAAGCCCAGAATGAAAAGGTAGAAGGGACCCTTGAATACGAAGGGAAAAGGTACAAGCTGCTGATTCAGAAGAATGAGGAGAAAAACATGGATACATCTTGCAGCTGCGATGAAACCAGGCATGCGCTGTGCGTTCACAAAACTGCCCTGTTCCTGCAATTGCTCAATGCATACGGTCCATATTATTTCGATACCATACGCAATTGGGACAAAGAAAAGAATAAACTGCTGGAAGCCTACGGGTACAATTTAACGGAAGACATCAGTGGAAAATTCGAATTTGTATACAAAGAGGGCAAACCATTTCTCCGCGTCCTTGATCCCGGTATTAAGAGACTGGCTCCTGTAACCATGGAAAAGCCGGTAAACCAGCCGGAAAGAGCGCCTTACACGGACGTAGATACTATGCCCGGCAACAAAAAGCTTGGAATCGTTTTTAACAGCAATGAAAAATTATACCCTTATTTTTCTATTGATGTGGTACAAGGTGAAACAGACGAACCTGTAAAAAAATTTATTTCAAAAACAGAGAAATTAGACCTTACGAAATTTATCAATGCAGAATTACTTACAGAGGAAGACAAACAGGTTATCCAGCAGGTGAGAAAATTGCAACAGGGCGAGATCAATAAATACCTCGACAGGAATTCACCTTTCAGCGGTTTTTGGGAGAACATCATTCACAACGATAAAGATGAGTTGCCAGAGGAAACAAAAGCACTGATTGTTGAATACTTGCACCCGAAGCTCAAAAAAATTTTCCAGGATAGCGAGGATGATCCATTTGTATTCTATTTACCCGTGCGCAAGGCATTTAAATCAGAAAACCTGGTGCAGGCAGTATTGAACCAGGAATCGATTACCCCCGGATTCAAAGTGATTTCAAAAGAAGAACATTTTGAGCTTACCTGCTTTACCACGATTGATGGGCAATTGATCCCATTAAATAATAATGAATGGAACAGCATTGTAATTTTTTTATACAGCGACCGCTTATACCTGTGGCAAAAACCGGAAGATGTACATGTAGCTGAAAGGTATTTTAATAAAAAGCCATTGCTCATCCATAAAGATGAATGGAACGAACAACTGCAAACAATTGTGTTGCCGCTTGCTAAAGAATACAATGTTCACTTTGATAAATCTTTGATCAAAGAGATCAAGGATGGTGAGCCGGAGGTGAAACTTATGCTCATTGAAAAGGGCGATTACCTGCTGTTTCAGCCGGTTTTTAGCTATAAAGGATTTGAAGTACGGTCCGGCGACAAAGAAATCATCACGCTGGCAGACGCCGGAAAAATACTACTGGTTCACAGGAATAAGGTATCGGAACAAAATTTTATCACCAGGCTGGAAAACCTCCATTCACAATTTATAAGGCCACAGGATGGAAATAGCCTCGTTTTAAAAGGCTCCGATGTTTTGAAGAACAACTGGTTTTTCCTTTTTGTGGACGCCATGAAGGATATGAAAGTTCCTGTTCATGGATTTGAGGCATTGAAAAACTTCCGGTTCAATACAGCCAAGCCCTCTACTCATATTCATGTCAGCAGCGGGTTGGATTGGTTTGACGCAAAAATTGAACTGGCATTTGGTGACCAGCGCATCGGTATTACAGATATTAAGAAAGCATTGGCCAACAAACAATCATTTGTGCAGTTAAAGGATGGTACCCTTGGGATTTTACCGGATGAATGGATTAAAAAATATGCATTGCTCTTCAAGGTGGGAGAAGGCAGAGAAAACAAGCTCCGGTTGTCTAAATTTCACCTGAGCGTCATCGACGATCTTTATGAAAAGCGCGATGAAAAAGAACTTTCTTTTGAGCTCGATGCAAAATATGAAAGGCTTCGAAATTTTAAAAGCATCCCTGAAGTGGAAGCCCCGGTTGAGCTGCTTTCCATATTACGTCCATACCAGACCACAGGATACCACTGGTTAAATTATCTGAATGATGTTGGCTGGGGAGGTATCCTTGCTGACGATATGGGATTGGGTAAAACGGTTCAGGCATTGAGCATGTTGCGTCATTACAGCCAGCAGGAAGGAAACCTGATGGCACTTGTCGTTTGTCCCACCACATTAATATACAATTGGGAAAATGAGATAAAAAAATTCACCCCCCAGCTTACTTACCTGATCCACCACGGGAGCGTACGTACCAGGGATCCGCAGGAATTAAAATCCAGCAATGTGATCATCACTACCTACGGAACGCTTCGAAGCGATATTCAGCTTTTAATGAAAATATTATTTGATTATGTGATCCTGGATGAATCACAGGCAATCAAAAATCCCTCATCGAAAGTCACAAAAGCAGCTTGCCTGCTCACAGCCAAAAACAGGTTGTGCATGAGTGGTACGCCGCTGCAGAACAACACATTCGACATATACGCACAGATGAATTTCTTAAACCCCGGCTTGCTTGGATCGATGGAGTTTTTCAGGAATGAATTTGCAACACCCATCGATAAATTCGGCGAACCTGAACAGAAAGATCATCTGCGCAAGCTTCTTTATCCTTTCATTTTACGACGAACAAAGGAACAGGTGGCAAGGGATCTTCCTGAAAAAATGGAAACCATACTTTTCTGTGAAATGGAAGAAGAACAAAGAAATGTATATGAGGCTTACCGCAATTCATACCGTGATAAGATCATGGGCTTTATTGACCAGCAGGGAATTGATAAATCCCAGCTTACAATTTTGCAGGGTTTGATGAAATTAAGGCAGATCTGTGACAGCCCCGCGATATTGAATGAAGAAGAAAAATACCCGAATCACTCCATTAAGCTTGAAGAGCTTACCAGGGAGATCACTGAAAATATTGGAGATCATAAGGCGCTGGTGTTTTCTCAGTTCCTGGGAATGCTGGCACTCATCAGGGAGAAGCTGACTGAAAATAATATTGTATTTGAATATTTTGACGGAAGTACTCCGCCGCATGAAAGAGAAAGGGCAATTCAAAATTTCCAGAACAATGATGAATGCCGGGTATTTTTGATCTCTCTCAAAGCCGGCGGTGTCGGATTGAATTTGACCGCAGCCGATTATGTTTATATCGTTGACCCATGGTGGAATCCGGCTGTAGAACAACAGGCCATCGACCGTACCCACAGGATCGGGCAAACCAAAAATATTTTTGCATACAGGATGATCTGTAAGGATACAATTGAGGATAAAATATTACAACTCCAGGAACGTAAAAGAATTTTGGCAAAAGAACTCATTGCCGATGATACATCCTTTGTGAAAGGGCTTAGCAAAGAAGATGTAGAATACCTCTTTAGTTAAGAAGTAATAAAATTTTTAAGCCTGTGAAAATCTTTCTTTGAACCTGATTCAAACAACATTACAAATTTTTTGGAAAGACTGCTCATGAGGAGCGAGATGGATAGCTTCTGAGAATTTACTTTAGTTTTCATACATTGGATTTTATTCAAAATTATAAAATCTACCCCCTTATTTGCAAGAGTAAAAACACTAAAAATTTTATTCACGTAAATTCCGAAGTGTTTCTCCCTGCAGGGACCGATTTCTTACCAGAACATTTCGTGCTTTCTGCCACGACTTTTCATTTTTTTATAGTGCCTGATGTTATAAAATTCGGGATGCTGGCTTAATTTGGCCACTAGTCCCTGGACCAATTTTGCTGCAAAATTGGTCGCATGGCTATATAGTCTGATCATATAAGTGGTATTAGGTAATTACAACGTAAGAAGGGAAAAAATTATTGTGGTAAACACAGTGTTACTGGCAAATATCAATAATCAATCACCTGCTCTTCCATGACCTCAGGGAGAGGCCTGGATTCATACTGTTGATTGCGTAATTGTGGTTCAAACCCTGCTTCCCTGATGGCATGCTGGATGCCCTTGCTGGTAAACCTGTGAGGAGCTCCGGCAGCACTTACCACGTTTTCTTCGATCATAATGCTTCCAAAATCGTTGGCTCCGGCGTGCAGGCACAATTGTGCAACCTGCTTCCCAACAGTCAGCCAGCTGGCTTGTATGTTTTTGATATTCGGGAGCATGATCCTGCTGATGGCGATCATTCTTATATATTCTTCGGCGGTAGTTAAATTATGCACTCCCCTTATCCTGGCAAGTAATGTATCAACGTCCTGGAATGTCCATGGAATGAAAGCGATAAAACCCTTTGCATCAGCTGGTTTTTTTGCCTGCACTTCGCGCAGTTTTACAAGGTGTTCAAAGCGCTCTTCCAGGGTTTCCACATGGCCAAACATCATCGTAGCAGAAGTGGTGATGCGCAATTGATGGGCTACCTCCATAATGTCAAGCCATTCCCTGGAACCACATTTCCCTTTGCTTATCAGGCGTCTAACCCTGTCCGTTAATATTTCTGCCCCGGGTCCCGGCAATGAATCAAGTCCAGCCTCACGCAATGCGATCAGCACTTCACGATGCGTTGATTTTTCCAGTTTTGTAATATGTGCCACCTCAGGCGGGCCTAACGCATGAAGTTTAACAGAAGGGTACAGTTGCTTGAGTTCTTTAAACAAATTAACGTAAAATGAAAGCCCAAGTTCTGGATGATGACCACCTTGTAACAAAAGCTGGTCACCCCCATACCGGATGGTTTCATCGATTTTTTTCTTGTAGGTCTCAATATCGGTGATGTAAGCATCTTTGTGACCGGGGATCCGGTAAAAATTACAGAATTTGCAGTTTGCAATACAAACGTTGGTAGTGTTGAGATTACGGTCAATGATCCATGTTACCTTTCCATGTGGCACCTGTTTCTTCCTAAGCTCATTCGCTACATGCATCAATTCGGGTAATGCAGCATTATTATATAAAAACATGCCTTCAGTAATGGAAAGAAATTCCTGGTTGAGTGCTTTTTGAAAAACGGTTGCTAAATTCATTCCCAACAACGAGAGTTGATTTAATGATGACATTCCTGTAGAAAGTTGAAATCAGATGCCTTGAATTCAAGCTATTTTTTAAAACTGCTGATCAACAAATAACCAAATTACACGATAAAATGACCTTTAAAAAAAATCTGCACAAAAATACATTCAATAACTTGTAATTTGGAGATTGCTTATGAAATGTATTTTTTTTTACCTTTTTTTTAATCTTTTTATTTTTCAGCCGTATGCCCAAAAGCGGGCGGCAACTAAAGCTGCAAAATTTATCACCAGCATTCCTTTCAGGCAATTAAGCGGGGGTGTTATATTGCTGGAGGCAAAGTTCAACAGCAATCCCCAGCCCTTTAATTTTCTGCTGGATACCGGAAGCGGTGGAATATCGCTTGACTCTACTACCTGTGCCGCATTTAACATCCCTCATTTTCCTTCAGGCAAAACCATTAATGGAATTGCAGGCATCAAAGAAGTTGACCATGCTCCCGGAAATACGCTCGTTTTACCCGGGCTGCAGGTGCCTGGCCTGGACTTTTATATCAATGACTACGAGATCCTGAGCAGCGTATATGGAGAAAAGATCGATGGGATCATTGGTTATAGTTTCCTCAACAAGTTCATCGTAAAAGTTGATTTCGACAGTTTGATGATTAAGGTATTTGAACCTGGTACCATTCGTTATCCGCAGAATGGCTACCTGCTTCACCCGATGTTTACCGCATTGCCGATCCTTCCTTTGAGGATCAGGGATGAGAAGTCTACGCTGGCAAATTTTTATCTGGACTCCGGGGCTGGTCTTTGTTTTTTGCTGAGCAAAAAATTTGTGGCTGACACTGCTTTTTTAATGAAAAGCAGAAAATTTGTTTCCATCCAGGCAGAAGGATTGGGTGGCAAAAAAAGAATGGAACTTACGGTGATCAAAGAGCTGAAACTGGGCCCCTATCAGTTTAGAAAAGTACCTACCAATGTCCTGGACGATGAATTCAATGCAACCTCGTATCCTTATATCGGTGGCCTTCTGGGCAATGATATTTTAAGAAGGTTTAATGTGATCTACAATTATCCGAAAAGAGAAATCCATTTATTGCCCAACAGGCACTTTAAAGATGATTTTGATTATTCATATACCGGGATGAGCATGTATTTAATTGATGAAAAAATAATCGTTGACGATATCATCAAAGGTTCACCGTCAGACCTCGCCGGTTTTAAGGTGGATGATGTGATCGTTGCGGTGGGCAACAATTTCAGTAACAACATCACCCAATATAAAAATACGCTGCAAACGGCCGGAGAAAAGGTAAAGGTGGTGCTTACCCGAAACAATGCACCTCTTATCATAACGTTCAAGGTTGGAAGTATCCTGTGAGCGCATAATCGTTTTGCAACCGTTCCCGAAAATTTTTAGGATTTCGATATTAAATAATGCAGTTTTGCAGCCATGATACACTTTGAAAAATTCGTATTGGCAAATGGAATGAGGGTCATTGTGCACGAGGATAAAAGTACACCGATGGTGGTGCTTGACGTGATGTATGATGTGGGTTCGAGGGATGAAGACCCGTCTCAAACCGGCTTTGCACATCTTTTTGAACACCTGATGTTTGGCGGTAGTGTTCACATCCCTTCATACGATGAGCCATTACAAATGGCAGGTGGAGATAACAATGCCTATACAACCAATGATCTTACCAATTATTATATTCAGATACCCGCAGAGAACCTGGAAACAGCATTCTGGCTGGAAAGCGACAGGATGTTGTCTTTGGCATTTGATGAAAAAAGCCTGGATGTTCAACGCAAGGTTGTTTGTGAGGAATTTAAAGAACACTACCTGAATAAACCCTATGGAGATGTATGGCATAAGCTGAGGGAACTTGCCTATACAAAACATCCTTACAGGTGGATGACGATCGGAAAAGAATTGAGTCATGTAGAGAATGCGGCCCTGCAGGATGTAAAGAATTTTTTTTACAAGCACTACACCCCTGCTAACGCCATCCTCTCTGTAGCCGGAAATGTAACAACTGAGCAGGTTAAATCATTGGCCGAAAAATGGTTTGGTGATATACCCCCTGGTGAAAAATACATCAGAAAACTTCCGGCTGAACCTGCGCAGAAAAAGCCAAGAACGATGACCTTAAAAGCAAAAGTTCCGCTCGATGCATTGTATAAATGCTGGCACATTTACCCCCGGCTGGATAAGCGGTATTATGCCACTGACCTGATCACTGACCTGTTAAGCGGCGGCGGTTCTTCCAGGTTGTTCCAAAGCCTTGTAAAAGAAAAACAATTGTTCAGCAATATTGAATGTTATCATTTTGGAAGTGTGGATGCAGGTTTGCTGGCCATTGAAGGAAAACTGGTGAAAGGAATTACTATGGAAGAGGCCGAAAAGGGCATTGAAGTAGAATTGGAAAAAATGAAAACGGAAACAGTGAGTGAAAGTGAGCTTCAAAAAGTGAAGAACAAGACTGAAAGCCTGATCACTTTTGAAGACGTGAGCCTGATGAATAGGGCCAATAGCCTGGCAACTTATGAATTGCTTGGGGATGCTGACCTGATGAATAAAGAACTGGCCATGTACCAGGCCGTATCGGCCGAAGAAATCAAGCGGGAAAGCTGTAATATTTTTGATGTCAACAACAGCAACACCCTGTATTATTATTCAGAGAATTGAACGAACACATTGATGCGGGTCGTTCAAAACCAAATGTGCCATAAAAAGCAATTATGCTCAACAGAACACAACAACCACCTATAAAAGATGCAGTTGATTTTGACCTCACTTTAACAGCCTGTGATCAGTTTAAGCTGGGCAACGGAACCCAGGTGTATGCGGTAAATGCAGGTGCAGAAGAAGTGATGATGATTGAGCTGGTATTCTATGCCGGAAATTGTTTTGAACAAAACAACGGTGTAGCTCCAGCCACCAATTACTTATTAAAGAACGGCACAACCACCAAAACAGCTTTCCAGGTAAACGATCACTTTGAATATTATGGTGCTTACCTGAGCAGGTCTTGCCACAATGAAACATCCAGCATTGTGCTGCATTGTCTTTCCAGGCACCTGAATGTGTTGCTGCCTGTAGTAAGGGAGATCATCAATGAGGCTGCGTTCCCGGAAGAGGAGATCGGGATTTTCAAACAAAACAGCCGCCAGCGATTGGCAGTGAACCTTCAAAAATGTGATTTTGTAGCCAACAGATTGATTGATGTGTCATTGTACGGTGCTGAACATCCATATGGTAAATTCAGCATGCCCGAAGATTATGACGCATTATCGGGCAGCCTGCTGAAAGAATTTTATCACAAATTTTATCAAAAAGGAAAGTGTATAATATTTGCTGCCGGCAAGCTCCCCAATGATTACAGGGACCAGCTCGACAAATTTTTCGGTGACCGGCACATGGATGAAAGTATTGATTTCCCGGTAAATAATACTGATACCGCGACAGAGAAGAAAATGCGTGTCCAAAATGACCCGGATGGAGTGCAGGGGGCAATTCGTATTGCGCAGCCATTTCCCAACAGGCATCATCCTGATTTTAAAAAAGTGATGATCCTCAATACATTATTGGGCGGCTTTTTCGGATCAAGGCTCATGGCAAACATCAGGGAGGAAAAAGGGTATACTTACGGAATACACAGCTACCTGCAGAACCACCTGCAACAAACAGCATGGATGATCAGCACTGAGGCAGGCAAGGATGTTTGCGAACAAACCATTGAAGAAGTATATAAGGAAATGAAGATATTAAGGGAAGAACCCGTAGAGGAAGATGAACTGCTGCTTGTAAAGAATTACATGATGGGAACCAACCTGGGTGAGCTGGACGGGCCCTTTAAAATAATCAGCAGGTGGAAGAATCTGGTGCTCAACAACCTGGATGAAAAATATTTTTATGATTCAATGCGCACCATAAAAAATATTTCTGCTGAGGAGCTGATGGCTCTTTCGAACAAGTATTTGTTGCCGGAGAAATTTTTTGAATTAGTTGTGATTTAAATCTAGCTTTCAAAAAAAAATAATTATGCGATTTCTCATCAATTTACTCATCACTGCCATAGCAGTCTTTATCCTTTCAAAACTGCTGGAACCCCACGTCGTGATCCAATCTTTCGCAACAGCCATCATCTTTGCTTTGGTACTGGCGATCTTGAATGCAATCATAAAGCCATTGCTGATCATACTCACCCTGCCTCTCACCATCATTACCCTCGGCCTGTTTCTCCTTGTCATTAACGTGCTGATCATATTACTCGCTGATAAATTTGTATCCGGGATAAAAATAGACGGCTTTCTTTGGGCATTTATTTTTGGTCTGTTATTATCTGTTATCTCAACGATCCTCCAGCGTCTTCGTAAAAGATGGAGTGTATAATAATCTTATTGTTTACAGGGAATAGATGAAATTCGCAGCATGGAATTCGACAGGAAAAATTTTGCGGCAGACGAGCTGATCGATTTGTATAAGAATCTTTTATTGCCGCGGATGATCGAGGAAAAAATGCTCCTGTTGCTTCGGCAGGGAAAAATTTCTAAATGGTTCAGTGGTATCGGGCAGGAAGCAATCTCGGTGGGCAGCACCCTTGCGCTTGAACCGGATGAATGGATCATGCCCCTGCACCGCAACCTTGGTGTTTTTACCTGCCGCAAAATGCCTTTTCAAAAATTGTTCATGCAGTGGCAAGGCTCAAAAAACGGCTACAGCAAGGGCCGGGAACGAAGCTTTCATTTTGGCACCAAAGACCATTTTATTTGTGGAATGATCTCCCACCTCGGTCCGCAGCTGGCAATCGCTGACGGGGTAGCCCTGGCATATAAGCTGAAGAAAAAGGATAAGGTTTCTCTTGCTTTCACCGGGGAAGGGGGAACAAGCGAAGGCGATTTTCATGAAGCGCTGAATGTAGCGGCAGTATGGGATCTTCCGGTGATTTTTATCATTGAAAACAACGGTTATGGATTGAGCACTCCTGCCAGTGAACAATACAGGTGCAGCAACCTGGTTGACAGGGCGATCGGGTATGGAATGGAAGGCATCCGGATTGACGGTAATAATATTCTCACTGTTTACGATACAGTAAAAGGGGTGCGTGATTACTGCATAAAAAATCAAAAGCCCTACATCATCGAATGTATGACCTTCAGGATGCGTGGTCATGAAGAAGCCAGCGGAACGAAATATATCCCAAAAGAACTTTTTGAGGAGTGGGAACAAAAGGACCCACTTAAAAATTACGAAAATTTCCTGGTAAAAGAAGGAATTTTAAATGATATAACGGTTTCGGGTATACGCAAAGATTTCAGCGGTTATATAGAAAGCGAATTGGCGGTGGCATCTGCAGCCCCGTCAATGATACCAGACACGAAAGAAGAATTGAACGATGTATATCAGTCCTTCGTGCCTCCGGGTATTTCTCCTGCCGGGGAAAGCAGGAATTTAAGATTTATTGATGCAATCAGGGAAGGGCTTCACCAGTCAATGAGTCAGCATCCAAACCTGGTTTTAATGGGACAGGATATTGCGGGCTATGGTGGCGCTTTCAAGATCACTGAAGGATTTTTGCAGGAGTTTGGGAAAGAAAGGGTTCGCAATACGCCCTTGTGTGAAAGTGCAATCATAGGGGCTGCACTCGGACTGAGCCTGGAAGGATTTAAAACGATGGTAGAAATGCAGTTTGGGGATTTTGTAACCGTAGGTTTTAACCAGATCATTAATAACCTCGCAAAAATTTATTACCGGTGGGGCCAGAATGCTGACGTGGTCATCCGGATGCCCGCAGGAGGAGGTGTGGCTGCAGGGCCCTTTCACAGCCAGACAAATGAGGCATGGTTTGTACACACCCCCGGGCTGAAAGTAGTGTATCCTTCTACTCCTGAAGATGCAAAAGGGCTGCTCATTGCAGCCATTAATGACCCGGGACCCGTACTTTTTTTTGAACACAAGGCACTATACCGCAGCATCTCGGGGGCTGTACCGGCATCCTATTATGATATTGAAATTGGCAAAGCGCGACAGGTGCGCATAGGGCAGCACGTTAGCATTATAACCTACGGTGCAGGTGTGCACTGGGCGGTTGAGTATGCAGATGCACATCCCGGCATTTCCTTCGATATCGTTGACCTTAGAACACTATTGCCAATGGATTTTTCCGCCATCCGGAAAACGGTCATCAATACTGGTAAAGTGCTGGTATTGCATGAGGATGTGCTTACAGGTGGCATCGGCGGCGAAATTGCAGCCTGGATTGCCGAGCATTGTTTTGAGTGGCTGGATGCACCCGTGATGCGCTGTGCCTCGCTTGATACACCCATTCCATTCAATAGTGAACTGGAGAAAAATTTTATGGCTTTGTCACGCCTGGACGAAATGATACAAAAACTGTTGAGATACTAGAGCAAGGCGAAATGTACAAGGTGAATCGATTTTGTATTTGATAAAAAACACTCAATATT
>JBDUCQ010000193.1:0-4245 GCA_040003385.1 Ginsengibacter sp. | reverse complement strand
CTTTTTATGAAAAGAAAACTTCAGCTTGATCCTCTGATCATCCCACCCAAGTTCCTGGCCAATGAACAAAGCTGAGCCGAGTACATTGGAAGAAAAATCGCCCCAGCTCCAGCCATATTCAGAAGAAAAACCATCAAGTGTTTCAATGATGGTTTCATAAGCCACACCACTCAATCCACTGATCCATATCCGTTGTTTCCTTGGTAACCCTGTCCAACGCCATAGCTCGTTACTGGAGCGGCTTTCAATATAGGACCCATACATATGACCTGCTTTGTCTACCTGCAGCCATTCTGCATTATCATCAAAAAAATGAAACCTGCTCCTGGGGTATTTTGAATACCATGTTGCATTGAGTCCAACCATAATTCCGCTGTACCCAACAATATTTGCCGCCGTTACCAGCCGCACTCTCTTTTTGTTGAAAGGATAGATTCTGTAAAATGAATTCTGCGAAAGTGATGGAGAATTTGTTTTGAGATAATTTACGGATGAAGTGTCCTGTGCATTGATATGTATAGGGGTTACGGTGCTGAAGAAAATAAGGTTAAAAAAAATGCATGTCCAGCGATTCCATGGTTTCAAACACATAACAGCAAAAATACGTTGAATGAGTGTTATTGGTTTTTAAATAATCAAAATTCAATACCTTCAAACACAGATTTGTAATTCATTTTAAACCATTTTATGGACACGTCAACACTGGATAAAATAAATACATGGCTTTCTTCAAATTACGACGACTCCACTAAAGCGGAGATCAACCGTTTACAAAAAGAAAAGCCTGAAGAGCTTGAAGATGCATTCTACAAAGATCTTGAATTTGGCACAGGCGGTCTGCGTGGCATCATGGGTGTTGGCACCAACCGTATGAATAAGTATACGGTTGGAATGGCTACGCAGGGCTATGCAAATTATTTAAAAAAATCCTTTCCTGAGGTTGCGGTGGCCATTGCCCATGACAGCAGGAATCACAGCCGGGAATTTGCTGAAATTGTGGCCAATATATTCGGAGCCAATGACATTAAGGTGTATTTATTTGAATCATTACGCCCTACACCGGAATTAAGTTTTGCGATCAGGTATTTTCATTGCCAGGGTGGGGTAGTGTGCACAGCCTCGCACAATCCAAAAGAGTATAACGGCTACAAAGCCTATTGGGATGATGGCGGCCAGTTGGTTCCACCCCACGATGAAAATGTGATTACTGAAGTTAAGAAAATTAAAAGTCTCGATGACGTAAAATGGAAAGGGGGTGAAAATAATATCACCATGATAGGTAAGGAAGTTGATGAACAATACGTAAACATGGTGAAAGGATTGAGTGTGAACCCGGAAGTTTGTAAATCACAGCATGACCTTAAAATTGTGTATACACCAATTCACGGCAGTGGCATCATGGTTGTTCCACAGGTGTTAAAAGCATTTGGGTTTGACAATGTTCATATTGTTGAGGAGCAGGCTACGCCAGACGGAAATTTCCCAACGGTCATTTATCCCAACCCGGAAGAAAAGCAGACCATGAGCATAGGCCTTGATAAAGCCAAAGAATTGGATGCCGATATATTGTTGGGCACAGATCCCGATGGGGATCGTGTGGGCATCGGGGTGAAAAACCATAAAGGAGAATGGGTGCTGATGAATGGCAATCAAACGGCATTGATTGTGTTTAACTATATGATCGAGGCAAGGAAGAAAAATGGCACAGCTAAATCCAATGACATGGTGATAAAAACTATCGTTACTACTGATCTTATTGACAAGATAGCGGAAGCGAATGGTGTGAAATGTTATAATGTGCTTACAGGATTTAAATGGATCGCAGAACTGATAAAGGAAAAAGAAGGAAAAGAAAATTACATAGTGGGAGGAGAAGAAAGTTTTGGTCTGATGATCGGAGACAAGGTTCGAGATAAAGATGCCGAAAGCGCAACGGCCATGATTTGCGAAATTGCAGCTTTTGAAAAAAGCAACGGGAGAACTATTTTTCAAAAACTTTTAGACTTGTATGTACAATATGGTTTTTATAAAGAAGACCTGATTTCGATCACAAAAAAAGGAATGAACGGGACAAAGGAAATCGCGCAGATGATGCAGGGTTTCCGTGATAATCCGCCGGGAAAGATCAATGGGCTTGCGGTTGTACAGTTGCTCGATTACCAGGAACAGGTTTCTAAAAACCTGTCAACTGGCAAAAGCGAAGCGATCAGCTTACCGAAAAGCAATGTGTTGCAGTTTATTCTTTCGGATGGTACAAAAATATCTGCAAGGCCCAGTGGTACTGAACCAAAAATTAAATTTTATTTTAGTGTGAATACAAAGCTGGATGGTATCGGATCATTTGAAAAAACAGAAAAGATCCTGGAAGAAAAAATTGCCAGGATCATCAGCGACATGGGATTGAAAAATTAAATGTAAGCTCCATAAATTAATTTTAGTAAGTTGATGCCTGTTAGCAGAAATATTAAATAGGAAACTTTTGAAAACATCCCCCGGAATCATCCTGAATATCATGTTGATCATGAGTGCCAGTTCGTGTGAGCTCAGCAGTTTCAACAGCGACAAAAGGCAGATCATAGCAAAAGATGAGATCAGGAGTAAGATCGGCATGGTGACTGAATTTGATATCCTTTCTTTCCGGGAGGACACTTTACGAAATTCCACGGATACAAATTTCATCAACCCGATCCGGTACACACTTGACATTACATTTAAGGACTCCGGCCGGGTGATGCTACGAAAAAAGGGTGTGGTACTATTTACACCTGCGGCAAACCAGGTGATCAGCAGCTCAATCACCGACCCGTAATATTTAAGTTGTACATCAAAATGTAATATGCAGAAAGTACGTGAACGTTTTTTATCTCTCGACGTTTTTCGTGGAATGACCATTTGTTTCATGATCATCGTGAATACCGGCGGAAGCGGTGCGGAACCATTTGCCCCTTTGGAACACGCCCGCTGGCATGGCTTTACCCCTACTGATCTTGTGTTCCCTTCTTTTTTATTTGCTGTTGGGAATGCGATGAGTTTCAGCATGGATAAGTACCGTCAAATGGGCCACAGGATCCTGCTGGCTAAGATATTCAGGCGCACCTTCCTCTTATTTTTATTTGGTTATTTAATGTACTGGTTCCCTTTTTTCCGCCTGGATGACGCAGGGCATATCATCAGCGCGCCAATACGCAATACCCGTATCATGGGGGTTTTGCAGCGCATTGCACTCTGCTATTTTTTTGGCGCCTTGCTGATCCATTATTTCTCACAGCGAAAAGTATATTTTATCAGCATATCTATTCTTGTGGGTTACTGGCTGGTGCTGCTCTTTTTTGGCAGCGAAGCGCAACCCTTCAGTATGCTTGGAAATGCTGGCCTTTACCTTGATAAATTTTTATTTGGCAACCATCATTTATATCATGGCGAAGGAATTCCATTTGATCCTGAGGGAGTGCTGAGCACCTTTCCTGCAATTGTGAACGTGGTGATCGGGTACTATGCAGGTATGTTCATTAAAAAAACAGGGAAGAATTACGAAACAATTTCCAGGCTGATGCTCACTGGGGCCTTGCTGGTTTTCATTGCTTTATGTTGGAATATGGTGTTTCCCATTAATAAAAAACTGTGGACCAGCTCATTTGTTTTACTCACAACGGGGCTTGATCTTTTGATCCTTTCAGTAGTCATATACATTGTAGAAATAAGGAAGCTTAATAATTTTAACTGGACAAAGTTTTTTATCATATTTGGAAAAAATCCTCTTACAATTTACCTGTTGTCAGAATTATTGGTTACCGTATTTTATATGATCAATATTAAACCCGGATTTCCATTTTACAGGTGGATCAATGATGTTTTTTTCCAGCAAATCGCGCCAGGGGCCATGGGCTCATTTTTATTTGCAATTTGTTATATGCTTTTGTGCTGGAGTGTAGGCTGGTGGTTGAACAAAAGGCAACACAACCGGGGCAGTAAATTAACGCCTGACCGTATCACTTCTTAAAGTTTGATTTCTTTCCGTACGCTTATTTAAGCTTTACATTCATGACATTATCAAAAAGTATAAATATGACCCGTACAATGACCTGGCTGATATTACAATGCTTACCCTGTTTGCTTTTTGCTCAAAATAAAATGACACCTGAGTTGCTATGGAAACTTGGACGGGTAAAAGGAGTGGGTGTAACCAAAGACGGTAAAAGCGTAGTGTACAATGTTGCAACACCAAATTCCTCTGATAATAAATCC
>JBDUCQ010000073.1:0-14452 GCA_040003385.1 Ginsengibacter sp. | reverse complement strand
TGAGGTATCAGGTCTTAGGCATTAGGAAATCAGTTTACAGAGTTAAAAGCCGGGCAATGTTAAATGAATAATGACCCAATGACAAATGACTAAATGACCTATGGATTTGGATTGATAAAGTGGTGCTTATTCTGCTTTTGCGCCTTCTACCAGCACGGTTGTTTTGTTGTTGATCACTTCCACAAATCCGCTTTGTATGCTGTAAAAATCAGCCGATGTTTTATCCTTCAATATTTTAAGTTTGCCGGCTTTCAGTGCACTTACTAACGGAGCATGCCGGTCAAGTACTTCAAATGAACCATCTATTCCCGGCAATTGTACACCATATACTTCGCCGCTGAAAATTTTATGTTCGGGTGTGAAGATTTCTAAAGTCATGATCAGGTATGAATGTGAAAAGTGTTGTTTTAGGTATTAGGCAAAAATCTACTTATGGATTTGCATCTACCCGATACTATTTACGGTCTTAAATTCAATAGCTTTTCATCTGTAAATTTTAATATTGTAATGCTGTCTAAATAATTTTAACTAACGCCTATCTCCTCATACCTAAGCTTGTGCTGCTTCCATCATTTTTTTACCCTTCTCAATCGCATCTTCAAGCGTTCCAACGAGGTTAAAAGCCGCTTCAGGATATTCGTCCACTTCCCCGTCCATGATCGCATTAAAACCACGGATTGTATCCTCGATGGGAACCAGGACTCCTTTCAACCCAGTGAATTGTTCCGCTACGTGGAAAGGCTGTGAAAGAAAACGCTGCACTCTTCGTGCACGGCTTACCGTTAGTTTGTCCTCATCGCTTAATTCATCCAGCCCAAGAATGGCGATGATATCCTGCAATTCCTTATAACGTTGTAACGTAAGCTTTACCCTGTTCGCACAATCATAATGTGCATCCCCTACAATGGCAGGTGTTAATATACGGGAGGTTGAATCGAGCGGATCTACAGCCGGGTAAATTCCAAGGTCAGCAATTTTCCTGCTCAAAACCGTGGTGGCATCCAAATGGGCAAAGGTGGTAGCCGGTGCGGGATCAGTAAGGTCATCAGCAGGAACATACACTGCCTGCACGGATGTGATAGAGCCATTCCTAGTTGATGTGATCCTCTCCTGCATCAATCCCATCTCCGTGGCAAGCGTCGGCTGGTAACCCACGGCTGAAGGCATACGCCCCAATAAGGCGGAAACTTCGGACCCTGCCTGTGTAAAACGGAATATATTGTCAACAAAAAATAAAATGTCTTTCCCTTTCCCCGTGCCATCACCATCGCGGAAATATTCTGCAATGGTAAGTCCGCTCAAAGCCACCCTGGCCCTTGCTCCCGGTGGTTCATTCATTTGGCCAAATACAAAAGTGGCTTTTGAATCCTTCAGGTCTTCCATATTCACCGAATCCAGGTCCCATCCGCCTTCTTCCATGCTGTGAATGAATTTATCTCCATAATTCATGATCCCGGCTTCTATCATTTCCCTCAACAAGTCATTTCCCTCGCGCGTTCTTTCACCAACACCGGCAAAAACTGATAAGCCACTGTATGCCTTCGCAATATTATTAATGAGCTCCTGTATCAGAACTGTTTTTCCAACCCCTGCACCTCCAAACAACCCGATCTTTCCGCCCTTTGCATAAGGCTCGATCAGGTCGATCACCTTGATTCCGGTAAATAGTATTTCGGAAGCTGTACTCAGGTTTTCGAACAGGGGAGGCTTATTGTGAATAGGCCGTCCATTTACTTTACTCACCTGTGGCAACCCGTCGATGGCATCCCCTGTTACATTAAATAGCCGTCCATTGATATCTTCGCCAATGGGCATCAATATGGGTGAACCGAGGTCAACCACTTCCATACCGCGTACCAACCCTTCGGTGCCATCCATTGCAATGCAACGCACACTATCCTCTCCCAGATGTTGTTGCGTTTCCAGGATTAATTTATCGCCATTCTTCCGGGTTATTTCAAGTGCATGTAAAATCTCAGGCAGCTTATTGTTACCCGTAAAATGAACGTCTACCACTGCGCCAATGATCTGTTTTATCTTTCCAACGTTTGCCATAAAAGAGTTGTATAATTTGGCCGCAAAGGTAAGGTTTGAGATTTGAAATCAAAAATGAAAATCAATCATTTCACCTGCCTTTTTAAGGTAAATCAGGTGTATGTACATTGATAAATACGTTTTTAGCAGTTTGGGCATGTATTGCCATTCAGTCTTACTTTTGAAACTATTTCCAGACTTTCAGCAAACCCGGAAGTATACTCTATGGAACTTATTATTGTAACCGAAAAAGAAGAAGGTGATTTTTTAAAAGTTCCCTTATACATCTATCAAAAAGATCCCCATTACATAAGGCCGCTGAATAAAGATGTTACCGATGTGTTTGACCCCATTAAAAATAAAACCTTCAGGTGGGGGGAATGTGCCCGCTGGATACTGGCAGACGAAAACGGGCAGCACATCGGGAGGATCGCAGCATTCGTCAACAGGAAGTATAAAAACAAAGGTGACGAACAACGTACCGGGGGGATTGGCTTTTTTGAATGCACCAGGAACCAGGCAGCAGCCGATACATTATTCGATGTAGCCAAAAGCTGGCTGATGAAACGCGGCATGGAGGCGATGGATGGTCCAATTAATTTTGGAGAACGGGATCGTTGGTGGGGGCTTCTTGTTAAGGGTTTTAAGCCACCCATCTACCTGATGAATTACAACTTGCCCTATTACCATGAACTGTTTGAAACTTACGGTTTTAAAAAATTTTATAACCAGGTTTGCTGGCACCTGGATATAAACACTACCCTGAGCGACCGCTTTATAGAACAGCATGATAAACACGCGGCAAATCCTGATCTTACTGTTACCAGGATCAATAAAAATAATTTGAAAAAATTTGCAGCAGACTTTAGCATCATTTATAATAAGGCGTGGGTAAAGCATGAAGGCAATAAAGAAATGCGGTATGATACAGCATTAAAAATGCTGAAATCAATGAAGCCTATCATTGATGAAGACCTGATGTGGTTCACTTACTCAAATGGAAATCCGATAGCCATGTGGATCAATTTGCCAGAGATGAACCAGATCGTTCAGCATTTGAATGGCAGCTTTAATTTATTTGCAAGGCTCAAATATTTATGGCTGAAGAAAAAGGGAGTCTGTAATAAATTTACAGGGATCGTTTTTGGAGTGGTACCGGAATTCCAGGGAAAGGGTATTGATTATTACATGATAGTTGAAGGCGCCAACGTGATCAAGAAGAAGAATCAATACACAGAACTGGAACTGCAGTGGCAGGGAGACTTCAACCCTAAAATGTTGAACATATCAAAAAATCTTGGGGCTACTGAAAGCAGGCTACTCACCACTTACCGTTATTTATTTGACAGGTCCATCGAATTCAAAAGGCACCCGTTTCTCGACTAGCCCGGTGCTGATGACAAACGATATAATTCAATTGTGTTTTTTAGAGCAAGAAAAAATGGTTTCTTATCTTGCAGAATACATTAATAAAATAAAATCTGACCTAAGGGAGATAAAGGATCATGGAAAAATTTATTGTCTCAGCTCGTAAGTACCGTCCCCAGAATTTCAATACGGTTGTTGGCCAGTCGCACATCACCACTACGTTAAAAAATGCCATAAAAAACAACCAGCTTGCACATGCCTTTCTGTTTTGCGGGCCACGTGGTGTAGGTAAAACAACCTGTGCAAGGATCCTGGCCAAAACCATCAACTGTGAAAACAGGACACCCGATGGTGAGGCCTGTAATATTTGTAATTCCTGTGTCTCCTTCGACCAGGGCACATCATTCAATATCCATGAGCTTGATGCAGCCAGCAATAATTCGGTGGACGATATCCGTTCATTGACAGACCAGGTGAGATTTGCACCGCAAGCCGGCCAGTATAAAGTGTATATCGTAGACGAGGTCCATATGCTAAGTGCTTCGGCTTTCAATGCTTTTTTAAAAACACTGGAAGAACCTCCCCCATTTGCCATTTTTATATTAGCCACAACCGAAAAGCATAAAATTCTGCCTACGATTCTTTCACGCTGTCAGATATTTGATTTTAAAAGGATCACCAACAACGATACGGTAAAGCACCTGCAGGAGATCTGTGAAAAGGAAGGGGTGAAAGCAGATAAAGCCGCCCTGCACATCATTGCGCAAAAAAGTGAAGGTTGTTTGCGTGATGCCCTTAGCATACTCGATAAGATCGTAAGCTTCAGCAATGGAGAAGTGACCTATGCCAGCACGCTTGAACATTTGAACATACTGGATGAAGATTATTATTTTAAGCTCATGGATGCCATGCAGCAACAAAGCATCAGCGACGCAATACTCATGTATGATGAAATCAACCGCAAAGGCTTTGAAGGGGACTTGTTGTTGAGTGGCTTTGCAGAATTTATCAGGAATATACTGGTAAGTAAAGATGCCCGCGTGGCCATGTTACTGGAAGTAGCTGAAGATTTTAAACAAAAATATTACGAAGCCGCTAAAAGGATTTCAGTTGCGTACCTGATCAGTGCGTTACAGGTGCTGAATGAAGCTGAGATCAATTATAAGCAGGCGCGGAATAAACGCCTGCATGTTGAACTTACGCTCATCAGGCTTTGTTATTTGCTCCAGGCATTGGAACTGGTGACGGATACGAATGGGGTATCCAAAAAAAACCAGGTTGATTCTGTCAAACCGGTTTCATACAGAATCATTTCTCCGGTTGAATTAAAGGAAGCAAAACAGCCTGTGACACAGCCAAAACCGGTTGCACTAATTGAGGGAAATGAAATTCAGGGTAAAACAGGGGCCAGGCTGATGATCGAGTCTGGCATAGATCCGCAGCAGGTGAACCTCCCCATCGCCAGAGATCATACAAAAATTGTTTCTCCGGGAAATGGAACCAGGATTACAACTTTAGGCAAAATACGCGAGCAGGTTGCAATGCAAAACAAAACTGCTCTTTCTGCCAAAGAGCTCAATGAAGAAGAACTTTATGTTGCATGGGGTGGCTATATTGAAAAATTACGCGAAAAGAACAACCATTCCGGCATCAGCAATTTTAAATCAGCCATTTTAAAAATTATAGACAATAACAATATTGAAATTATTGCTGACAATAAATTGCAGCAAACTTTTATTGAAAATGAAAGGGCTTCGCTCATTGACCATCTGCAGAAGCATTTTTCCAACAGGATACTTACTTACAAAGTCATTATAGTTCAAAATATCAAAGACCAGGAACCCAAAGAAAAACACCTCACCACAAAAGAACAGTATCTAAAAATGATCGAAGAATATCCACTCGTAAAGGAATTGAAAGACAGGCTGAAACTTGACCTTGATTATTGAATAAAGACCTCATTCATTACTGAATCTCGTAGATGTGGATGAATGGGAAATCACAGTAAAAAAACCCCAGAACCGCTTAAAATTACCTAATTCCGGTTAACTCAATTTGCATTAATTTCACGCCTTATTGTAATATTAAAACCGAGGATAAACTATGGCTGAAGTTATCAGAATGCCAAGGATGAGCGATACAATGACCGAGGGTGTTATTGTTGAATGGCATAAAAAAGTTGGTGATAAAATCAAGCCAGGCGATCTGCTGGCTGAAGTGGAAACTGATAAAGCAACGATGGAACTGGAAAGTTACTGGGATGGTACTCTATTATTCATAGGAGTGGAAAAGGGCAAATCTGTACCGGTTGACGGGGTGATGGCTGTAATTGGGAAAGATGGTGAAGACTATAAAACAGTTCTTGATCAATCGAAAAGTGCTGCTCCGGTGCCTGATAAAAAAAATGAGAGCGCGGAGCCACCAAAAAATCAAAGCGGTGAAGAAAAGGGAAAGGAGAAAGGTGCAGTAGCTGCTGAACCTGTTACCATGCAGGCTGAAACTGAAACAAAGGTTGAAAAAGACGAAAATGGCAGGATAAAAGCATCCCCACTTGCTAAAAAGCTGGCTCAGGAAAAGGGGATTGACATTTCTAAGGTTAACGGCAGCGGTGACGGAGGGAGGATCGTAAAAAAAGACATTGATACATTTGTTCCGGCTACAGGTTCCGCGCCAAAAGAAGCAGCGAAACCCGGGGCTCAAAAGTCTGTGATGCCATTTGCACAAACAGGCCAGGAAAGTTTTACGGATGTTCAGCTTACGCAGATGCGCAAAACAATTGCCCGCAGGCTGAGTGAAAGCAATTTCACAGCACCCCATTTTTTCCTCACCATGGAAATAAATATGGACAATGCTATTGTTTCACGAAACGGTATCAATGATATCAGCCCGGTAAAAATTTCATTTAACGATTTGGTGATCAAAGCGTGTGCAATGGCATTGCGGCAGCATCCTGCAGTAAATGCGAGCTGGATGGGTGATTTTATCCGGCAGAACAATCATATTCATATTGGCTCAGCCATTGCATTGCCGGAAGGATTGATCGTTCCGGTAATCCGTTTTGCTGATCAGAAATCGCTTTCGCAGATCGCTGCGGATGCCAAAGACCTTTACGATAAAGCCAGGAATAAAAAAATACAACCCCAGGATTTTACAGGAAATACATTTACTGTTTCCAACCTTGGCATGATGGAGATTGAAGAATTTACAGCAATTATCAACCCACCTGACAGTGCGATCCTGGCAGTCGGAAGGATCAAGGAAACGGTCATCAAAAAAGGCGATGGATTTGCTGTTTCAAATGTTATGAAAGTTACTTTGAGTTGCGACCACAGGAGCGTGGATGGTGCAGTAGGAGCTGCTTTTCTTCAAACTGTGAAAAGATTCTTAGAAAATCCTGTAACCATGCTTGTATAGGAAGAAGAAGGTTTAGAAAGTTTAGTGGGTTTAGAGGTTTGGAAGATTCTGCGAATTGAGAGTTCAGCTAAACTTTGTCAACCTAAATGATAAAGTTGTTGCAAATTGAGATCCCAGTTAAACTTTCTAAACCCAAATGATAAAGTTGTTACGAATTGAACGCTCCTCTAAACTTTCTAAACTCAAATGATAAAGTTGTTTCGAATTGAGTGCTCATCTACCTTTCAACTGCTCCGGTTTCATTTTTCTTTTTTCTTAATGCCCGTTTATTGGTTTGCGATCAGCCAGGTTCCACACATTAATGTGAATAATGCAATCCTGGTATTTGTGATCCTTCATCTTTTGGTTTACCCGGCCAGCAATGGGTACAACTCTTTTATGGACAGGGATACAGGCAGTATCGGCGGAGTCCGACACCCGCTTCAACCTACAATTCAATTATTCTATACTACCGTGGTGATGGATTTTGCTGCCATTCTTGCCGCCTTAATGATCAGTCCGGTGTTTGCTTTGGGGATCCTTTTATACATCCTTGCATCCCGTGCTTACAGCTACCGTAAAATAAGGTTAAAAAAATATCCACTTACAGGCTATTTCACAGTGATAGTGTTCCAGGGGGCCATCGCTTACTATTTAGTTTACCATGGTTGTGAAAGCAACCATACGTTGCACGTTCCCGTAATTGGTATGTTAGCCGCCAGCCTGTTAATCGGGGGCTTTTATCCGCTTACACAGATCTACCAGCATAATGATGATCAAAAAGACGGGGTAATCACCCTCAGTTACAAACTGGGATACAGGGGAACATTTATTTTTACTGGCATTGTATATGCACTTGCTTTTGGTACGCTTGGGTTGCAGTATTTTTTAAATCTCGAATGGATCCGGTTTATAATTTTACAAATCTTTATGATTCCTGTGATCGTATATTTCTTTACCTGGGGCAAAAAAGTATGGGTCAATCTGGATGCGGCAAATTTCAAAAATACCATGCGCATGAATTTTCTGGCCTCTGCCTGCTCCAACCTTGGATTTTTCACTTTATTAATGTTACGTTCTTTTGAGTAAAATAGTTTCCATAGCAACAGCAGTGCCCCGGTATCAACACCGCCAGGATGAGATCTTATCCTTCATGCAGAATGTATTTGCAATGAATGAAGCCGATAAAAGAAAATTGAGGTTCCTTTATCACCAGAGTGCTATCAAAAGCCGGTATTCCGTTCTGCCGGATTATGGCCTTGGGGCGAACGATTGGGTGTTTTACCCCGCATCTGAAAACCTTGATCCATTCCCTGATCTTGAACTAAGGATGAAGTGGTACAATGACACCGCCCCACAGCTTTCTATAGATGCCATCACCCAATGCCTTGAGGGTAAGATCGATAGCCAGGAAATTACTCACCTGATCACGGTAAGTTGTACGGGCATGAGTGCCCCAGGGCTTGACCTGCAGATCATGGAGGCCATGGGTCTTCCGAAAAATATTTTCAGAACTTCTGTAAATTTTATGGGATGCTATGCGGCCATCCACGCACTCAGACTTGCTGATGCATTGTGCAAGGAGAATAAAAATGCGAAGATCGTGGTAGTTTGTACGGAATTATGCACCCTGCATTTTCAAAAAGAAAATACAGTCGACAACATCACTTCCAGTCTTTTGTTTGGGGATGGTTCTGCGGCTTTGCTGGTTACATCCGATTACAACAGCCTCCATGGACTTCATATCAAAGATTTTTATTCGGAGGTTTCGTTCAAGGGGAAAAAAGACATGAGCTGGGAGTTGTCTTCTTCCGGATTTTTAATGACACTTTCGGGTTATGTTGCTGACCTGATCGAAGAAGATTTCAACAGCCTTGTAACAAATGCACTCGCGCATGCCCATCTTGAAAAGGAGGATATTTCGCACTGGTGCATTCATCCGGGAGGCCGAAAAATATTAACTGCCATCCAAAAAAGCATCAATATTCCCGAGTCTGCATTGACAGAATCTTACAATACCTTGCAGGAATACGGGAATATGTCATCTCCCACCATCTTATTCGTTTTAAAACAAATTATGGATGCCCTGCAAAAGGATGAATCCAAAAAAACAAATGTTTTTGCCGCCGCCTTTGGGCCAGGGCTCACGATGGAGACCTTCATTTTAGCCAATGACTGATTACCGGAAACGTTCATATGAAAAAGAGCTGCTCGACAAGGATGGCCTTCCATTCGATGACATCCGGTTAAACATGCAAGAGCTCAATTTCATTAATTCGCATCTGGGCGGGCACCACATCACCATTACAGGATTCAAAAACCTGGCAGCTGGAAAAAAAACCGTTTCGGTATGCGAAATCGGCTGTGGTGGTGGCGACAACCTGGATGCTATTTACCAGTGGAGTGTCAAAAATAAACTGCAAACAAAATTCACGGGAGTCGACATCAACCCTAACTGTATAGCCTATGCGAAAGAAAAAACCCTTATACCGGGCAGCCGCTTTATCGTTTCAGATTACAAAACCTGTGAACTGGATACCCGGAACGATATTCTCTTTTCTTCACTATTCTGCCATCATTTTCACAACCACGAGCTGGTACAAATGATGAAGTGGATGCAACACAATTCAAAGCTTGGCTTTTTCATCAACGACCTTCACCGGCACCCGGTTGCGTACTATTTTATAAAATTGGCCACCCAATTATTTTCTTCATCCTACCTTGTCAAAAATGATGCGCCCCTTTCCGTTTTGCGCGGATTCAAAAAGAAAGAGTGGAAAAAAATACTGGACCAGGCGGGGATCACCGGTTACAACATAAAATGGAAATGGGCATTTCGTCATCTCATCGTGGTGAAGAACCACAAGTAGCAGACCATTTAACAAGGCAACCATGACCATGCAGGAAAATACAGGGAAAGATCCGGAAGCAACTTTTTACCAGGCCGCCATTATAGGAGGGGGGCTGGCCGGGCTTTCATTATCGATCCTGCTTTCAAAATCGGGGTATTCGGTGGCTGTTTTCGAAAAGGAAAAATACCCTTTTCACAAAGTTTGTGGTGAATACATAAGTTTAGAAAGCTGGGGGTTCATTGAAGCGCTGGGCCTTAAGCTGGAGAATTTTCATTTGCCTTTGATCAAAAAATTGTGCGTGTCCTCTCCCGGTGGAAATAAACTTGAAACAGATCTTGACCTTGGCGGCTTCGGAATCAGCAGGTATCTGCTGGATGATGAACTGAGCAAACTGGCGATACAATGCGGGGTTAAAATTTATGAACAAACCAAGATCACGGGCCTCCATTTTGGGAATGACCAGTTCACGGTTTCCGCTTCAGGTATTAAAATAAAATCAGCAGTTACAATTGGCTGCTTTGGCAAACGCAGTAACCTCGACGTCAAATGGATGAGGCCTTTTGTAAAAAAGAAAGCCGGTAAACTTAACAATTATATTGGAGTAAAATATCATATAAGGATTCATTCACCGGTTGATACGATATCGCTTCATAATTTTAAAAACGGTTATTGCGGGATATCTGCCATTGAAGATGGAAAGCATTGCCTTTGTTACCTGACCACTGCCCACAACCTCAGCAGCAACAACAATTCCATTCCTGATATGGAAAAAAATGTACTACGCAAAAATCCATTTCTAGAAAAGATATTCAGCGAAGCAGATTTTTTATATAAGTCACCGGAAACCATATCGCAGATCAGTTTCACTAAAAAATCCCAGGTTGAAAACCACGTTCTCATGGCCGGGGATGCAGCAGGTATGATCACTCCGCTTTGTGGTAACGGAATGAGTATGGGCTTACAAGCAGCAAAAATTGCTCACGGGTGCATCGATGATTTTTTACAACAGAAAACAAATCGCCCAGGCATGGAAAGGAATTACACACAAAGTTGGAATCGTCAATTCAAGAAACGATTGTATTACGGAAGGCTCATACAATCTTTCTTCGGGAAAGAATGGATTACAAATAAATTCATTGCCGGCTTAAAATATTTCCCGGGCCTTTCGGCCGTGCTTATCCGGTCGACCCATGGCAAACCCTTTTAATGATATATTTGCAGGTGATGGAAGAACGATCAGTCATATTGTTCGATGGGGTTTGCAATCTCTGTAATGGGGCAGTACAGTTTGTAATCAGGAGAGACAGGAATAAGAATTTTGCTTTTGCATCCCTGCAGTCTGATGGTGGCAGGCAATTACTCCTGGAGCATGGACAGCTGTTAAACAATGCTGGCTCATTTGTACTGATTGAACATGGGCAAGCGTATTTAAGATCCGAGGGTGCTTTACGGGTGATCAAAAAACTTATTTTTCCCTGGTCCTTATTATATGTATTCAAAATCATCCCGCTTTTTATGAGAGACTTCGTGTACAACCTTGTTGCAAAAAACCGTTATAAATGGTTTGGCAAACAGGAAATGTGTATGACACCCACGCCAGAATTAAAGTCAAGGTTTTTGAATTAAATTTTTGAAATGGAAGCAAAAAAGACAATTGTTTTGGGAGCGTCATCAAATCCTGCACGCTACAGCAATCTTGCCATCAAAAAATTATCAGCATACAACCATCCTGTAATTGCAATCGGGAAAAGAAAGGGGATGGTGGGCAACGTCGAGATCGCAACAGAAAAAGTGACTGCCACAGGTGTGGACACCGTCACACTTTATTTAAATGCGTTTAATCAAAAACAATATTACAATTACATACTTTCTCTTCATCCCAGGCGTATCATATTCAATCCGGGTGCGGAAAATGATGAGCTGTCTTCTCTCGCAAAACAAAACGGAATCCTTCCGCAGGAAGCTTGTACCCTCGTTCTATTGAGCACCAGCCAGTATTAATACGTTAATGTCACCGTAATTTTTCTGTTGAAACTGTAGAAATACTTCATTTTTATTATTACATACTTTTTGAGAAAAGGTTGCGTTTTAACAATTGACTGACCAGAAAAAATTCAAATCCAAACCCTATGAAACTACTTTCTAAAGCTTTAATTATAAGTGCAATATTTGTTTCGTCCTATGATAGTAAAGCACAGGTTACAACTGCAAAACCTAATTTATTTGATGCTTATAATTCAACCATCAATTGTCCAAAATCAGAATTAGACAAGATCTTCACGACAGCTGAAGGAAACGTTTTAAAACTTTCCTTAGGAAATAATTTTCAATTTACAGGAGTTGTTTCTTCTTCTATTCATCGCTATACCAATTTACAAAGTGTAACCATCAAGTCAAATAAATCCGATGGGCTGGTGCTGGGGATTTCAAAGAGGATCAATGATGACAAATCTTACACATACATCGGCAGGATCATCAATCAAAAATATGGTGATGCCTTTGAGCTGAAATCTGACAATGCAGGCAATTATTTTTTAAATAAAATCAAGACAGACGACCTTATCGAAGACCATGAATAACCATGAATAAATACCACTACTAATTTTAAATCCAAATCCTCTAAAAATCCAAACCAATGAAAAAATCCTTTACTATTATGGTATTGTGGGTTTTGTTCGCCTCCCTAACAGCCATAGGATCGCCTGCACTGAGCAGCTTACCTTCGGCCCAGGCAACCATCTACCTTGATTTCGACGGCTATCGTGTTGTTTCTTCGTCATGGAATGGCGGAAATGTAATTGACTGCCAGCCTTCCGGTATGTCGGATGCGCAGATCACAGAAGCTTTCAACCGTGTATCAGAAGACTACAGGCCTTTTAATGTTAATATAACCACCGATCTGAATAAATTTTTAACTGCACCGCTGAACAGGAGAATCAGGGTGATCGTTACTCCAACAAGTGCCTGGTACCCTGGCGTGGGTGGAGTTACCTACACGGGTTCATTTACCTGGGGCGATGATACTCCATGCTTTGTTTTTTGTGACCGTCTTGGACCCAACAGCCCAAAGATGGTGGCTGAATGTTGTACCCACGAAAGTGGTCATTCTCTCAGCTTGTCGCACCAGGCAAAATATGATGCAAATTGTACATTGATTGCAACCTATAATGACGGGGTAGGCTCGGGAGAAATCGGATGGGCGCCTGTTATGGGCAACAGCTATTATAAAAATGTATCAAGATGGGCCAATGGACCAACACCCAGCGGCTGTAAAACATCACAGGACAACCTTGCTATTATTACTGCATCAAATGGCTTTACATACAGGACAGACGATTACAGTGATGATCCCAATGTAAATCCTGCACCGATCGCAATTACGAATAATGCATTTTCCGCAAACGGCATCATTAGCACTACCAATGATAAGGATGCATTCCAGTTAACTTTGTCTCAAAGCAGCATCCTACACCTTGATGCACTGCCTTATTCTGTTGGCACAAATGATGAAGGATCAAATCTCGATATCAAAGTAACACTCCTGGACGCCAATAAGCAGGTACTGAGGATTTATGATCCATCCCTCGTTCTAAATGTGGCGGTAGACACCACACTCAATTCAGGTATTTATTATGTAATGATTGATGGAACAGGAAATACCAACGCTACTGAGTATGCAAGCCTTGGATCTTACACAATCAGTGGCACCCTGAGTGCCGCTAAAGTAACACCGATCAGGTATGTTAAACTCAGTGGCAAGGTTGATAAAAACAAGCATAATCTGGACTGGAACATCATTTCCGATGAGCCGATCAAATCATTATCACTGGAAAAATCAACCGATGCTGTTGCCTTCTCACAGCTCACCGGGGTTGCTTCCAATGCCAAAAATTTTATTTACGATCCATACTCCACAGCGGATATATTCTACAGGCTGAAAGTTACATCTGTAATCGGTGAAACAGTTTATTCAAATGTAATCGCCTTAAAATCCACTGAGAATGCTCAAAAATTATTTACGGTTTCCACACTTGTACATGACGAAATCTTTATCAATGCAAGTGAAAACTACCAGTACCTGCTTGCTGACATCAGTGGCCGGATACTCGCGAAAGGAACTCACACTGCCGGAGTTAATAAAATAAGCATGAACAACAACCCTAACGGAATCTATGTAATGCAAATCATCAGTCAAAACGAAAGAATAACCAAAAGAATTATAAAACAGTAAGGTAGATTCATGTGTAAGTTAAGGGTCAGCGTTAGGGGCTGGCCCTTTTTTATTTATACCATGCCCTGGCAAACTCCAGCAACCTAAATACATTTTTTATTGGCGTTTATTGGTTACCGTTATATGTTACAAAATAAAACGGAAAACGAAAAAAATCGATGATGGTTAAATTTTGGAAAAAAATCAACCACATTACTTTTTTTTGGTAACTTTAAAAAACCCAATTATATATGCTCTGGAGAAAATTTAATGGCGACCCAATCGAAGTGCCGGTAAAATCTGCAGTTGAAAAAGCAATCCAAAATGAAACTAAGGCCGGTTACAAACTTAAAGTTTGCATCGGTACCGACAGCCAGGTGAAAGGAACTGAAACAGAATTTGCCACGGTGATCGTATTCCTGCGCGAAGGACGTGGAGGCTTCATGTTCATCCACAATGAAAAAACAAAACAAAATTTCAGTATCAAGGAACGAATGCTTGTTGAGGTAGCAAAAAGTATAGAGATCGCCTATGAACTGTGTGATCTTTTTACTTTATACGATGTAGATATGGAAGTGCATGCCGATATAAATAC
>JBDUCQ010000192.1:0-4262 GCA_040003385.1 Ginsengibacter sp. | reverse complement strand
AACCCGTTATGGTATGTAAAATTAGTCTTCCGATAATTAATTATATACTGATCTGGATAGTGTCGTTTGCACTGGCGGTAAACACGCCGCTTTGTAGTTGAAACTCACTGCCTTTTGTGTCGTAAGTGAGTATAAAGTTTACTTCCAGGTGTTCTCTTCTTTCCAAGATACCAGGGATGGTCAGTTTTTCTGTTTGGGCCTGTCCAAAAGTAGTAGTTGTTGATCCCAGTAAGACCAGCAAAAACAACGTTAATAAAATTTTGAATGTTGATGTCCATCCACCATACCATGGTTTGGATAAGGCCGGATCGGTACATCGTGTAGTCAAATTAGACATGTTGTAAGTTTAACTGTTAGGTAAATAAGGTGAAAGTTTCTCAATGGACAATCTATTGGTTGGTTCAGAAATAGCTAGGATAATGTATTTATAGATAAATTAATTTATGGCGGAGGCCGGTTCTTCACCGTTTTGCGGAGATTTTGTGAACAGTTAGGTAAAAATGATCTCATAAATATTTTATAATAAAAATTCAACTGTCAGTAGCCTGGCAGCTGTAAATTAAATTGGCTGATATTGTATTTGGTCTTAACAGAAGATGAGTATTGGATAGCAAGTCATCAGCATTTAAAAGTTAGTTTCTTAAGTGGGGGCGCTTAAAAAAAACTTTCCGGTGTTTCTGGATGTTTTATTTAGGTATTAACAATAGATCTCCGGCCTTTCGACCAGTTCTTTAACTTGTAGCAGGAGGTGTTGAAGCAATTACATTACAGGCCTATTCGACGTGTAATCAAATTTTTCTTGAAGTAGGGAGGTATAAAAATGATTTGGATTTGAATTATGAGGTTCTTGGCAGGGTTGGATTTAATAAAAGTGGATGCAGTTGATCTTGGTGTTTCAATCAGGAGAATGGAATTCGGGGTAAATATATCAATAGTTTTATTAAAACGCAATATTTATTTATTATTTTTTTATTAAGGGTATGTTGATAAAAGGGTTTTAGCCCAGATAATAATTACTTGTTTTCCGGGTCAACCCCTTGATTAAAGCCAGCCAGCTCTACGGAACATAAAAAATATGATTATACACAATGAAACCGTAAAAAACACGACTAACGGGTACCCATAGTGCCATCCAAGTTCTGGCATGAACTTAAAGTTCATTCCATAAAATCCGGCCACCATTGTAGGCACAGCCAGGATGGCGGCCCACCCGGCAAACTTTTTGGATACCTCGCTTTGCGATATGGAGATGAGAGAAAAATTGGCTTCCAATGCTGTATTCAGCAGCTCCCGGGCATGATCCACCATCTCATTGATACGCAAAGCATGATCGTAGATGTCACGGAAATAAGGCTGTGTTTCTTCGGAGATCATCCTTACATCGTATCGCATCAACCTGCTGGAAATATCGATCAGTGGTGATACTGCCCTCTTTAAATCCAGCAGCTGACGTTTCAGCTGGTAAATAGTTTCCGTTGTTTCACGCGTGGGTTTTTCCTTAAAAACCATTTCTTCAATTCCCTGCAACTCTTCCTCCAGTGATTCCACCACCGGGAAATACTGGTCAACTATTGAATCCATCACTGCGTACAATGCAAACCCCTGCCCTTTCCGTAATAAGTGAGGCATGCTTTCGCAACGCGTTCTTACTTCTGAATATGAAATTGAAGAACCATGACGGATGGTGATCAGGAAATTGCTACCTACAAAGAAATGAGTTTCCCCGAAATCGATCCTGTGATGAAGGTCATTGATCTGTGCGGTTCGCAATACTATAAATAATGTTTCACCGAAAGTTTCAAATTTTGGACGCTGGTGAGCATTGTGTGCGTCCTCAATAGCAAGGTCGTGTAAATGAAATGCATTTTGAAACCGTTCTAATGTTTGCTCCCCCGGTTCATGTAGCCCTACCCATATAAACTGTTGCGGGTCTTTAAGCGTTTCAGCCAACTGATCAACTTCCACATTGGCTACGCGCTTTCCATCCAGGTAAGAAGCACAATTTACAACTTCGTTCATGGCACGCTTGTATTTGGAAAAAAAATAAGGTGCTTAAATTTCGGTATAATATAAATAATAAACATTGCATTTATAAAAAAATCAGCAATGAATTCCGGGGTTGCAGCACTTCTGATTTTTAAACACTAACGGATTCGGTATACCTGCAACGTCATGAAATAATTCCACCGAACCATTGGAGATGGAAAATACACTCAATAGATAACAGTCTCTATCTTCTCTAACAAGCGTGTTTTTGGCTGGGTCATTATTCTTCCTTCCACCTGTTGCCAAAGTTTTTGCAGTTTCATCAATAGTGCTTCAGCATCCTCCAGGTATTCAAATTCCAGGTCGATAATGATATAATTCGGATCCTCTGTTTTACGGTAAGTTGTATAACATAGGACTCCGGATCCTTTGCGGTCTACAGGGTCATTTTCAAAAGCGATCTTCCAGCCTTCATAACTGGGAACCGCGTGTTCAATTTGTAGGATGATCATAATGTACTATCGCTTTACCTGTTCTATCAACACCAGTTAAAGTAATCAATAATTTCTTTCTTTGATTAGTTAGTTGTAAAAATTTGCCGCTTCGGCCAAAGATCCATACGCTTTGTTGAAAAAGTTATGAATTTGTGACTGAAGAAGCAAATCTTTGTAATGACTCCACACCAGGAATAAATTTTAATATTTTTTCTTAACATCATTTTTTACGCGCAAAACGATTCAGTCATACGAATGAAATGGAAGTATATACCATACTTGTTCATCTTCTTCTTTTCAATCATCGTGGGCACAATCCGTTTTTTTGTAATCAGCCAATGGCCCTGGACAACACATGTGCTCGTATTTTTTATCCAGATCGCATTTCTTAGCGTTACCTGGCTGTTGGTCCTTTCCATCAATACCTACCTGGACCATAAAATTCCATTTGAAAAAAATATTACCAACCGTATTGTCCTCCAGGTGGTGATCTCTATTTTATTTGATGCGCCTTTTTACATATTGCTGATGATGAACAGCGACAAATTGCATTTGCCTTTTATCACCAGCCAGTTCCTCGCCATATTGTCCATCTTATTTTTTGTGTTCATACTTTTTTTAAACCTTGGATACAATGCTTATTATTTTTTCAGGCAATGGCAAAAATCAATCGAGGAAAAAGCGCAGTTGCTGGTACAGGCGGCTGAATTGAAAATGGATAAATCAATGATGCAATATCACCATCTTAAAAACCAGGTAAACCCTCATTTCCTTTTCAACAGCCTGAGTTCACTGGATGGCCTGATCCATTCAAACCCGGATCTCGCTTCAAAATTTATCTGGCATCTCTCTAAAGTTTACCGGTATGTTCTCGAGCATAAAGAAAATGAGATCGTAAGTCTTCAAACGGAACTGGATTTTATTCAACACTATATTTCATTGTTAACCCTCCGTTACAAAAACGTGCTGGCAGTAAACCTGGAGGTGAGTGATGCCGCCATGGATAAAGGAATTGTGATGGTAACCCTGCAAATGCTCATCGACAATGCCATCAAACACAATTCACTGGAAGCTGCTTCACCCCTGCTAATACGGGTATGGGACGAAAAAGGATTCCTCCACATTCACAACAATAAGCAGTTACGTAAACAGATCGAATTATCAACCAGGCAGGGTTTACAAAAATTGCGTGAATTGTATTCATATTTATCACCATTGCCCGTTGATATTGCCGACGGTCCCGAAAGCTTTGAAATTATTGTACCCCTCTTATGAAAATATTAATCATTGAAGATGAAATTTTGGTGGCGGAAAGCCTGATCAGGCTGCTGAAAAAGCTGGAACCTGCAGCCGTGATAACAGGACCATTGACCAGCGTGAAAGCTACAGTTCAATGGCTGGATTCACAACCGGAGCCTGATTTGATTGTTTCTGATATACAGCTCGCCGATGGAACCAGCATTGACATTTTTACAAATTATAAATTTACCTGCCCGATCATTTTTACCACAGCGTACAATGAATATGCAATAAGGGCTTTTAAAGTTAACAGCATAGATTACCTGTTAAAGCCGATCGATCGCAATGAGCTGGAAAATGCGCTGTCAAAATTTCATTTGATGAAATCTAAATTTAATGATGTGATCTATTTGGAAGAAATGAAACAACTATTCTCAAACTTTCACAACAGCAAGCAATTCAAAGAAAGGTTTGCAGTACATTCCGGTCGTTTTGTAACATTGATCCCAAGATATGTCAATATGGCTGACATAAATTGTTCCG
>JBDUCQ010000191.1:0-4292 GCA_040003385.1 Ginsengibacter sp. | reverse complement strand
AAATGCAGAATTACGAATTGATGGTGATTTTTACCCCGGTGCTTTCTGAAGAGGAGTATAAAGCCGCTCAGAAAAAATATGCAGACCTCGTTGCTGAAAACGAAGGTGAAGTTGTGCACGAAAATCCATGGGGACTAAAATCACTGGCGTATCCAATCCAGAAAAAAACCACAGGTTTGTACTGGGTAATGGAATACAAAGCGCCATCCATCTTCAATGAGAAGCTGAAGATCCAGTTATTGCGTGACGAGTCAGTGCTTCGTCACATGTTTACTGCACTCGATAAATACGCCGTCGAGTACAATATCAAAAAGAAAAGTGGTGTTTCTTCAGCAACAGAAAAAGCGGAAGCATAATCATGCCAAAACCAAACGAGATAAAATATCTGACAGCGATCAAAGCTGAAAAACGGCCGAAAAAATATTGCCGCTTTAAAAAAATGGGTATCCGGTATATTGATTACAAGGATGGGGATTTTTTAAAGAAATTTTTGAATGAGCAGGGTAAATTGTTGCCAAGACGTCTTTCGGGCAATTCACTGAAATACCAGCGAAAAGTGAGTGATGCAGTGAAAAAGGCTCGTCAAATGGCCATTTTGCCTTATGTAACCGATCTTTTAAAATAAACGTCCTCAGCTTTTACCGGGCGGTGAACATTTTATAACGATAAAGTATGCAGATAATATTAATACAGGACGTAAACAACCTGGGCGGTGCCAACGAGTTGGTGAGTGTAAAAAATGGATATGCTCGTAACTACCTGATACCCGGCAAGTTCGCAATTGAAGCAAGTCCATCCAATCTTAAGCAATTGGAAGAACGCAGGAAGCAGCTCTCCAAAAAAGAAGACAAATTGCTGGCTGAGCTCAACAACGTGATTAGCGTTCTAAAGAGCGGTCCTCTTAAAATCGGGGCCAAGACAGGTACAAGCGGGAAGATTTTCGGTAGTGTTACATCAGTGCAGATCACACGAGCAATCAAAGAGCAAAAAGGTTATGAAATAGACCGCAGGCGAATCCATATTGTGGATGATGTAAAGGAATTAGGCACGTATAAGGCAAAGATCGATTTCGGCAAGGGCCAGGAGGTAGAGGTGGAATTTGAGGTTACAGCTGAATAATCACTGGTCATTGCGTCATTGGTCTATCATCTCTCGCAGATCTAAAAATAACATTGAGTTTGTTTTTTAATCTGAAAGAAATCATTACCTTTAACCTGCTTAAATGGATTTAGTGTGTTTTCTTATTGGCTGAAGTTTCCTTCCGAGTATCCTCAGTTCATTGTTTCTCCTAAGTCATTATAAGTTTTTGTTATTTAATTTTTAAAAATAGTTTTTACAATGAACATCTACGTAGGAAATCTAAGTTGGTCAATGACTGACGATGATTTAAGCAACTTATTCAGCCAGTATGGTTCTGTTACAAGTGCTAAAATTCTCAAAGAAAAAAATACCGGCCGGAGTAAAGGTTTTGGTTTTGTTGAAATGGAAGACGATGAAGCAGCTAAAACTGCTATTGCTTCATTAAACGAAAGTGAAGTACAGGGTCGTAAACTAATTGTCAACGAATCACAGCCTCGCCCTGAAGGTGGTGGTGGTTATAAAAAGAGCGGTGGCGGTGGCTATGGCGGCGGCAGAAGTGGTGGCGGCGGCGGATATGGTGGCGGCGGCGGCAGAAGTAGTGGTGGTGGATATGGCAGCGGTGGCGGTGGCGGCTATAAGAAAAGTGGCGGTAGCGGATATGGCGGTGGCGGTGGCAGAAGCGGCGGCGGCGGAGGATACAATAAAGATTATTGATCATACCAGATTTATAGCATTTAATCCTTTCCTTTAAGCGGAAAGGATTTTTTTTTGTTTACAGTTCCAACACCAGGATGATTGCCAAAGGGGAAAAATTAATACATAGGCAGTACAAGTCAAACTCAACCAGTTACAACATCATGCTAGAAAATTTTTCTCCTGTAATTGCCGGAACGATGAACTGGGGGGTGTGGGGCGCTAAATTTTCTACACAGGATTATTTACGAATGGTTGAAAAATGTTTAGAGAATAACGTAACAACCTTTGATCACGCAGATATTTATGGACATTATACCGTGGAAGAAGAATTTGGGAAAGCCCTATCCGGCAAGCCGGCTCTGAGGCAGAGCCTTCAGTTGATTACGAAGTGCGGCATCAGGCTGGTGGCACCAAACAGGCCTTCTCACCAGATAAAATCCTATGATACAAGCAGTCGGCACATCATTGAATCTGTTGAAACTTCATTAACAAATCTTGGGACAAACTATCTTGACCTGTTATTGATCCACCGGCCGGATCCCCTGATGGATCCAATGGAAGTTGCAGAAGCTTTCAGCGTTCTGAAATCCCAGGGAAAGGTGCTCAATTTTGGGGTGTCAAATTTCAATCCATCACAAGCTGCCCTGATTCATGCGGCTTTCCCCATTACAGCCAACCAGGTTGAGATCTCCATCATCAAACTTTCAAGTTTTACCGATGGAACCCTGGACTACTGCCTCAAAGAAAAGATTACCCCCATGGGATGGTCGCCTATGGGAGGTGGAAAATTTTTTGAAGAAGAAGATGACCGCAATAAAAGGATCAAGGCATTGTCGCAATGGCTTGCTGAAAAATATCATGTATTGCCCGAACAGATATTGCTGGCATGGCTGATGAAACATCCTGCAGGGATAAAACCCGTTTTGGGAACTGCAAAGCACGAGCGTATAAAGCTTGCTATCGAAGCGGCTTCAATCGAAATCAGCAGAGAAGAATGGTTTATGCTGTGGAGGGCCTCAACAGGGAGGGAAGTGGCATAGAAAAGACGGTCCACGGTCCACCGTCAACAGCAGAATATTATACTCAAAAGATGATTTTTAATTACAGGCCATAGCAGATCATTCTGCTCAAAAGACTGACTATTCTCCAAAACAAAATTCTGTGCTGTGGACCGTTGACGGTGGACCGTGGACTTCTTACGTTGACTTAAAATTTAAATATATATCGTTTATGCATCACCGTTATGTCGAAAGATTTACCACTCCTGAGTTCCCCATCCAGCTGTATAAATACCTCCTGGTTGCAGCTTATCCGCAGTTTAACAGCTTTAAAATGACGGATGAATTCCAGGTTCAGATGCCGCCCCTTTTCTATTACCGGAAGATAACGAAGGCGTTTAAGTAAGCCAAGCTTTCTGCACAGCACAACATCAAGCACGCCATCATCAATGCGGCTTCCGGGAGCCACTTTAAATCCTCCCCCCATCGATGATGAATTACAGATCACGCAGAGCAGGAATTTATCATCAATGACCTGTTGATCATATTCAATTTTGAATCTTTTCTCTTTATAAAACAATACCTGTTTTAAAACTGCCAGCATATATCCGAAATGGCCTCCAATCCACCTGATTGATTTGATGGAACGCACCACTTCACCATCAAAGCCTATTCCTGCGCCATTTATAAAAAGTTCCGTATTGCACATGCCGGCATCTACCTGGTGTGTGGAGGCTGAAAGCAGATATTCAGCTTGCTTCAAAGGTGTAAGATCACCATACAGTGTATTTGCAAAATCATTCCCGGTGCCTCCTTTAAAAATTGCGATGGGGATCGAAATATCACGGTATTTGTTCAGACAATAATTTAATGTGCCATCGCCACCAATGATCCACAATTCCTTAAACCCGTTAATTTCAATGGGCCATGGATCATGATAAAGTTCGTATTGGATGGCATTTACGGTGAGTACCTGGCTAATTTCAGCTAAAATCTTCTTTACTTTCTGAAGAGCCAAAGGGTTCACCAGTAAAGCAATCATTTTTTTATCCATTCGGGTTTATTAATGAATGCCCTGTAAATAAATTTGAATTATTCAACCAGCCGGATGGTCCAGAAATCATCAGTGAGATCCGGATTGGTAACATAGCTGTATGGCATTGTGAAATAGCCAAACTTACCCCAGGATTCTCCCCATGAATTGCGTACAATAAACGATTTCTTATCATCATTGTAACCTACGGCCATTACGGCGTGCCCACCCACCGTGCGTTCAGTTTTTTTAGGAAATGGGACGATGCCACTTGTTGTAACCTTGTTACTTAAAAAACTTTCATACACTGTAAAACCAAAAACAAAGGGATAGCCATCTGCAAGGCAAAGCTGCATCTGCTGCAGGTCATGGGTGAGGCGCATATAGGACAGGGCCTGGTTCTCCATTCCCTGCGAATAGCATTTTTGAGAAGGTTTTGCAGCAAACTTCCTGATGATGTAAGGCCATATTTTTTCGTCGCATAC
>JBDUCQ010000190.1:0-4301 GCA_040003385.1 Ginsengibacter sp. | reverse complement strand
GGTTTTTATGAATGCCTGAAAATATTTCAGGGGAAATATTTTTTTGTTGCAGGTCATTGATGATGACTTTAAAAAAACTCAATTGGGAAACGGTTGGATCCGAAACAATGAACGGCCTTGAAATATTATTTTTCAGCAGGTAATCTCCCAGTTCTTTGCTGGCACCGGCACCAAAGCGAATGGTGGTGGGGAAATTATATTGGTATATGGGTTCAAATATCATGATAAATTTCTCTCACAGGTTTTTTTCGTGTGGTTCAAATGATTTCAAAATATCTCTTTAACTCCCAGTCGGTGACGGCTTTTAAATGTTGTCTCCATTCCCATTCTCTCGTTGTAATGAAATGATCCGCAAATGTTTCGCCCAGGATTTCTTTTGCGATCACGGATGTTTTCATCTTTTGAGTGGCCTCAAGCAATGAAGATGAGAGAACGCCATTCGAGATATCCTTGTATCCATTTCCAGAAGTTGGGTGCTGGCTTAATTCCATCTTATTTTTAATCCCGTAGAGTCCTGCTGCCAGGCAACCGGCCATGGCGAGGTATGGGTTCACATCCGAGCCGATCACCCTTGTTTCCAGCCGGCAAGATTTTTCACTCCCTGGTAATATCCGTAAGGCAACGGTCCGGTTGTCAACGGCCCAGGTAAGTGTGGTAGGAGCCCATGCGCCCTGCACCAGTCTCTTATAACTGTTTACCGTAGGCGCAAACAAAGGAAGTATATATGGTAAACAATATAATTGTCCTGCAACATAACTTTTCATCAGCGCCGTCATTTTCATTTTATCCCGATCATCATAGAATAAATTTTTTTTAATTTGTTTGTCCCAAAGGCTTTGATGAACATGGCCGCCGCAACCCGGCAGGTTTTCATTCACTTTTGCCATAAAGGTGGCGATGATCCCATGCCTGTTGGCAATTTCTTTTACTGAAGTCTTAAATAAAACAGCCCTGTCTGCCGCTTCAAGAATACCTGAATGAACGATGGCTGCTTCATAGGTGCCGGGACCTGTTTCAGTATGAATGCCTTCAAGAGGGATGTTGAATTTTTTCAGCAATTCAAAAAGATCGGTGAAATAAGGGTTTAAGAGGGATGACCTCAATTGTGAGTAACCAAACATTCCCGGTGTTAAAGGGGTGAGGTTTTTAAATTGTTTTTCATGAATGCTTTGAGGCGTTTCTAAAAAATTGTACCATTCAAACTCCTGGGAAAAAACAGGAGCATAGCCCAATGCATCAGCCTCGTTCAAAATCTTTCTAAGCAATTGCCTTGGACAGATTTCTGAAGGATTGTCACCGAGCCCGGTGAAATCACCAAGGAAAAACGGAACATCATCTTCCCATGGAATTTTCCTGAACGTATTCAGATCCAAAACTGCTTTCATGTCCGGGTACCCAGTGTGCCAACCGGTGAAATTAACATTGTCGTATGCAGCATCTCCTGCATCCCATCCAAATATCACATTGCAGAACCCCAAACCATCTTCAGCAACTGAAATAAATTTTTCTGCGGAAATATATTTCCCCCGCAGTACACCATCAATATCCGTAAAAGCGATCTTCACCTTTCCCGAGGGATGATCCTTTACATATTGCACAACATCTTTGGCTGTCATAAATATTCAGGCTTTGAACAAGATAAATTACAAAATATTTTTATCCCGGCTCTTTTTAAATATTTTAAAACACAGGTATGAAATTCCCAGGAGTAAAAGATAAAGCACAAGTAAAGGGACATTATAAATGGACATTGCCACAAATGAAACAAGTGCAATCATCAGTGCGGTCACCGGGAAAGCCGGGTAGAAGGGAACTTTGAATGGCCTGTGAAGACCGGGTTCTTTTACCCGGAGTTTAAGCAATGAGATCATAGATACGATATACAATGTCAGCGCGCCAAAAACAGAAATGGTAATGATTTCAGAAGTTTTACCCGTCAGCAAAGCAATGATGCCAATGAACATATTCACAAGCAAAGCATTGGTTGGAGTTTGAAAGCGTTTATGGATCTTTCCTAAAAACGCCGGGGCGAATTTTACTCTTCCAAATTCAAGGCTGGATCTCCCTGCAGCCAGGATGATGCCATGAAATGAAGCTACCAATCCAAACAATCCGATGGTAATGAGCAAATGGTAAAGTACATTGTTATTCCCAACAACGTATGCCAGTGCCAGTGGGAGTGGTGAATCGGAAGTGCTCCCATCCGCTTTATAAACTATGGCTTCCCACCCCGCCACACCCACAGAACTGGTAAAAGTGAGTATGCATAAAACCACGAGGGTGCAAATTGCAGAACCAAACCCAATTAAGATGGTACGCTGTGGTCTGATCGTTTCTTCCGCAACATTTGCCACGCCTTCAATTGCAAGAAAGAACCAGATGGCAAAAGGAATTGCAGCAAACACACCCTGCCATCCATGGGGAAATGAATGATGCTGAAGGTTTTCAAATTGAAAATGCGGTAAGGTTATTCCTGTGAACAATAACAATTCAGCAACTGCAAGTATAGTGATCACCAACTCAAATAACGCCGCGGCCTTAACGCCATATATATTGAGAGCAGTAAATACAATGTAGCTGAATATGGCGATCGACAGGATAGGGATTCCCGGAAAAAATAAATTAAAATACGCGCCGATGGCGAAGGCAATGGCAGGAGGAGCAAAAATAAATTCAATATTCTGCGCCATGCCTGCAATAAATGCCATGTCGGTTCCCAAAGCGCGCATGGCATAATCAAATGCTCCGCCTGCCCTGGGTATGGCGCACGCCAATTCAGTATAGCTGAAGGTAAACGTAACGTACATGATGACAATGAAAAAAGTTGCAATTGCAAGTCCGAGCGTTCCGCCCTTTTCAAGTCCAAGGTTCCAGCCGAAATACATGCCGGAAATCACGTAACCAACTCCAAGTCCCCAAACCATTGCCGGGGAAAGCGTTCGTTTCAGTTCTGCCGGATTTGACAAAAAATATTATTTAGATAAATATCCTAAAAAAGATACTTAATACAAACAAAAGTTGTGTGCAGATAAATCAATTCGACCTGCGAAACAAAAATTCAGGAGGGTTTAAAGCGTTCTCATCAATCGTAAAATCGAGAAAATTATTTTTTCTTCGATAAGTTTTGCTTCATTCTTGCTTTCACGATCTTTTTCACCAGTGCAGCCGGTAGTGGGTTATCAATTGTAAACTGGATGGTGCCCGCAGATGTTTTATATGCCTTCAGCTCAGCTTTCATATCGTCTGTCAGCGAGGAGTTTGCTGCAAACAGGCTGCAATGGTTTTTAAAGGCTGCAAAATACAGTAAGATGCCATGATATTTAAAGGCCGGCATTTTATAGCTGATGACTTCCTCTGCACCGGGTGCTGTTTCAATGATCGTTTTCCTTAACTTCTCCAGCACGGATCTCACTTTTTCAGGTTGCCATGAAAGGTATTCATCAATATTTTTTGGCGTTGCGGAGTTCATGTTTTATAAATTTAATTTTACAAAGTTGCAATATTTACTTCTCCTAATACCTCACACCGGATACTCTCATCCCTCCTGCAATTTTTTGATATCAATTTTTTTCATTTGAAGCATGGCCTTCATAACAAGTTGTGACTTTTCAGCATTTTTATCATTCAGAAGTTTTTCCAGTTCTGGAGGAACAATTTGCCATGATAAGCCATATTTATCTTTCAGCCAGCCACACTGGCCTTCTTCTCCGCCTGCCGAAAGCTTGTTCCATTTGTCATCGATCTCCTCCTGTGTTTCACAGTTCACCACAAAAGATATAGCCTCTGTAAACTTAAACAACGGTCCGCCATTTAACGCAGTAAAGCACTGACCATCCAGTTCAAATGTGGCGGTCATCACGGTCCCCTTAGGTCCAGGCCCTGCATCACCATAACGCGAAACGCTTATAATTTTTGAATTTTGGAAAACCGAAGTATAAAAATTCATTGCCTCTTCTGCTTTGTCGTCGAACCATAAAAACGGGGTTATTTTCTGCATGATAATTATTTTTAATGCTGTAATGAAATAACATCACAACAAAAATAAATGCAATAACTATCCTTAATGCTGTGTAATTACGGCAAATAAGAGGGCTGCTTGCGACAAGAAGCTGTTCTTCACATCATGGAAACTTTGCTTATCTCTTTGATAAAATTAAAATATCCCTTACCTCCAGGATTTGTTTTTCGTAGCCTTTTGTCACAGAACTGATCATTGCCTTCCCCAATTCCTTTAATGATGTAATGCGCGAAGGAGCAAGCTTACGGATCAATGGCAACAACCATCCCAGGTATTTGTAAAG
>JBDUCQ010000189.1:0-4310 GCA_040003385.1 Ginsengibacter sp. | reverse complement strand
CCCGGGTGCACATTGATGCATTTAACGGAAGAGACCAGCTTTCCAGGGAATACCTGGGCACTGTTCAATGAGATCACGAGGTCAAAATCATGTATGATTCTTGCTACATCTTCCGTTTTTGTTAAATCAACAACAGCTCCTGCGCCAGGCTTCCCGGAAGCAGTCCTGGTAAAACTGGTTTTTATCTGATGGTACTTTGATTTTCCTTCCCACCAACTTTTAAACCGTCGGGTAAGCATTTCATTATCAGAAACGATCAATATATTTTTGTAATGACTGTCCACTTTTTTTAGAAACTTATTATGTGTAGTGTTAAGAAACGTGAATTGTGAATGGTGAATGGTCAATATTTTACGACCTACATGTCGGCCATGCAGGTTGCCGCCATTTACAATTTACAAACTAATCAACCACTTCACCAATACTTCAATGCTCCTGATCAAGATAGAGTATCATACTTTCTCTCAATACGCCACGCCCACCAAAACCTTCTTTAAACTTGAAAAGCCCCTCATTGATCATCCTGCCTTCATTTTCATTCGCTGTTCCGAAATTAAAATATTTATGGCCTGATTTTTTACCCCATTGCACAATGAAATCAATCACTGCATTTAACGGCCGCATATCCTGGAACGAATTGTCTGAAGCAATATACTGCGCATGCAGTGCGGTTTTAAAAACAAAAAGCACGATCCCGGCAACCACTTTGTTCCCCACTTCAGCCACCACCAGCTGAATATTTTCTGAGCCAACCAATTCCCGCAATGTAAGGATCTGTTCAAGAGTATGCACCGGTTTCAACTTATATTTCAAGTAAAGATTGGACGTAAGTATCTCCCAGAATTCTTCAAACTTTTCAGAATGGCCAACCTCTACCAGTTTGCTTGCTTTTTTTATGCTTCTCCGGGTTCCATCTTCATACCGCTTCGCCGAATTTTCATCGATCAAAATAGCGCATTCCAACTCGCGGGAGTGTATTTTAAATCCGTAAAACCACATCGCATAATCAGTTTCATCTGAGGGCAGCTGGTGAAAAATACGAAACGGGTTCCTGATAATGATCTCATTGGCAGATTCACTTTTTGCAAAATGTATCGTAGCTTCTACAATGGCCATTGATTCCGCCACGCCTACAGATCCATCCACAACAAATCCACCGTAAGTGCTTGCAGGATGAGAATGGAAAATATTCCTGTTTTCCTTTTTATAAAACTTTGCGGGCAAAACACAGATCAGCCTGTTTTTTTTATAAAAAAGAAGCGAAGCATCACCGGTGAGGTTTAAGGGATTGTGAAGAAAAAATTTACGGCTGTGAAGGAAGGTTGCATTACGGTGGTTCGAAAGTATAAAATCATCCCAGACGTCTAACAAGGATTCATCATATTTTTTAACCGTTAACATTCCCGTAAAAAAGTTTCATAATCCCTGATGTAATCTGTTTCGTCAAATGCAGTACTTGCAATGCAAAGCTGCACGGCATTTTTATTGTATTGTATAGTCCGCCAGGTCATTTTGGGAATGTAGAGTCCCTGGTCAGGTTTGTCAAGTGTAAACTCAGTTTTTTCTCCTCCCCGTAATTCAATTTTAATTTTTATGATACCAGCCACAGAAATCAGCAACTGTTCAAGCTCCCTGTGTGCATGTCCGCCTCGTTCAACATTTTCCGGAGTGAGATAGGTCCAATAAATTCTTTTTACTGAAAAGGGGAGATTGACACGTTCTGCCACCGAGATATAGCCGAGCCCGCTATTGCCTATCTGTGGAAATTGAATGATTTTTGGTAAGTCCATTATACCCGTTTGATTTTATATGGTGATAAACGGAGGCCTGAAAATATCTTGGTCTCTTTACTGCTCTACAATCATTTTTAAATATTCACCATAACCGCTTTTTTCAAACTTATTGGCCAGCTTCATCAGCTGATCTTTATTGATAAAATTCATCCGGTAGGCAACTTCTTCCGGGCATCCTATTTTGAATCCCTGCCTTTTTTCAATGACCCTCACAAATTCTGACGCATCATGAAGAGATTCAAATGTACCGGTATCCAGCCATGCGAATCCCCTGTCGAGCACCACAACTTTCAACTTATTATTATTCATATACACCTTATTCACATCCGTGATTTCGTATTCCCCCCGCGGGGATGTTTTTATATTTTTTGCAATACGGATCACGTCATTGTTGTAAAAATAAATGCCCGGTACGGCGTAATTTGACCTTGGCGATGAAGGCTTTTCCTCAATGCTGATCGCTTTATAATTTTTATCAAACTCCACCACCCCATACCGTTCAGGATCACTTACCGGGTATCCAAAAATAATTGCACCCTCAACTTCCAAACAGGTTTGCAGTAAATGCGACAAGCCACTTCCATAAAATATATTATCACCCAGGATAAGCGCCACCCCTTCCGTGCCAATAAATTTTTCGCCGATCACAAATGCCCGGGCAAGCCCATTCGGGGTTTCCTGGATCTCGTACTCTAAGCTGCAACCCCATTGTGAACCGTCTCCCAATAATTTTTTAAATTGCTCCTGGTCAGTTGGTGTGGTAATGACAAGAATGTCTTTTATCCCGGCCAGCATCAGTGTACTCAATGGGTAATAGATCATTGGTTTGTCGTAAATGGGCATCAATTGTTTGCTGATTCCCATCGTGATAGGATATAACCTGGTTCCTGAGCCGCCTGCGAGTATAATACCCTTCATTGGGTTTAGAAGTTTAGGAGTTTAGAAGTTTAGGGTTACGACTCTGCGATTTTCGTAAGGATGCAATTAACAAGGTTTGTTGTTCAATTAAATCTCTTCCCTCTGTATAAAGCGAACCATATAAAAATAAAAGGTCATTTGATAGTATTAAGTGATTCAACAGTTCAATGGTACTGCTATATGCCATAGTACTAAAATGGGACTGATCTTTTGCTGATTTTCTTGCTGTACCCTCTGCTAAATTAGATGCTATCGAAAGAGCTGCACGCCGCATTTGCATTGTTATACCAAACTGTTCTTCTTTTGGAAAATTCTTCGTTGCCTGGTACGTCCAAACTGATAACTTTCTTGCGTGTTGCCAACATTCTAATTTTTCAAAAGAATAAACTTTCATATTGTACCTTTCAAACCCTATTACAAATACATATTCATTAGTATAATCCAAGCTAAACCTTCTAAACACCTAAACTTTCTAAATTCTATATAACTACCGCTAAACTTCTAAACCCTAAACCTCTAAACTTTTTTCTGCCCGTACTGCACCTCATAATAATGCTGGTAACTGCCACTGGTGACATCAGCCATCCACTTTGGATTATTCAAATACCAGTCTATTGTTTTAGACAATCCTTCCTTGAATTGCAGGGAAGGCTTCCATCCCAGTTCCTTCTTTAATTTACTGGCATCGATGGCATATCGCTTATCGTGACCTGCTCTGTCTTTTACAAAAGTTATCAGTTTTTCTGATTCCCCTTTTTTCCTGTGCAGCTTTTTATCCATTTGCCTGCAAAGTTCTTTGATGATATCAATGTTTTTCCATTCATTGTGACCGCCGATATTATACGTTTCACCGGTTTTACCATGGTGAAAAATAAGATCGATTGCCTTTATATGGTCTTCAACGTACAACCAGTCCCTTACATTTTCTCCTTTGCCATATACGGGCAATGGCTTTTTTTGCAGGATATTATTGATGCACAAGGGTATTAATTTTTCAGGAAAATGATATGGTCCATAGTTGTTACTGCAGTTGGAAATGATCACGGGCAAATGGTAGGTATGATGAAAAGCACGAACCAGGTGATCAGCTGATGCTTTTGATGCTGCGTACGGACTCCTTGGATCATACCGGCTCTTTTCAGTAAAAAGTCCTTTTTTTCCCAGCGAGCCATAGACTTCATCCGTTGATACCTGGTAGAATAATTTATTCTTCGTGTCGTCCTTCCACGAATCTTTTGCAACCTGCAGGAGTGTTGACGTACCCAGGGAATTGGTATGCACAAATGCAAGAGGATTGGAAATGGAACGGTCAACGTGGCTTTCAGCAGCGCAATGTATAACCCCCGTGAACTGGTACTGCTCAAAGAGCTTCTTTATGAAATCCAGATCCGTGATATCGCCCTTTACAAAAGTGTAATTGGGTGCATGTTGTATGTCACGCAAATTCTCCAGGTTTCCTGCGTACGTCAGCTTATCAAGATTTACTATTTTATAACCGGGATATTTCACTACAAATAATCTCGTCAGGTGGGATCCTATAAAACCCGCGCCGCCGGTAATCAATATTGTATGTTCCATAATTTCGTGAATGGGCAATGG
>JBDUCQ010000072.1:0-14660 GCA_040003385.1 Ginsengibacter sp. | reverse complement strand
GGTACCAAACGTAAATGGAAATATTCCTGATACCACCAATTCCATTAATCTCGGCGCGAACAAAAAAGATTCAGCAACAACAAAAGATTCAGCGCGATAACTAAGAACTATGAACTAAGAACTATGAACTATGCCCATGCCTTGTCTCCTTTTTTATAAGGAACACAGCCTTCAAATTTACCCGGGGTTTCCACATATCTCCTTGCCTGGGTGCAGCCGATTTCTGAAGTAAAATAGCCCAGTAGAGTAAGTTCCTTCATCATCCGGAAATAGTGGGATGGATCTTCGGGTTTTTTGTTTTTCATATATTCTTTTTGTTCGGTATCAAGTTTTACCAACAGGTCGTGACGTTGCTGTTCAGTAATTTTTGAAAACGAATCATCATAAGTTTTTTTGGAAAGATCATTCAGCTTGCCCATTCCGTCATGAAATATTTTTTGATCTTTGTCTTCATAGCAATCATTGACCATGATAGTCATGAATTCCCCGACTTTTGCAGCTTTTGCCCCAGGGGTGCTGGTGGTGGGTAAAATGGTATCAGCTACATCGTCCAGGTATGCCACATCTTCCGGGCTGAAAGCTGCATGTGTTCCGGTATCACTTTTACAACCGGATAAAAAAACATTACTGCCTATGATTGTCCCTCCTAATAAAAGGGAAATATATTGTACGGCTTCTCTTCTGTGCATAATATTATTTTTAAAAAATTAATGATCAAACATTCAGCTTATATCCTTTACGGTATTCGCGTTTAACAAATTGGTTCACGTCATCAAAATTTGTAACCCGCATGTTCTTATTGTCCCAGATCAGTTTAATATTTCTTCCCGGGTAAGTAAATCCTTTGCCATCTGCTTTCGGCATCCGTAGGTCGTTTGCCCTGATGGCCAGGTTTGCCATGAGAAGTGCTTCTGTTAGCGGACCTGCAGTTTCAAAAGGTGAGCTCAATTCTTTTTTACCATGGCCGGCAATACAGGCCTCAACCCACTGAGCATAATGACCTTCTGCACTTCCAGGAACTCTTTTTATTGTTTGGCGTACTGTTACCTGTTGTGTTTTACTCAAGGGAAGCAGCTGAGGGTTTGCACCGTAGGTTCCACACATCATTTTGCCTTTAGATCCTATGAAATAAGTGCCATTTCCACCATCCCCGAAAACTTCATTGGGCAGCAATTCATCTGGCCTCTCTGGTTGAATACCTCCATCCATCCAGTGAACGGTAACTTCATGTTTTGTTTTGAGAGTTTTTGGAAAAGTAAGCGTTACATGGCTTGACGGTGGACAGCTTTCAGGAAAATATCCGCGTTTGAATTCATCAATATAAACACTGCCCACACTTGCCTGCACATCATTTACGTATTGAAGATCAAGAACACTGAAGGCAGGAGCCATGATATGGCAACCCATATCACCCAGCGCACCGGTGCCATAGTCCCACCATCCACGCCAGTTGAATGGAACCAGTTTTTCAATATAATCTTTATAAGGTGCGGTGCCGAGCCAGAGATCCCAATCGAGTTCTTTCGGCACTTCGGCTTTTGTGGAAGGCCATGCAATACCCTGCGGCCATACGGGCCTGTCCGTCCAGCAATACACAGTATGCACGTCACCGATCACACCTGCATTGTACCAGTCCATGAGCTGGCGTACGCCATCACCGGAAGCTCCCTGGTTGCCCATTTGTGTAACCACCTTGTAGCGTTTAGCCGCATCCGTTAGTACTCGTGCTTCATACAGGTCATGGGTCAGTGGTTTTTGCACGTAAACGTGTTTTCCCAGCTGCATCGCTGCAAGCGTTGCAACAGCATGGTTGTGATCGGGGGTGGAAACTGAAACAGCATCAAAATGCTTCGATTCCTTATCAAACATCTCCCGCCAGTCTTTATAATATTTTGCTTTCGGGAAATTTTTCACAGTTGTTGCCGCGCGCCTGTCATCTACATCGCACAGGAAACCGATATCGGCTTTCCCGCTTTTAAAGAAATTTGCTATGTCACTTTCACCCTTTCCTCCTACGCCAACACCTGCAACCACCAAACGGTCACTTGGCGCTAAAAAACCTTTGCCACCAAGTACATGTCGCGGTAAAATAATAAAACCCGCTGCGGTGATGCCCGTATTTTTTAGAAAATCCCGCCTGGTAGTGGCCGGTAATTTTTTTTCCAGTTCATCCATATCAATTGGTTTGTTGAGGTTATATATTTCTTTTTTTCAACTCTGTGACCGCATGGTCGGCAGCTCGCGCCGTGAGTGCCATGTAGGTCAATGATGGATTCACACAGGCTGCGGAAGTCATGCAGGCACCATCCGTAACATATACATTGGGTGCATCCCACACCTGGTTAAACTGGTTAAGAACAGAGGTTTTAGGATCTCTTCCCATACGGGCTGTACCCATTTCATGAATTCCCATGCCCATCGTGTACCCGCTATCAAAGGTCTTCACATTTTTTACGCCACCCACTTCAAGCATTTCCTTTGCATTTTCCATCATATCCACCCGCATCTTTTTTTCGTTTTCTTTGATCTCGCAATCCAAAGCAAGTACAGGCAATCCCCATTTGTCTTTTTTAGTTTTATCAAGATAACTTTTGTTTTCATGATAAGGCAGTGTTTCACCAAATGCGGTAAAGCCAATTGTCCAGGGTCCCGGCTCGGACATGGCATCCTTGAATTCGCCACCGATATTGAGCTCTGCCACCTGGCGACCCCAGCCTTCGCGGCTTGCACCCCCCTGGTAGCCAAAACCTCGTATGTAATCGCGTTTGTCTCCAAACAAATTCTGAAAACGGGGGATGTAAGGCCCGTTCGGACGGCGTCCAAAATAATACTTGTCCTCATATCCCTCAATTGATCCGCCCGCGCCACAGCGGAAGTGATGGTCCATAACATTGTAGCCCAATTCACCGCTGCTGCTGCCTAATCCCCCGGGCCAGATATCCGTTGCAGAATTCATCAGGACCCACGATGAATTCAATGCAGAGGCATTCACAAAAATTACCTTGGCGAAATAATCATATGTTTTATTGGTTTCTGCATCGAGTATCCTTACTCCCGTTGCTTTTTTAGAATCTTTATCATACAATATCTGCATAACGATCGACCATGGACGAACTGTAAGGTTCCCTGTTTTCATGGCTGCGGGCAGGGTAGATGACTGGGTGGAGAAATATCCACCGTAAGGACAACCGAGCCAGCATTTATTCCTGTACTGGCAATTGGTCCTGCCCTGTAAAGGCGCAGTAAGATTGGCACTACGCCCCATAATGATGCGTTTGCTTTTATAATGCGCATTCACGCGTTCTGCCAGGTCTTTTTCCACACAATTGAATTCCATGGCAGGTTGAAAATCACCATCAGGCAATTGTTGCAACCCATCTTTAGAGCCATTGATGCCGGCAAATTTTTCCACATAGCTATACCAGGGAGCAATGTCTTTGTATCGAATTGGCCAGTCAACAGCAATCCCATCTTTTGCGTTTGCTTCAAAATCAAAATCACTCCACCTGTAACTTTGACGGCCCCATAAGAGAGACCGTCCACCTACCTGGTAACCCCTGAACCAATCAAACCGTTTTACTTCAACATATGGGCTTTCCCGTTCATCCACCCAGAACTGGAGATTTTGTTCATTCAGTGTATAGTCACGGCTCAGCACAGGGTGGTCTTTGATCATTTGCTGTGTCCGTCCGCCACGATGTGTAAATTCCCATGGGCCCTTTGTTGCATTTACGTAATCTTTTACGTGCTCTACATTCCTGCCCCTTTCGAGCATAATGGTTTTAAGCCCTTTTTCAGTGAGCTCTTTCGCAGCCCATCCACCTGAGATCCCTGAACCGATTACGATGGCATCGTATGTATTAATATCTGGCATAATTAAAACCCTCCTAAATCCTCCCTAAAAGGAGGACTTTTTTTCGTTAGATAATGTGATTTGATTTGCTTCTTTTGCAAAAAAATTGATTTCGTTTAATATAAATTCTAAATCATTATAGACTTGTTTATTGGTAAATCTTAATATTTTGTAACCCAATCCAATTAAATATTTTTCTTTCTCATCATCATTAATTTTCACCTCTTCAAGATCATGAATGCTACCATCTACTTCAATAATTAATTTTAATTTATAACAGAAAAAATCCGCGATATAATTTCCGATCGGATGCTGTCTTCTAAACTTGCAATTTTTTATTCCTGATTTTAGATGTACCCATAAAATTTTTTCGGACTCGGTCATCTCCTTTCTCAATTGCTTAGCAAATTCAAAAATCAAATGATTGGCACCCTCAAACATTCCCCCCTTTTTATATGCCGATGTTACCTTCATCTAACAATATTTAATTCTCTTCAAAGTCCCCCTTTAGGGGGATTTAGGGGGTTATCACACATCGCAGATCCTTATCGCTTCTCTCAGGGATGCAACCTTATCTTTTCTGGAAGGTGCAAATTCTTGTGCCACATAGTCTTTAAAGCCTGTCTCTTTTATCGCCCTCATAACTGCAGGGTAATAAAGTTCCTGTGTGTCGTTGATCTCATGCCTTCCTGGTACCCCTCCCGTATGATAATGTCCAAAATAACGGTAATTATCCCTGATCGTCCTTATAATATCGCCTTCATTGATCTGCATGTGATAGATATCGTACAACAGTAGAAAGTTCGGTGAGTTTATCCGTTTGCACAACTCAACTCCCCATTCAGACTTGTCGCACATATAGTCCTTGTGATCAACCTTGCTGTTGAGCAACTCCATGATCATGGTCACACCATTTTTTTCAGCAAAGGGTAAAATTTTATGCAATGCATCCATGCAATTTTTCATACCCGTTTCATCATCCATTCCGTTTCTGTTGCCGCTGAAGCAAATTAGATTTTTAAATTTAGCCTTTGCCATCAGTGGGATCACGTCCAGGTATTCCTGAACGAGCCCGGCATGTAAGGAGGGATCGTTGAGGCCTTTGGTCAAATCATTTTTGCCGGCGGTATAGCACATGGAACAAAATATGCCATGCTGTTGAAGTATCGGCCAGTCTTCCGGTTTAACGAGGTCAATGGCATTGAACCCAATTTCTTTTACAACCTTGCAAAGTTCAGCAAGAGAAAGATCACCGAATGTCCACCTGCAAACAGCATGATTGATGTTCCCTTTTAATTTCCTGTTTCGCTCCTCCTGGTCACATGCTCCAAATAAATCAGCAGGTGCTGCCAATGCCGCAGAAGCACCAAAGGCTATATTTTTAATCAGCGTCCTTCTGGTCTGCTTTGATCCCATAGATTAGATGTTCAAATTCTGTTCCGTTATCTTTTCATTTCTATCATTAAAGAAGATAGCAAATAATAGAAATACCACAAATGCTATTCCCGATGGAATGATCCAGATCATCTGCCAGTTAAAATCTGTATCTGAAATCTTATAAGCATCAGTTATAAGTCCCGCAATTTTGAAACCGATTAACATCCCGATACCATAAGTTGCAAGGGTGATCAGCCCCTGTGCTGCACTTTTGTATTTAATCCCCGCTTTTGCATTGGTATAGATCTGGCCAGCTACAAAAAAGAAATCGTAACACACTCCGTGTAATGCAATTCCAATGATGAGCATAAAGCTCAGCTCACCAGCGTTTCCATACGCAAACAATGCATACCTGATCGCCCATGCCAGCATACCGGCCAGGATGGTTTTTTTAAATCCAAATTTTTTGAAGAAGAGGGGCAGCATCAGTAAGAATAATACTTCAGAGATCTGGCCGATTGTCATCTTGCCAGTCGGGTTACTGACTCCTATATTTGATAAAAACGGATTCGCATTCTGGTAATAAAATGCTAATGGAATGCAGATAAGTATTGACGCAATAAAAAATAACGCAAAGTTTTTATCCTTCAGCAATTTTAAGGCATCCAGTCCAATGATATCAGCCACTTTTACTTTTGTTCCTTTTGCTACCTTCGGCGGCGTTTTTGGTAATGTAAAGCTGAACAGGCCGAGTATCAGCGAAACGATTGACGCCATCAAAAAAGTATTGCGCATCATACCTCCTTTTACGGCAGATTCCGCATCCCATAAGAAAATATAACTGATCAATAATCCGGCAACTATCCACCCTATTGTACCCCATACCCTGATGCTGGAAAACTCTTTTTCAGGGTCATCCATCTGGTTGAATGAAATTGAGTTCACCAGGGCAAGTGTTGGCATATACAAGATCATGTAAACCAATATAAAAGGGTAGAAGACCGATATATCTGTAGCAGAGTATAGCTTATACATCAATGCAGCACCAACAAGGTGGAGAATTCCCAATATTTTTTCCGCATTAAAGTACCTGTCGGCAATTAAACCTATAATAAAAGGTGCTACAATGGCTCCCCAGGATTGAGTAGAAAATACTGATCCGATCTGAACGCCGGAAGCATGAAGGTTATTAAATAAAAAAGTACCTAAGGTCACAAACCATGAACCCCAAATAAAAAACTCAAGAAACATCATCGTCGAAAGCTGCAATCGTGTAGTAAGTTTCATTGCTAAATAATTAACAGGTTCATTATGGCGCTGTTAAATGTACTATTTTTAGAAACACAATTTTTTATTTTTCAAAATAAAAATTAATTGGAAAAAATGACATTGTTTCTGATGAGAAGTTCTACATTCATGATCAATTGGTTCTTCCAGTAAACAATTCTTATGGGTGATTTCCAGATAAAAATTCAACCAAAAAATTACGACGCCATCATCATTGGATCAGGAGCAGGTGGTGGGATGGCCGCTTATGTTCTTGCAAATGCTGGCTTGCAGATCGCACTGATTGAAGCAGGCCCGATGTTTGATCCCGCCAAAAATGTTACCCAGTTAAAATGGCCTTGGGAATCTCCAAGGCGTGGTGCCAGCACTAAGTTCAGGCCATTTGGTGATTTCGATGCATGTTACTGGGGATGGGAAATTGACGGTGAGCCATACACGCAGGTGGAAGGAACACACTGGGATTGGTGGCGCGCAAGAATGCTCGGTGGCCGTACCAATCACTGGGGCAGGATATCACTTCGTTTCGGCCCTAAAGATTTTAAAAGAAAAAGTATTGATGGTCTTGGAGATGACTGGCCGATCGGTTATGAAGAAGTAAAACCTTACTACGATAAAATTGATCAGCTGCTCGGAGTATTTGGCAGTAATGAAGGATTGGAAAATGATCCGGATGGTATTTTTCTTCCGCCACCCAAGCCCCGTCTTCATGAGCTGATGATAAAAAAATCTGCGATCAGTGCTGGTGTAAAAGTGATCCCTTCAAGGTTGTCAATTCTTACCAAAAAAATTAATGACCAGAGAGGTTCATGTTTTTTTTGCGGGCAATGCAACAGGTCGTGCATGGTTTACGCAGATTTTTCTTCTTCTTCAGTTTTGGTAAAGCCTGCACTTGCTACAGGGAAGGTCGATCTTTTCACGAGTGCCATGGCAAGGGAGGTTTTGACCAACCAGGAAGGACTGGCTACCGGCGTATCTTATGTAAACAAGGATGACCTTCAGGAATACCAGGTAAAAGGAAAAACAGTAATCCTCGCTGCAAGTGCATGTGAGTCTGCAAGATTGCTGCTCAATTCAAAATCGCAAAGGCATCCCAATGGCCTCGGCAATTCCAGCAATGTGGTTGGCAAATATTTACACGATTCTACAGGTGCTGCCATGGGCGGTATTCTCCCTCAATTGTTCAACCGTAAAAGATACAATGAAGATGGAGTGGGGGGGATGCACATTTATTCGCCATGGTGGCTCGACAATAAAAAACTTGATTTTCCACGCGGCTATCATATTGAATACTGGGGCGGGATGGGCATGCCATCATACGGCTTTGGCTCAGGCATTGAAGGAATGAATGGCAAATACCCGGTAAACGGTCAGCAAAGAGAAGCAGGGGGTTATGGGAAATCTTTAAAGGAAGACTACCGGTATTTTTATGGTGCTGGGGTGGGCATGGCCGGCCGCGGGGAAGGGATTGCACTTGAAAGTAATTTGTGCGAGATTGATCCTCACGTGGTGGACAAATTTGGAATTCCTGTGCTCAGGTTCAACACCAAATGGAGCGATCACGAAGTGAAGCAGGCAAAGCACATGAAAGATACATTTCGCGAGATCATGCACGGCATGGGAGCAGTGATCACCTGGGGGGATGACGGCCCTGAAAAAAATTATGGGTTGGAATCGCCGGGTAAGATTATTCACGAAGCCGGAACCGTGCGGATGGGAAATGATCCAAAGAAGTCTGCTTTGAACAAGTGGAACCAGGCTCATGATTGTAAAAATCTTTTTGTAATGGACGCCGGCCCCTTTGTATCCCAGGCGGATAAAAATATTACATGGACGATCATGGCACTTGCCATGAGGGCTTCAGAAAACCTGGTAAGCGAATTAAAAAAGCACAACATTTAATCAAAATTCTATAACTACCGGTAATGGACAGACGAAAATCCTTAAAAGCACTGGCGCTTGGCACTGTTTCAACAGGCCTTTTGCTGGATGCATGCAAAACTGCTGATAAAAAACCTGCTGCTGCTGAAACGGCTCCTGAATTTACGATAGACAGGGCTCCCGAAGAAGTGGAAGCACACCGGAAATTGATGGCTGATAAATTTTTCACTTCTCATGAAATGTCCACGATAGCCGTTCTCTGCAACATCATTATACCTGCCGACGATAAATCAGGGAGTGCCACTGATGCCAAAGTGCCGGACTTTATTGAATTTATCGTAAAAGACATGCCTGAAAACCAAGTGCCGATGAGGGGCGGGCTTCAATGGCTTGATCTCCAAAGCAACAAGCGGTATGGCAACCCCTTCAAAGATTGCAGCCAGCCACAACAACTGGCAGTGATAGATGACATTGCATATCCCAATAAAGTAAAGCCGGGAATGGAACAAGGAATCGCCTTTTTTAACCTTATGCGAAATCTGACTGCCAGCGGCTTTTATACCACCGAAATGGGTGTGAAGGATATTGGCTACGCGGGCAATAAGCCGAACCAATGGAACGGGGTACCGGACGAAGTACTCCGGCAATACGGGCTTGCATATACGGACAAAGAATTGAAAGAATGTGTGAGTTTCTGATTTTAAAAAAAATAATTAGTAAGAAATTCAGATTACACTTCATTTAAAAAATACATTCATGCAAAAAAAGATGCTGTTCATCCTGGGATTTTATTTTATTGGAGTGGGGTATGCTATGGCGCAGGAAAAACCCAAACATGAGGATACGGAATTTTATTCGCCGGTTCCTGCGGTTGTGACGCCAGGAAAAAATAATACCGATCCTCCGTCGGATGCCATTGTATTATTTGATGGCAAAAACCTGAATCAGTGGGTATCCGGCGATGACAGTACAAAGCCTGCCAACTGGACCGTTTCAAAAAAAGTGATCACCGTAAATAAAAATAATGGCAACATTCGCACCCGCCAATCTTTCATGGATTACCAGTTGCATGCCGAGTGGAGAATTCCCAAAAATATCACGGGTACCGGTCAGTTACGTGGCAACAGCGGGCTGTTCCTTGCGTCTATTGGTAAGGGTGATGCCGGATATGAGCTCCAGATCTTAGACTCTTATAACAATCCCACCTATGTAAATGGACAGGCGGGTAGTATTTATAAAGAAAATCCTCCTTTGGTGAATGCCAACAAACCACCCGGTAAATGGCAAACATATGATGTAGTATGGAACGCACCACGTTTCAACGAGGATGGAAGTGTGAAAACCCCCGCACACGTGACGGTATTTTTTAATGGTATTCTTGTTCAGAATAATTTTGAATTAAAAGGCCCTACTGTTTATGTTGGCCAGCCTTCGTATCAAAAGCATGGGGCATCACCCATAAAGCTCCAGGCACATGGAGATAAAAGTGAGCCCATCAGTTTCAGGAACATCTGGATCAGGCCATTGAATGGCTGAGCTGACTATTAGAATTTTTAAGCTACAACAATGAGAAAGTTAAGAATGGGAATGATTGGTGGTGGCAAAGATGCCTTCATAGGGGCCATCCATCGCATCGCTGCAAATACCGATGGGATGATAGAACTGGTGTGCGGGTCACTCAGCATCAACAAGGAGATTGCGGTAGAAAGCGGCAGGGCATTGTTTCTTCCCGAAGAAAGGATCTATACTACATACCAGGAGATGCTTGAAAAAGAAAGTCAGCTCCCGGCAGAGAAGAAAATGGATTTTGTAACAATAGTGACACCCAATTTTGCTCATTTTGCTCCGGCGGTAATGGCACTTGAAAAAGGTTTTCACGTGGTTGTAGAAAAGCCGATCACCATTTCACTCGAGGAAGCAAAACAATTGGAGAAAAAATTGAAGGAGAGTGACCGGTTGTTGTGCCTTACTCACACTTACACCGGTTATCCAATGGTAAAACACGCCCGCGACCTTATCCGGAGAAATGAATTGGGAGCCATCAGGAAATTATATGTATCCTACTGCCAGGGCTGGCTGAGTAAATTATCGGAGCGGGAAGGCAACGCCCAGGCGGCATGGCGAACCGATCCAAAAAAATCAGGAAAGAGTGGTGTGATGGGTGACATCGGCACACATGCCTTTAATCTTGCAGAATATATAAGTGGAATAAAGGTAACAGAGGTTTGTGCTGACCTTAACGTGGTTGTGAAAGGGCGCGCCCTTGACGATGACGGCAGTGTACTGCTGAAATTTGAAAATAATTGTTCCGGCGTTTTGATCGCTTCACAAGTTGCTGCCGGTGAAGAAAATAATTTATCGATCAAGGTTTATGGTGAACTCGGCGGCCTGGAATGGAACCAGCAGGAGCCAAATACTTTGCTATTAAAGTGGCTTGATAAACCTGCTGAAATATTGCGCGCAGGATCCGGCTATCTTTCTCCCATTGCAAAGCAGAATTCCCGGACACCCGGAGGACATCCTGAGGGATATCTTGAGGCGTTTGCCAACATCTACAGAAATTTTGCTACTACTTTGCTGGCACAGATAAATGGCGAAACCATTGATGCTTCAATTATAGAATTTCCTTCAATCCGCGAAGGATTGCGGGGAATGGCATTCATTGAAACGGTTGTGAAGAACAGTGAAAGCAGTGAAAAGTGGACTTCATTTATCAGCTAATGGCGTAAGCAGGATAGGCGATTGACTGAAAACAGCCGCTGGGAAAGTTTTAAAATACTCGTATGCGCACAATCAAGGGTCCCGGAATTTTTTTAGCACAGTTTCTTGGTGATCAGCCTCCATTCAATGATCTGAAAACAATTTGTCAATGGGCGAAGAGCCTGGGTTTCATTGGTGTTCAATTGCCCACAACAGATCCCAGATGTATTGATCTTCAAAAAGCGGCCGAAAGTAAAACATATGCTGATGAGCTCAGGGGTCTGGTGAATGAATGCGGTCTCGAGATTACAGAATTGTCAACTCATCTCCAGGGCCAGTTGATTGCAGTTCATCCCACCTACGATCATTTATTCGATGCATTTGCTCCTGAGGCTTTTCGCAACAATTCAAAAGCAAGAACAGAATGGGCTGTGCAACAATTAAAATTTGCAGCAAAAGCTTCACAAAACCTGGGTTTGAAAGCACATGCAACTTTCAGCGGATCCTTATTGTGGCCGGCGGTGTATCCATGGCCGCAGCGCCCGGATGGCCTTGTAGAAACAGCTTTCAATGAGCTTGCATCGAGATGGATGCCTATATTGAATGAATTCGAAAACTGCGGGGTTGACATTTGTTATGAAATCCATCCGTCAGAAGACCTGCACGATGGCATCACTTATGAAATGTTTTTAGAAAAAGTAAAAAATCACCCGCGGGCCTGCCTGCTTTACGACCCCTCTCATTTTGTATTGCAGTGTCTCGACTATCTGTCATACATTGACATATACCATGAACGCATCAGGGCTTTTCATGTAAAAGATGCTGAATTCAATCCAACGGGAAAACAGGGCGTCTATGGCGGCTATCAGAATTGGATTGACAGGGCAGGTCGTTTCAGGTCGCCGGGAGATGGGCAGGTTGATTTTAAAACTATATTTAGTAAATTAACAGCCTATGATTATGCGGGCTGGGCAGTGATGGAATGGGAATGTTGCCTGAAACATCCGGAAGATGGTGCCCGCGAGGGTGCTGAGTTCATTAAGAAAAATATCATCCGCGTAACCGACAGGGCCTTTGATGATTTTGCCGGCAGCGTAACTGATGAAAAATTCAACCGGTCGGTCTTAGGGCTGAAATAATAATTTTAAATCTTAGAAAACAATTTTAACATGAAACGAGTGCTCACAATTTTTTCGTCCGTTTTATTTTTAATGAGTTGTGGAAACAATGCCGACACCAAAGTAAATTCCACAAGCAGCGACAGTACCAAAACTGCTGAAGTCAAGGATCCTGATGCCGCGAAAGGGCTTGAACTGATTACTAAAAGCGATTGCTTTACCTGTCACAAACTAACCCAGGTAGGAGGCAGTGGCCCTACTTACGCAGCAGTGGCGGAAAAGTACAAAACACTTGACCAGCCGGCCATGGATTCAATGGTAAAACAGATCATCAACGGCGGAGCAGGCCGCTGGGGTACCATTCCAATGACACCCCATAAAGACATGCCAAGAGCAGATGCGGAGCTGATGGTACATTATATCATGTCGATAAAAAAATAACCATGTATAAAAATGTTTGTTTACTCGCCATAATATTTTTTTATGGTTGTCATTCCACAAAAATGAATACCATGAGTACATCGCCCGGTACTGTTACAATCCTGAGCCCGGAAGAAAAAAGCCAGGGTTGGCAATTGTTGTTCGATGGCCACTCCACAAATGGATGGCATGGTTATGGAAAATCTGCGGTACCCAAAGCCTGGAAGGTAGAAGATGGAGCTTTGCATTTGGATGCTGCAAGTAAAAAAAGTTACACCACCGATGAGGGTGGTGATATTGTGACCAACGAAGACTTTGATAATTTTGATCTAAAGATGGAATGGAAAATTTCGAAGAATGGCAACAGCGGAATTATGTTCTATGTTCATGAAGATACCAGCAAATACCAGAGTCCTTATAATACAGGTCCGGAGATGCAGGTGCTTGACAACCTTGGCCACCCGGATGCTAAAATTTTTAAGCACAAGGCAGGTGACCTGTATGATCTCATTCCTTCTTCCAAAGAAATGGTAAAGCCCGTTGGTGAATGGAACCAGGTGGAGATCATCGCTAACAAGGGTAAGCTTGATTTTTATTTCAACGGCGAGCATACCGTAAACACTACGATGTGGGATGATGCATGGCGAACCATGATTGCCAATAGCAAGTTTGCATCCATGAGCGGTTTTGGAACATTCAAATCCGGAAAGATCGACCTCCAGGATCATGGCGATGATGTGTGGTTCAGGAATATTAAAATTCGAAAGCTCTAGCACGAATTCCTTTAGTAAGAATCACACGAATTAAAAGCACGAATTAAGTTGTTATACAGTATAAGTATTTGTTTATTGTACACTACCTTATTGGAAATGTATTTCGCATTTCATTTGAATTATTCTTTACTCAATCATATATTGAATGCTTGCTAAATCTGGGAAATCAATTCGTGTAATTCGTATTTATAATTCGTGTTACCTGATTTTGGTCACCCTCATATAATCCAGCATCGCCTGGTTGATGGTACCATTCATATTCTCATTCCAGGATTTGTATGATACAACCAGGATGTGTTTTCCTTTTTTAAATGCGGACTGTACAGGGTTGCTAAAGCCCCAGTTTGACCATTCCCCAACTCCTCTTTGCGGAAATACTACCGTACCTAATACATGGCTTCCATCACTGAGCGTGCGGATCGCACATTTATTTTCTGTATTCGTGGGCCCATTGCCGTTAGCATACCTAAAATCAATGGCATACACACCATCGGCCTCAATATTTACCGGCAACTGCAGTCTTGTATTTTTCTCTTTGCTGATTTCTACAAAACCTTTGCCTGAAAAACCTTTATATGGATAATCGCCGGTTTCGGCAACATCTTCGATCTCGTAGGTTTTATTTTTTTCTCCTGCAATCACAGGTTCATTGGCAAAAGATTCTGTTCCCTGCTTATCGATGGCAATTACCTGGTATTCACTGTAACCTGAACCAGGAACAACAATCTTTGTTTCTTTTGTTGTACTGATCTCCCTCCCGTTCCTTATGATTTTATATTCTTTTGCTCCTTCAATGCCTGCCCATGATAAAGTGACGTCTGAATATACAGGAACGGCAACTGGCAAAGCAATGTGGTTCTGCACTTCATTCACTTCACCACCCAGTTTATTATTAACCAGGATGATCTTTACAGCATGTGTACCTTTCAGTTTTGCAGGTATCACGGGGTTGTGCATGATTTTGCCATCCATTGAAAATGAACTGATGGAATTTCCATACCCCTGGAGTTCAATATTCAAAACGCAATTCCTGTAGGCAAAATTTGTAAGACTGCGATTTCCTCTCAATGCATAAGGCACTGTTGGGTTGAAGAGCAATGCATCAGGCATGTACTGTATGCCAAAAAGGATTTTATGAACCATGGCAATGCTCCCGGCAAGGCTCCACAGCATGTTGCTGGAATTGATCTGGGTTCCTTTGTAATCACCGTTGTCGGCCACAAAATTTTCTTTGTTGGTCAGGAACATGGCAGC
>JBDUCQ010000071.1:0-14675 GCA_040003385.1 Ginsengibacter sp. | reverse complement strand
ATTCACCACCTTATATTTCCTGATCCAGTTTTTTCAGTAAGCTAAAATGCTTCTTGGCTTCTTTTAAAAATTTCAAACCTGACCTGAACTTCCAATACCGAATTCCCTTATCGTGATTGTATCTTGAGATTCGGTACAAGACAGCCCAATGGTCTAAAATTATTTTATATGCCTGCAGCAAATAGTTGCCAGATCCGTAAATATGGTGTGGCTCTGCACCACTGCCGTTGAATTCCAGGATTGAAAAATTTCCCATTTTTAATTCTTCGATTGATTCGCACTTGATATCATAGCGACCATAATAAAAATGTTTTGTATAATGGCTCAGTTCATCAAACACCTTTAATAGCGCCTCGTCTTTTTGATCCGCCAAATGAATCAGCTTACCACCCCGGCTCAGGTTAGCAACCCAGGAAATACGGAATACTTCACCAGCAGGAATTACCTGGTGAATCATTGTTGCATGTTTTATTTTCCATTCATTGATCTTGAAGCTTGGCCGTGAGTTTAACGTAACCATTAATTCGCCAAGTGTTTGCTTTCCGTCACCAGTTACCTCCAGCAGTTCCTTTTTTAAAAAACCGGTGATGTGACCGTTTTCCTCACCTGGAAAACGGTAATAAAAAACACTAACCTCCATGCGATATGCAATAAGTTCCTGGATGATATAATCAACAGGAATTTTTGAATGATAATTTATTAGGTCTTCCAGGTTGTCGATCTTGCGGAACAGAAATCCCATCATCCCTATATCAGGTTTCACCGCGATAGGATACGCAAAATTTTTATCAGCAATTTTTTTTTCAATGGATGTAAAGTGCTCAAATGGAGAAATGTAAACGCTTTTGGGGTAGCTCCACGTTGGGAGCTGGTCGTACATTTCTTTTTTACTTTCACCTTCAAACCCGCCGAATGTAAGGGTAGGATTTGAAGATGTAAAGAACCACCACGATCCTGAACGCAGGCAGTACCACATCCACGCCGGGTACAGGGGAATATATTTTACATGGTAATGCCACTTTTCCCAATGAAACAGGTTGAAAAAAAACTTTTTTATGCTCATGATGATCACCTGAGATCACAAATTTTTTTTTATGATCGTTTGCGCTTGTGGAAGTATACGATCAATTCACTTTACCTTTTTCAGGTCCAGGTCCTGGAAATCAAAGCTGAAATCAGTGAGAGGTGAAATGGGCCTCATTTTTATGGAGGCAGCTTTTTCTGTATCATCAGGGATAAAAACCAGGAAGGCATCCGCATCCATGCTCCTGTCGTTCCATTTAACGATGAGTGTATTGTCTTTGTATGGAAGGATCTCACCACTGAGTCTTGGAGATCTTTTCGAATCAAACCAGAGCTTGCCGTTTTTTTCGCTGATCACTACGTCTCCAAACCATTTATCGTTGTAGGTTCCTTTAAAAAAATCAACATTTAATTTTGCCGCACTTTTCTGCCGGGTCTCAATGTCTTTCCAGATGGGAGCAGTGACCTTTTTTGCATCTTCTTCACCTCTTATAACACGTTCATGGAATTCTTTGATCCGGTCCATTCCTTTTATCCCGAAATAACTGTCTTTGATTGTATTGGTGATCGAACTGAATGCGGCACCTGACTGTTGGTTTGTAAATACAATAATACCAAGCTTCATTTCAGGGATCAGGGTAACCTGTGTAACGATCCCTGCAAGCCCTCCAGTATGGGATGCTACCTTGTAACCTTTCTGATCATTTAAGAACCACCCCAGCCCATAGGATGCAAAGTGTGAATTGTAGGCATTGGTACCTCTCACAGGGATGATGGTCTGGGGTGTCCACATTTCTTCATGTACTTCTTCACTCAGCAGTTTATTGCTGAGCCCTTCACCATATTTTCCGTTGTTCATTTGCATGATTGCCCATTTGGACATTTCCGTGAGGTTGCTGTAAATACCACCTGCTGCATTCGCAACTTCACTCCAGTCGCGATGGATCACCTGCACCACACCGTTCACGGGTGCATGAGGATCAATGACATTACTTTTATCTTTTAACCTTTCGTAGCTCGCTGCACTGTTCATCATTTTCAATGGTCTCATGATCCTGGTTTCTATAAAATTCTCCCAGCTCATTCCTGAAACCCTTGATAACACTTCGCCTGCAACAATATAAAGCAGGTTGTCATAATCATATTTAGTTCTGAAGGCTGAAACAGATTTCAGGTATCGCAAATTATGGATCACATCTTTCAGGGCAAAGTTTGCCGAATCAGGCCAGAACATAAGGTCTCCTGCTCCGAGACCAAGTCCGCTCCTGTGTGTAAGAAGGTCGCGTATTGTAAATTCTTCTGTAACATATGGATTGTACACCCTGAAGTCGGGAATGTAATCTGTGACCTTGTCATCCCATTTTATTTTTCCCTCGTCTACCATTATGCCCAATCCTGCTACCGTGAAAGCTTTGGTATTGGAGGCGATACCGAACATCGTATTTTCATCTACCTTTTGCCTGGTGGCCAGGGATCTTACACCATATCCTTTGGCATGAATGACCTTTCCGTCTTTCACAATAGCTACTGCTATACCGGGTACATCAAATGTTTTTAATGTCTTCTCAACAAGTGAATCAACCTGCTGAGAGGTGATTACCTGTGCGTTTAAAGAAATAAAAGCCAATGGTAACATTGATAAGACAATAAATACTTTTACTTTTTTCATGCTGAATTTTTGTAAATGATTAAGCTTATTAAAAATATGGAATACGAAAGGATCAGCGAAACTTTTTTAACTTTAAAGATGTTGCGCATGATGAGAGTTTTTGTTTTCTTATGTATTTGTATTGGATGCAATCAGCCCAAATACAAGGAACCTCACGTGGTAATCAAAACCAATTTCGGTGACATTGAAATTGAGCTGTATCCCGGTAAGGCACCCAAAAGCGTTAAATCTTTTTTATCATACGTAGATTCTGGGTTATACAAAGGCGGCTCATTTTACCGGGTGCTCAAAGAAGAAAATCAGCCTTCCGCCGCATTTAAAACAGAATTGATCCAGGGTGGAATCTGGCAGACGAACTATAAAAAAGGAATCGCATTGCCACATATCCAACACGAACCAACAAACTTAACGGGAGTCGTACACAACAATGGCACCATTTCCCTCGCGAGAACAAGCCCAGGTTCTGCCAGCTCCGAATTTTTTATCTGCGTGGGCGACCAACATTCCTACGACTATGGTGGAGGTGCCAATCCTGACGGGCAGGGATATGCAGCATTTGGGAAAGTATTTAAAGGAATGGATGTAGTGAAACAGATCCACCACCAGCCGGAAGACGGAGAGGCGTTTTATCCGCCTATTGAAATTATTGATATAGTCCGGAAATAAGGTTTTATGTCCACGGTCCACAGTCCACGGTCCACAGCCGAGTATTCTACCTGTGCCTTCTCTTTGTACCTTGTCTTTGTCTTTGTGAATGCAAAGTAATAACGATCGGCTGTGGACAGTGGCTGTCGACTGCGGACTTTCAACCAAATTCCCGCTTGTGAGAAACCAAATTCCTTCTACATTTGTAAACTTTTACAATCGCAAAGAATCGAGCATAGGTATGTGCGTTGTAAAACACCTAAATATACATAGTGAAAAAAAACCTGAATACAGTAACCGGTGCAGGATTACTTATTGCTTTAGGAATTATTTACGGAGATATTGGCACATCACCCCTCTACGTTTTCAACGCGATTATTCACAACAGGTTAATTTCAGATGAGTTAATCATCGGCAGCCTGTCCTGCATAATTTGGACGATCACCCTGCAAACCACATTAAAGTATGTGGTCCTGATTTTAAGGGCAGACAACCGTGGTGAAGGTGGAACTTTTGCATTGTATGCACTTGTGAGAAGAAGATATAAGTGGCTTGCCTATCCCGCAATGATAGGAGGGGCGGCACTGCTTGCTGATGGAATCATCACGCCACCCATTTCCATCACTTCAGCAATTGAAGGTTTGCGCGAATTGCCTTTCTTCCAGAATGTTCATACCAATACGATCGTAATGATCGTCCTTATCATCATCGTACTGTTTTTCTTTCTGCAACAATTTGGTACTGCTTCGATAGGCAAAATGTTCGGGCCGGTTATGTTCATCTGGTTCTCCATGCTGGCTGTACTGGGTGCGGCACATGTAATGGATGACCTCACCATATTCAAAGCATTCAATCCGTATTATGCATTTCATTTTTTATCGAAATATCCTTACGGGTTCTGGTTGCTGGGGGCCATATTTCTCTGCACAACCGGGGCGGAGGCCTTGTACAGCGATCTCGGCCATTGCGGTCGGGGAAATATTCGTATTTCGTGGATATTTGTTAAGTCTTGTCTCATCCTCAATTACATCGGGCAGGGAGCTTACCTCCTGAAAAACAGGATGGGATTAACCATCACAGAGGAGATAAAAACCGATATGCATATCAACGCATTTTATGACCTGATGCCTGAATGGTTTGTGCTCGTTGGGGTTGCTATCGCCACCATCGCAGCGATCATTGCCAGCCAGGCAATGGTTTCGGGTTCATTCACACTGATCAGCGAAGCCATGCGGCTGAACCTGTGGCCCAAGCTAAAAATAAAATATCCCTCAGAAGAAAGGGGACAGCTGTTCATCCCCGGAATCAATACTATGATGTTCCTGGGCTGTGTTGGAGTGGTGCTTTATTTCAGAACTTCATCTAAAATGGAGGCTGCGTATGGCCTGGCGATCATCATTACCATGCTTGCCACCACGGTTTTGTATTCCAATTATATGGTGATACACCGGGTGAAACCTTACCTGATCTATCTTTTTTTACTCGTATACGGTGCTATAGAGATCTGTTTCCTGATGGCACTCTTATTAAAGTTTTTGCACGGAGGTTACATCACTTCAATGGTTGCACTCTTCATGTTCTCAGTGATGTATTTGTGGTACAGGGCCAGAAAAGTGAAGAACAGGTACGTGGAATTTGTAAGGATGGAACAATACCTGCCCATGTTGCAGGAACTGAGCAATGACAACTCCATCCCCAAATATGCTACTCACCTTGTGTATTTAACGAGTGCAAACAATCCCAAAGAAATTGAGCATAAGATCATTTATTCTATTCTCAACAGGAAACCCAAACGGGCAGATATCTACTGGTTCATCCATGTTGATACACTTGACGATCCATTTACTTCAGAATATTCTGTAGAAGTGATCATTCCCAATGAAGTGATCCGTATTGAATTTCGTTTGGGTTTCAGAATGGAGCCACACATCAACCTCATGTTCAGGCATGTGGTGGAAAATATGGTAACCAACAGGGAAGTAAATATTACCAGCCGTTATGAAAGCCTCCAGCGAAATAATGTAGTGGGTGATTTTCAGTTCATCGTGATGGAAAAGTTTTTATCACGGGATAATGAATTGCCATTTTTTGAAAAGCTGATAATGAAGCTTCACTTTTGGATAAAAGCAATGAGCCTGAGCGAAGAACGGGGTTTCGGGCTGGAGCAAAGTAATGTTACGGTTGAGAAATTTCCACTGATCGTGGCCCCGGTTAATAAGCTGAAGCTGAAGAGAATATTCCTGGAAGAAGAATGATCAGGCAATCAGCGATCCTTCACGGCCGTATTTTCAAACAACCTTCCGGGTAAAGACTACCCAAATAATTTGTCCCCAACTATCATCTATATCATCATTGGTTACGCCGTCCTCTTACTGGTTGTATACGTAGTGCAGGAAAAATTTATTTTTAAACCGGAAAAATTAAAACAAAATTTTCTCTATAAGTATGATGTTCCTTTTAGAGAATTATTTTTTGATGTAGAACCAGGTGTACGGATCAATGGGCTGCACTTTTTCGTGGAGCACCCGCATGGGCTGATCTTATATTTTCATGGAAATACGCGTAGCATCAAGGGCTGGTCAAAGTATGCGAAAGACTTTTACCGGTATGGGTATGATATTGTGATGGTGGACTACCGGGGATTTGGAAAAAGTACCGGCCGGAGAAGCGAGAGCAGTATGTTCATCGATATGCAATTTGTTTATGATACATTGGTAAAGCAGTATCATGAAAATCACATGATCCTTTATGGAAGAAGCCTGGGCAGTGGATTTGCTGCAAAGCTGGCGAGCGAAAACAAACCCCGTTACCTTATCCTGGATGCACCCTATTATAGTTTCAGGAAAGCCGTACAACGGTTTATCCCGATTCTTCCGATGCGGTATGTATTACGTTACCAGCTGCAAACAGATCAGTGGATCCCGAAAGTAAACTGCCATACTTACATCCTTCATGGTACTAAAGACTGGCTGATACCCATCAGCCAGAGTGAAAACCTGCAGGCACTCAATCCAAGGAAGATCACCCTGATCCGCATCCATGGAGGCGGTCATAATAATTTACCTTCATTTCCCGAGTATCATAATTTTATCAGGGACATACTGGCACCATGATGATGACTGAAAAAATATTAATGCGCAAAAACACGGCACGAAGATTTTTTCGATGGCTTAAAATCCTTCTCATCATTTATTGCGGTACCGGTATTTTACTGTTCATGCTCCAGGATAAATTTTTATTACATCCTGTTTCAGTACCTGCAAATCAGCAGTATAAATTCAGCCAGCCTTTTGAGGAAATCAATATTCCTGTTAATAAAAATGAGAACCTGAACATTGTTCATTTTTTTTCCGGCAAACCGCAACCAAAAGGTGCAGTCATTTATTTTCATGGAAACATGAACAACATCAGCCATTATGCCGGGTCTGCAATTTATTTTACGCGGAATGGCTACGATGTATGGATGCCTGATTACCCGGGCTATGGAAAAACGACCGGAAAATTTTCTGAGAAAAAATTATATGATGAGGCACTCCAGGTTTACAAACTGGTAAATACCAAATATTCAAAAGACAGCATTGTAATCTATGGCAGGTCACTGGGTAGTGGAATTGCTGCACAACTTGCCATGATGAAAGATTGCCACCGGCTGATATTGGAGACCCCTTATTACAGCATACCTTCTCTGCTAGGGCATTATGCACCCATTTACCCCGTTTCCTATATGTCTCACTTTAAATTACCAACGGGTACTTATTTAAATAATGTGTCAGCCCCTGTTCTTATTTTCCATGGTACAAAAGATGAAGTGATACCCTACAGCAATGCAACAGGATTAAAGGATTTTTTGAAAACAGGAGATGAGTTTATTACCATACCGGGTGGAAGGCACAATGATCTTGGAAACTTTAAAATTTTTCAGCAGAAGCTTGATTCCATTTTAAATTAAACAATGAGGTGTTGCAGCTCACCAACCCTGGAGTATGGAATGAAGTAATGATTGTGTGAAACTGCCCTCACGTCTGAATAAACATCCAGCTTTACCAGTTTTTTATCTTTCAGCAGATAGGCATCATAGAGATATGGCTGCAATATCTCAAACATTTTTATACGTTCATTCTTATCGGCAAGCTCGCACAACAATACGGGTTTATGCTTTTCAAGAGTTCCAAGCATCGATTTGAAAACGGGCACTTCCGCTCCTTCCACATCACATTTGATAAAATCCATCTGCGTAAGATCCTTAAATAATTCATCCCCCTTTACATTCGGCACTTTTTCCGTTTCTGCATATTCCAGGTATTCATGCATCTCTTTAATTCTTGCATAACCGAATTTCTTTTGCTTGTCCACATACGGAATTCCGATCTCAACGAATTCTCCGTTTCCGCCGAGTGCAACTTTGAAAAGCTCTATGTTATTGATCTTTTTGCTGACAATCATTTTTTGTATGATCCTATTAAACTTAGATACCGGTTCAATGGCAATCACCTTTCCACTTGAACCGGTGAGCCTGCCGAGTTCAAAAGTGTAATAGCCAAGATGGGCCCCGATGTCTGCAACAATATCTCCAGGCTGAATGATTTGTTTCAAAAAATAGACGTCCTGGTACTCTTTACCCAGCCTCCCGGTTTTATATAAAAGCTGGAATGCGGTTGCAGTTAAAAACAAAAAATTCTTTTCGCCCAGTACTTTGAGTAAAATGTTTTTAAAAAATTTCATGAAAGTTAAAAATACGACTCTGCTAATAAATATGATCTTAACTCCTGGGCGGAGAAATAGGGATATTAAAAAGTCAACATTTGAGGCTTTAGGAAATGCATGCTTTATTATCGGAACACTTTTTCAAGGACATATTTTATACACTGGAAATTATTTAAAAATGTTTCTCTCTCATTCACAATAAGCCCTGCCCATTCTACGTTTTGGGGATATTAAGTTGACTGCCTAAACCAGCAATTCAATATTTTTGCTCGCAAATTAGCTACACATGGGAAAAACTCTCCTTACTGCCCTATGCTTTCTATTGATCATTAATGGATTTTCACAGGATCAGTTCTGGAAATACGAAAATGAACAGTCCGCCCAAAAATTAAAAACCCAAAGGCTTACACTTCCCCAGAAATACGAAACCCTTTCTCTTTCATTTGATCAATACACCCGGTTTTTAGCAAATGCTCCCAAAGAATTCTCAACTTCCTTAAAAAATGGGTTGGAAATTTCGATCCCTTACCCTGATAAAAAATTCAGGAAGTTCAGGATCGTAGAAACAAAGATCATGGAGGATGGGATTGCCAGTCAATATCCGGGCATCAAAACGTTTGTTGGAAAAGGCACAGATGATCCAACAGCTTCAATTTATATTGATCAGACATACCAGGGTTTTCATGCGTACATACGTTCGCCGAAGGACATAATTTTTATTGATCCTTATCAAAAAGCGAATAAGAGTTTATACATCAGCTATTATTCAAAGGATTACCGCAATCCCCAAAAGGAAAGCTATTCGTGCGATGTGCTGGATCCCCTTGGCCGGAGCAATGAGGCCTTCCGGTTGAATGCTGTAATGACGGGCAGTTGTATAGGAACTCAACTTCGTACCTACCGGGTTGCAGTAGCATGTACTGGGGAATATGCACAGGCCGTATGCCCGGTTGGTAATGTTACTGTTGCCAATACACTGAGTGCCATTGTAACCACGATGAACCGTGTAGATGGCGTGTATGAAAGTGAACTTGACATCAGGATGATCCTGGTGAACAATGAAGCCAGCATTATTTTCACAAATCCTGCTACTGACCCATTTAACGGAAATAACAACGCATCAACACTAATCAATGAAAGCGAAACCGTAATTGAAGCCAATATTGGAAATGCTTTTTTCGACATTGGTCATACATTCAGCACCGGCGGGGGCGGCCTGGCAGGCCTGGGAGTAGTATGTGTAAATGGTTCAAAAGCCAGTGGTATTACCGGAAGTACATCACCCACCGGCGATGCGTACGACATTGATTATGTAGCGCACGAGATTGGTCATGAATTTGGCGCCAACCATACATTTGAAAGCAAAACCGCAAATTGCGGAGGCGGTAACAGGAATAGCTCAACAGCTTATGAAGTTGGCAGCGGAACCTCGGTAATGGCATATGCAGGTATCTGCGGCACCGATGATATACAGCCACACAGCGATCCCTATTTTTATTCTAAAAGTTTTGACGAGATCACTGCCTATGTAACATCGGGAAGTGGAAGCATCTGCGGAGTGGTTACCGCTACCGGTAATAATCCTCCCGTAATCACCATGCCTGCATCCGACTTAAAAATTCCTCTTTCCACACCATTCACTTTAACAGGTGTTGCCTCAGATCCGGAAGACGATCCGCTTTCGTATTCGTGGGAAGAATGGGACATCAGTGGAAAAAACCAGGGAACAGTATGGGATGTAGGTTCAACCAGTCATACCAGCACAACTTATCCACTGTTTAAACAGCGCATCCCTAAAACCACTGGATCCCGCACTTTCCCTGACATAAATGTCATCCTCGCGGGATACCCGGCAAACCCAGCCGCCACCATGGATGGTTTGAAAGGTGAAACATTAACACAGGTGGCAAGGGATATAAACTTTCGTTTGGTGGTGCGGGATAACAATCCGGACGGTGGTGGAGTAGCCACGGCCGGGGACGGATGTTCAGTAGCAACTCCATTTAAAGTGGTTGTAACTTCCGATGGACCATTTACAGTCAGTTCACCAAATACCAACGTTAGCTGGTTGGCAGGGAGCCCGCAAACAGTTACCTGGAATGTAGCAAATACCAACTCGGTTGCTGGCATTAATTGCCAGGCTGTTGATATATTAATGAGCACTGATGGAGGGTTTACATATCCTTACATGCTTGCATCGAATACTCCCAACGATGGCACTCAATCGATCATCACCCCTGTGGTAAGCACAACCAGCACTGTAAGAATAATGGTGCGTGCGTCAGCAAATATTTTCTTTGACATTTCAGATGTAAATTTTACAGTTTCGCTGAGCGCATTGCCGGTATCGATATTAAATTTCTCAGCGGCCCCCCGCAATAATGACATTGCATTGAAGTGGAGTACTTCGATTGAGGCGCTGAACAAGGGCTTCGAAGTATTGAGAAGTGACAATGCCAGCTCTTTTACAAAAATAGGATTTGTAGCTGGTGCGGTAATATCCAACGAACCGAAAAGCTATGCTTTCACTGATACAAGAGCAGAGAAGAATATCAAATATTATTATCGCCTCCGGCAGGTGGACATGGACAACAATGGGAAATATTCTGACATACGCACCGCCAGGATCAATGGTGAAAAAATAATCACACTAAGCCTGCAACCTGTTCCATTTTATAAAAAAACGGAATTGCAGGTAAATGGGATTGCTCCAAAAAATTTCGTACTCATGATCACTGATATGATGGGCAAAGTGATCCAAAGGAAAAATATCCAGAACGCCGATAATTTTGCTGTAGTACCGCTGGACCTCAGTGAAGCACCTGCAGGTACCTATGTCATTAAGGTGATGCAGGAAGGAATTTTAAAAACAATCCGGGCGGTTAAATTATAATTGTCATTGATGAAGTCATAGGTCATTGGCTGATTGGTCATTGAGTCATTGGTCATTTGGTCATTGAGAATTCTTGCATGACTGCGTCCAGTAGGATTGAACATTGAGCGTTGAAAATTTACATTTTAAAAACCAGGTATAATACAGAAATATGGTTGGTAAAATCCTATACAATTCATTTTTAATCTGGAATAACACAAATTGTAGTATTATATAAAACTGCTAAATCACACAAAAGCATAAGCTTTGGAATAATCTCTATTTTTTCATTTGATTTTTTATAAACTTTTTGAAGCTCATCCTTTATATCAGGAAGTTCTAAAATAAAAAATTCCTCATCTTTATAATAATCGTTAAGTCTTCCAATTAATGTTAATTCCCCACTGTTGGCGTAAGCGTCCGCTTGTGCCCAAATTTCAGTAACAATCGAATATTTCATTCCTCAAACTATTAAGAATAGGAGGAATCAAGTTAAAATTAAACTTTATATAGAATAATCTTTAGGGCACAAGCGGACGCTTGCGCCAGGAGAGGGTTAAATTATAATGGTCTTTGATGAAGTCATTGAGTCATTGGGCAATTGGGTAGAGGGTTTTGATTGATCGATTAATACTTAACACTTTTGTTCAAACACTCAATAGTCAACACTCAATATTCAATGTTCAAGGTGAGTATTATAATAGAATTCAACCCTCATTTAAATTGAAAACTTAAAAATTATTTTTCAAAATATAATTTTTTCTAAACTTGAATGTTGAGTGTTGAATGTTGACTGTTGAGTGTTATATATTCAATAAACCAATTGCAAAATGACTCATTGCCCACCTGCCGGCAGGCAGGTTCACAACTGCCCTTCTCATCCTTCTTTTTCTAAAAGCTCAACTCTCGTTTTACCCACTGTGAGTTTATATTTCAAGCCAACTTTCAATGTATAGTTTTCTTTTTCATGGCTTACCGGGAAATTAAAGCACACAGGATAATCATATTCGTGGATGACGTCCCTGATCACTTCCTCAACTGTTTGCCCGAATGGAATATCGGTATCACGCATCTGTGTAAAGCCACCAATGATCAGGCCGGCGAGGTTATCTAGTTTACCACCTCTTTTTAATTGTCTCATCATCCTGTCGATGTTATAAATATATTCTCCAACATCTTCGATGAACAGGATTTTGTTCTTTGTTTTTATCTCTGATACCGTCCCCTGTAAATGTGCCAGCAATGAAAGGTTACCACCCACCAGTCTTCCTGTAACACTGCCACTGTGGTTGAAGACGTGGCTTTTGCAGCTATAATTCATTTTTTCCCCGAGCAGTGATTTGTGCAGGCTTTGCACATAATTATTTTTGTATTCACCATTATTGAAGGCCGCCGCCATGGGGGCATGCATGGATGCGATCCTGTATTTGCTGAAGATATGCGAATGCAGAATTGTGATGTCACTAAAGCCTACGATCCATTTAGGATTGGTTTTGAAATTTTTAAAATTGATCTGATCAATGATCCTGCCTACACCATAGCCACCTCTTGCGCACAAAATCGCTTTTACACTATCATCATCCATCATTTTTTGAAAGTCATTCAGCCGTTCTTCATCTGTACCTGAAAAATAGTGATACTGGCCGTTTAGGGTTGATCCTGTTTTTGTCATAAATCCCCATTCCTGCAAAACAGTGATCGCTGTATGTGCTTTTTCATAAGGCATTACCCCCGCAGGGCAAACAATCCCAATGGTATCGCCGGCTTTTAAATATGGAGGAATGATAATCATAATGTTAGGATTTTTGATCTGTTCTCTTACCGTGTTTCTTTTAAAATGCAACCATTCAAATTTACAGATAGCTTATGTTTCATCCCGCACTTTAATGCATAGTTATTTTTCTGGTGCCCTACCGGAAAATCAAAGCACACGGGATAAGCACAATCTTTTACAATCCTAGTTACCATTTCATAAATTGTTCTCCCGAATTCTTCTCCGGGATCGTCGGGCTTCAGCTTAGTAAAGCCTCCAAGGATCAGCCCCTGAAGTTTTTCCAGCTTACCGCTGCGATTTAAGTTCCACAGCATCCTGTCCACGTTGTATAAATATTCTTCAACTTCTTCCACAAATAAAATTTTGCCAGCAGTATTGATATCGGATTGGGTGCCTGCAAGATTTTGTAAGATGGAAAGATTTCCGCCGATCAGGATGCCTTCTGCTTTGCCGGTGCGGTTATTTTCATTTGGAATGGCGGTATACTCCATTTGATCTCCAACTAAACATTTCCGGATAGAATCGATGGAATCTATTTGCGAAGGTTCTGCCTTGGTCCAGTCTTCCGGGAAACTGTTGCACATTTTTGAGTGAATGGAAGCGATGCCGAAGTTCCTGTTGAGGTGGGCATGGAAAACAGTAGCGTCACTGAACCCAACCAACCACTTTGGATTTTTTATGAATTTTGTGAAATCAAGCCTGTCAATGATTCTCACTGCGCCATAGCCTCCACGTGCAAAAAGAATCGCATCGATTCCGTCATCATCCAACATCTGTTGCAGGTCGAGGGTTCTCAATTCATCATCCCCTGCAAAAGAAAAATCCCTTGCTCCGATGGTTTTGCCTACAGTTGATGCAAATCCCCACGACTGCAATTTTAATATGGCCGGTTGAATGTCTTCAACGCTGATATAACCTGATGGGCACGTGATCCCGATGGTGGCACCAGGTTGCAGGTACTTTGGAATTTTGGGTGAAAGGATTTCCAGTTCACCTGTTTTAAGTCCTGCCTTTTTAATGAGTTGTGATACTGGTGAAATGCTAACGCCAAGAGGGACGATGGAAGAAATAAAATGTTTACGATTCATGCTGAAGCTCTTAATGATCAGACGTCAAATCCAAGGCCCCTAACCGTTGATTGCCGGTATTTGTTGAGGTCAAAATTATAATAATATGGCGCCTTGTGCGCTACACCTTTTTTGGTTTCATTCAATTTTTTTAAAATACCACTGGCCATGATCTTCCGATGAAAATTGCGCCTGTCAAGCTGCCTGTCAAGGATCGTCTCATACAATTTCTGTAATTCCGGCATAGTAAACTTTTTAGGCAGCAGGTTGTAACCAATGGGATAATAATTCAGCTGTAATTGCAGGTGGTTCAATGCATACCTGAATATGATCTCGTGGTCAAGGATCAGGGGTGGGATGTTGTGAATGTTGAACCACTCGCAGGCTTCAGAGAAAATATCTTTCACGGGCTGCACTTTGGTAAAATCTACCAATGCATAATAACCTACCGAAACAAACCTGTCGAACATCCAGCTTTTAGATGCTTTGATTCCAACGTTTTTCAAAAAATGTTCATTGATCTTTTTTGTTGAACGCGCGGGGGAGCCAAACGTGTGAAACTGCTGGAGATAGATCTTTTTCAATCCTGTTCTTTCGGTAAGCACGCGATTCGCCGCGTCATCAATGTCTTCCTGCCTGTTGATAAATCCCCCTGGTAATGCCCATTCGGAGGCATAGCGGGGTTGAAGCAGCAATATTTTCAATTCATTCTGGTGAAATCCAAAAATCACGCAATCGATGGACAGATGTTCAACGTACTTCTGAGGACCGTCCAGGTAAAGGGATTTTATTTTTTGCTCAAAGCTCATATGCTAAAGTTACGGCATGTGATAAAATAAATGTGGGTGAAATCACAAATATAAATTATCATTGTGTCATATTAACGCAATGATAAAAATGTAATATGCAAAAAATCATTCC
>JBDUCQ010000188.1:0-4328 GCA_040003385.1 Ginsengibacter sp. | reverse complement strand
GTGAGACCGGCAATCAAATCACTACTCCCATATTGAGTGACCTGTATAATCCCCTTCATATTTCAATCTGGCGGCAGAAGGAAAGAGTAAGGATGTATTGCAACCAAGAAAAAATTTGGGACATTCCGAAGGCACTGGCGAAAGATGCAAAATTGAATGCGCTGATCTTTACGATGGCTTATGCCGAAGCTTCATCGCAACATTACATTTCCAACATCAGGCTGGCAGTAGGTGCTCCTGACACCCGTAATAAAATGCTCGCAGGAAAATGGGTTACACATGGAATTCTGTTTGATGTGAACAGTGATAATATAAAACCTGAATCCTATGGCACATTAAAGGAAATGGCGAATGTGCTGAAAGAAAACCCTGATCTGAAAGTAAAAATTGTTGGACATACAGATGCAGATGGAAAGGATGATGCAAATCTTGATCTCTCCAAGCGAAGAGCCGCCGCAGTAAAAGAATCTTTGTCAAAAGAATTCAATATTGACGAAAGCCGTATGACAACAGATGGCAAAGGTGAAAGCGAACCAATTGATAAAAATGATACATCAGCTGGAAAGGCGAATAACAGGAGAGTAGAGTTTATAAAAATATAATACTTGAATGCACAAAATAAAATTGGGTAAATAATTTTTTTTAAATGAAAAGGTATTCTGGTTTTATTGTACTTGTTAGTTCGTTACTTTTTTTGTCAAGCACCCATAAACAAAAGAATGTATTATCACCATATTTTGAAGACAGATGGACGGGTGAATTGACTCTGGATGAAACCATCATTTATGCAAACGCCCTTTATAACGGTAAAGTTGTTAAACATATTCACGTGTCTTTCAGTGATGTATTACCAACAATGTATCGGGAAGAGGAGAATTCTAACCTTGACCCCACTGATCTTAATTTCACCAATAACAAAGGGACCGGTAATTATACTTTTAATGGTGAAACTACGAGGATAGATGGACAAAAATGTACCCTTGATTGCTCTGGAGCAGGAGTGGCAGAATTACATGCAGTGGTTATTAATGAGGATGCCAATACTTACGATATCGAAGCCATTGCTCCTGCTTGTAAGGGCACAAAATCCTGTACTGGTGAGGAAGACAAAGAATACGAGGATCAAGATAATGAGATCATTGTTTCGAATAAGCACATGGTAGGCTCCGATATGATATCTGGAACTGAAACAACAAGCAGTGATTTACCGGGTGGATTGGGGACTGCTACAAAAACAATCAGATGGCATCTCATAAGATCAACAACTCCCGATGTTGAACTAATAGTCACTCCTAAAGATTACGATAATTGGCTACCTGAACCCGGCATGAATGAGATGATGAAAGGAAAGGTCATGACGATCGATCTCAAACTGCAAGGCAAGAATGGCAAACCATTAAAAGTAAAAGCAGAATCATTTGAACTCCATCTTTCCAATACTTCAATCGAACCGGGAATCACGATCAATTACCCAATAACACCCGATCCAAAACAGTTACCTGATCTTCGTTTTATACTTCTCCCTAATATTGAAAGCATAGATGAGGATCAATTCGTTTCTACCGGCAGCCCAGATGGCACAACGGGTAAAGCATTTATCGCTTCTTATGACGGTGGCGGATGGGCTACACTTAATGTTGAGGCTATTCTGAAAGACAAAAACAAAACCCATATAAAAGGTCATCTTCTTGTCTCAGGTGGTGATGTAGACATTTTGATTCCAAAAAGAACTCCGGGATTGAAGATTGCACTTGCATGGGCAAAGACCAACGGAAATCCCCAGGATTTAGATGACAAAGAAACATCGGTAGGAAATAAAAATAATGGGGATGGTCTAACTGCTTACGAAGAGTATCGCGGTGTTATATCTGAAGGGAAATATAAAAGACTTGATCCTAATAAAAAAGAAGTAGGAATAGACATAATCAAAGATGATCTTTCATTTTTTTCTGAAGGAATAAAATGGTTCGGGAATGCTACCGGCTTAGCCCCTATTATTTTTTTTGAAGATATAGATGAAATTGACCTGGACAGAAGGATAAATAAAAATGCATTGACTAATCATGATTACAATCAATATGCTTTAAGGCTTTATAAATCTATCATCCCTGGACGAGACAAGAAATACAAGATTGATCTAAATGAGACTGGCTCTGCGGGTAAAGCTTATGGTGGTCCAGGGATTCCTGCAAAAGTCAACGCTGTGGTTATTAACTACGTGGCACTTGTTGATGCCTTAAAAGATTGGACAGGCTTTGCAAAAAGGATAAATGTTCCAATGCCTTTTACAATAGAACAATTTGTAGCAAGAATAACTGCCCACGAACTCGGGCATGGAGTCAATTGTTGGCACCATGGCTTATCAAAAGAAGTGCCCGACTACACTTCCCCTGTCAATGATCCAAATCTTGTTCGAATTTACTCTTATGATTTTACTCCTATTTACGACCGGCCTTATTCTATTAATGGCCCTGAAAAAAAAGGTAACCAGGAAAGTGGAGACATTTTCTGCATCATGGCTTATTATCCCTACTGTAAATGGGCATATAGTGAGAATTATGATAACAAGGACTATTATATGGTTCCAATAATACCGATTAGTATAGGAAAAATGTGCAATTCAATTGATGGTAAAGCCTTTAATAAGAAAGATGCCGCGGGCAACAATCATTATTTTGGCGATGCCAACAAAGGCAATTGTTTGTCACAGATAAAACTTCGGGACTAAAAATATTTTCGCCAATAAACTAAATAAACGACATGTTAAGATTAATATTTTTATCTGGAACAATGCTCTTGATAGGTTTCAATTCATTCGGTCAAATAGAAGGTGTTGTAATTGACCAGAAAAAAATAGCTATTCTTGATGCCATAATTATTGTAACTGATACGACCGGAAAAGCAATTGACACAGTTAAATCTGATAAAAGAGGGGCATATGCTTTCAAAAGTTTAAAACCGGGTAAATACAATGTTGAAGCAAAAATGGCGGGCTTTCTCCCGGCTATTTATAAAAATATCGAAATAACAACAGCACCTGAAGGAACAGATGAACATGACGACACATATTATGCAATCAGGCTTGACATTAAACTGATCCTTGCCAAGGTGCCCTAAATAATTACTGATTACTGATCGATAATATCATTCTACAATGAAAAAGCAAATCATAATTCTTCTGCTTACCCTTACAACTGCATCGTATTTATATGCCCAGGAACCATGTAACGATGATGTTATCATGAATACAACGGGCAAATGGATAAGGTCCAAAGCCAACCCGTATGTTCCTACTGAAAAGACAAGTTTTACTAAAACACAGGAGCTGGCCATTGCTGCAAGGATGGAAGAAATGTACAAAATGATGCTTAAAGTAATTCCTGTACCCATGGGTCTTGACGGAGACTGGAGGTATAGAAATTATGATGACCGGTTTGCCAGTAAGGTGAAATATTTTACCACCCAGGATGGACGAGTAGAAATGGAATTTGTAAAACTAAACCATTTATCAGGCTATGATTGTATATGGCACTTTTGCGATTTTGGGTGCTATGCAGGAAAAATAGTCGGCGGTTACCCCTGCGACGGAACAGCAAATATAATTGTAACAGTCAATCATTTTGGAGCATTACTTACGGGAGAGTTGGCAGAAAATGATGTCTTAATTGACGGCCAGGTAATCAAATCGAAAGAAACAGTACAGGGATCATGGAAAGGTTATGATTTGATGTGGGAAGGCGGACCGGGAAGAGGGTATCGCCGCGTTTTGATCCACAGGAAGGGCGAGCTTCCCTACACGCCGGTAACACGTAAGCAATACTTGGACAGGGCATTGATTTACCTGAATAAGTTCTATGATAATATGATAAAAAGTTCTGACCAGGTACCTATGCGTTCTTTAGGAGAACAGGAAGCATTGAAAAACAAAACGCTTGATGAGTACAAGAAGAATTATGGCAGCGATCCAAAGAAATTAAAATCTGCTGTGGATTATTTTTTAATGTCTTATCAAACTGATCAGCAGCGAAGAGATGACCAAATGAAAATAATAGTAAAAAATAAAAATGCTGAGCTAAAAAATATCCAGGATGAATTGGAGAAAACTACCAAAGAAGGGCTGCTTGATTCGCCGGCAATTGTTACTGGTGGTCACTCTGGGGTTTTTAACCCAGGTGCACCGGTATTCAGCACCGAGGAAGAAGGCGGCTCCATGCTGGTTACTGAAAACCTTAAATATCTCAGAAAAGACCTGGCTAATGATGTTCCGCAGTTTATTGTTTTATACTGGCAATGGGGAGATTCGAAACCAGACAAAAATCTCAGGAAGC
>JBDUCQ010000187.1:0-4337 GCA_040003385.1 Ginsengibacter sp. | reverse complement strand
GGAACTACAGGAGGTGTATATGCTGCAGTTATCGGATCCGGTTCCGAAGATAATTCGAAATGAATAACAGGTAATTCAAAATTATCCACAGTAATTGTCTCTTCCGCTACTGGTAGATTTACGTTTGATTCGGCAGGTAAATTTTCCATCATACTTGGCGCCATCATGTCCTCCAAAGTCTCAGCTATATCTTTTTTCAATCCTGCAACCGCTGACACTTCCTGTTGTTTTACCTGGTGTTTATCTTCAAACTGAAAAGCGGGTTGCTGATAAATTTTTTTCTGATCTTCTGTCATGCTCAGGGTCATCACAATTTTTTCAGCTTTTTTTTCTTCGCTTTTTGCAGGTTCTTTTTTATCAAATGGATTTTTGTGTTCAAAGCCGGTTGCGATCAGCGTAATGCCTATTTTATTTTCAAGCGTGCTATCGTATCCAAGTCCCAGGATCACGTCTGTGTCTTCGCCTGCCTGGCTCAATAAATAATTCTGTATAGTTTCCACTTCATCCATGGTAAATTCATGCTCGCCTTCCGCTGAATTGATATTGATCAGTATCCATTTTGCACCTTTGATATCATTGTCATTAAGCAATGGCGAGTTCAAAGCATTTTCAATAGCATGTTGTGCCCTGTCTTCTCCTTCACACGCTGCGCTTCCAAGAATAGCCACACCACCGTTGCGCATTACCGTACAAACATCCGCGAAGTCAACATTGATCTGGCCAGTGCTGTTGATCACGTCAGTGATACATTTGGCAGCTGTTGCCAGTACGTTATCAGCCTGGCTGAACGCTGCCTTCATTGTAAGGTTACCAAACTGGTGGCGAAGCTTATCATTGCTGATCACGAGCAGGGTGTCCACAAAATCTTTTAGCTTGCTGATGCCATCCTGTGCCTGGGCGATTCTTTTCTTCCCTTCGTAAGCGAATGGTGTGGTAACGATCCCCACCGTTAAGATGCCAAGGTCCTTACAAATCTTTGCAATGATCGGGGCACCACCGGTTCCGGTACCTCCACCCATGCCAGCGGTAATAAAAGCCATTTTTGTATTTACTTCAAGAATGCGTTTTATTTCTTCTAAGCTCTCTTCGGTTGCCTCCTTTCCGATCTGTGGATTAGCACCTGCACCAAGGCCTTGGGTAAGATGTGGCCCGAGTTGAATTTTATTGGGTACCCGGCTTGTGGCAATTGCCTGTGCATCGGTATTGCAGATGATGAAATTAACACCTTCAATACTTTGACTGAACATATGGTTAACCGCATTGCTGCCGCCACCTCCTACACCAATTACCTTAATGATGGAGGATTGTTCTTTAGGGAGATCAAAATGTATCATGTTGCTTTTTTTAATGGGTGTTTATAGTTTATAGTTCTTAATTCATAGTCTTAGTTCTTAGTTAAGTTTAAACTTCACTTTCTTATCTCTTATTATAGTTTGGCATCTTCCTCTTCTTTAAACATGTCTATCAGTCCATTTTTAAATGAATCCATAAAACCTTTCAGCGTCTTACGTGGCTTCATTTTCTGATTTTTTTCGGTTGGAGTATCGAGCACTTCCTCAACGATCGGTTGTTGAAGTCCCTGGGGTATCTCAACTTTTTTAAACTCCAGTTCAAATTGTTTACGCTTATTTTCAAAGTCATTGTACCCCTTCAGGATCAGCCCGAGGCAGGTGGAATACATTGGCTTTGCAAGTTCTTCAATATGCCCCCCGGCCAGGTGCTCATTTGGATAACCAATCCGCGCATTCAAACCGGTGATATACTCTGTTAATTGTATCAGGTGCTTTAATTGTGAACCACCGCCGGTAAGGATCACTCCACCATTTAACATCCTGTTGTCGAGGCCAACCTGTTTCAGGTGATAAGAAACGAAATCCATGATCTCGCTCATTCGCGCCTGGATGATCCCTGCAAGATTTTTTACGCTGATCTCTTTAGGAGCCATGCCACGTAAGCCTGGGATGGTGATGAATGCATTGGCTTTTGCTTCTTCTGCAAGGGCACTTCCAAACTGCACTTTCATTTGTTCAGCCTGGGTTTTTAACACACCCAAACCGGTCTTGATGTCATTGGTAATATTTTCACCGCCGAATGGTATCACGGCCGTATGCTTTAAGATCCCTTCATAAAAAACTGCCAGGTCGGTAGTACCACCGCCGATATCAACAATGGCCACCCCTGCTTCGAGATCGTGATCGCACATTACAGCTGCAGCAGAGGCAAGCGGTTGTAAAACAAGATCTTTTGTTTTTAGACCGGCTTTGTCCACACTCCGGTTGATATTCCGGATGGCATTTTTGTCGCCCGTAATGATGTGAAAATTCGCACCAACTTTTACACCGCTGTAGCCTATGGGATCTGGAATGTTCTGGAAATTATCAACGGTAAACTCCTGCGGTATCACATCAATGATCTGGTCACCTGCAGGAATGTAAGTCTTGTACTGGTCATTTACCAGCTGGTCAATTTCCGACTGCTTGATCTCTTCATCATTGTTGTGACGCACAATATCGCCACGTGTTTGGAGGCTCTTAATGTGATGTCCTGCAATGCCCACATAAACTTCACTTAACGTGAGGTTCGGATTGCTGGCATAACAATTTTCAAGCGCTGTTTGTATGGCTTTGATGGTTTGATCAATGTTGAGCACCATACCGTGCTGCACACCGTTGCTGTTGGCACGGCCAAAACCTAATATCTCCAGCTTGCCGTATTCGTTTTTACGTCCTGCAATGGCTGCAATCTTGGTGGTTCCAATGTCAAGACCTACAATAATGGGTTGTTCGCTGTTCATAGTTGTTTGTGTTTATAAGGTGACCTTAGCCAGGATTTTTTAAAGACCGGCTTTTTAAATTATTAATTGATGAATCCGTTTTTATAAAAAATTTTTAACCATCCGTTGTTGCGGATAATTTGTTCAATAATCATTTTTTGGTTGCATCACTGCTTTTGGTTTTTCTTTTGGTTTATCTGCAGGTTTCTTCGTCACCACTTTTAGAGCAGAGCCAGGGGGGTAAGGATTTGGTTTTTCAATGGATTTGAAAATTGGGGGTTTAACTTTTTTAATTACAGTTGGATTGGATTTTATGACCCGCTGTAAAAAAGGTTTTTCAGGAACATGGGTAGATAGGATGGAAGTATGGGTTGTAAGGATTTTATTTTCCTGCTGCTGTTTTGTTGCTGGCTGATCTTCTGGCACAACATCATTATCGGAAGGAGCTGCGGGGACGATGTTGTCATCCTGTGGCTGAACCAGCTGAATATTTGAAGCACTGTCAGTAGCTTGTTTCAAGGCATTCGCAGCCAGGGTTTTCATGAGCTGTATGGTTCTCAATGAATCCAGTTTTATATCTTCAGCACCACGTTTTACTCCAATCACCTGTCCTTTGAACGCGATATTCACCTGGGAATATTTGCTCCAGCCCACTTTGCTTTCCACCTGCTTATAAAAGACCAGAAGGTGATCAAACTTTTCCCTGCAATTTTCAGCGCTTCCAAAAATGATCAGTTGATTACCGACTTTCGGTATGATCTCGAATGTATGGTCCGGTGTTATGTTTACCTGTTCGATCTGAGCCATCCAAAAAGGATCACCCAGGATATAAGAACCCAAGAGATTTACATCAGCCAATAAATTGCTGTCAGCTTTGGCGCTTCCCGCATTCCTGGCAGGGAAATTCGTAAAAACCGGAACACGTGCAGAAAATCTATTGCTGAGGCTGAGCCTTTTTGTGGTGCTGTCAATATAAAAAGACAGCCCGTCCGCTGAAAAGATCCTTGCAACCGGTTCCCTTTCGAGTATGTTCACGATCAGCTTTTCATTGTTGTCGAAAAAAAGTTCTGCACTTTTTATCCATTCGTTTTTTTCCAATAATGACTCAAGGCGATAAAGGTCAAAAGAAGAAACAAACCGGCCTTCCGGGGTGCCTGCCGTTTTTTCAAGAAACCTTATCACATCTTTTTTATCTATAAAAAAATTATTTTGAACGCCGTTAATTTTTATTTCCAGACCCCGGCAACGGGCATTATTTTTTTGCTTCATCGCCGCCACCAGAAGAATCACGGTACCACAACTCAACAAAATCCAGACGGCGGTGCCGAGCAGGGATTTAAGCATGTATCGTTTTGCCTGTGACAATTATTTATTTTTTTGGATGAGAATATTCTTTAAGGGTTCAATCAATTGATCTATATCACCGGCTCCTGCTGTAATGAATACTTCGGGATCATGTTCCTCTACCCATTTTTCCAGTTGAGGCACCGTAAGCATTTGCCTGTTCTTATTCTTCATCTTTTCGAGTATCATTCCACTGCTCACTCCTTCGATGGGCTGTTCC
>JBDUCQ010000186.1:0-4407 GCA_040003385.1 Ginsengibacter sp. | reverse complement strand
GACAACATCATCCTGGCAGTTGCTGCACCAATTCCTGATACGCTTATCAACATTACAAACATCTCTTTTTCAAGAATATCGTAAAACCCGTAAATCGTGTGTGCGTCTTCCTTTACCTGCAGGTATGTATACAATTTCCCTTCAGCAAGTTTTTGAATATGAGAATATGTATTCAAACTGATATTTACCTCGTAGCCAACTCCATTTACATCTACATGAACCACCGTTGGGTTTTTATAGGAATATTTACCTGCTAAGTATGCGATCATCCGTTTTTACTATACCCAAAAATAATTGTTTCAAAACGAATGGAGCTCAATAATACTAATTTGTTTTTTAAGCGTATAATTTAATTAGCAGTAAGTTGTATTTTTAACCGAATAATCAAGTAAGATGAGTGAGAAAATCACAGCAGCGATTACTTCCGTGGGAGCGTTTTTACCGGAATTCAAGCTAACCAATGCCATGCTGGAAACGATGGTTGACACGAATGATGAATGGATAAAAACGCGCACAGGAGTAGAGGAAAGAAGGATACTCAAAGGAGAAGCGAAGGGTGTATCTGATATGGGGGCTCCTGCCGTACTCGAATTGTGTAAAAAAAGAGGGATCGAGCCTTCAGAAATTGATTGCCTGATATGCTGTACAGTAACCCCGGATATGACGTTTCCAGCCACTGCCAATATTATTTGTTTTAAAATCGGCGCAGTCAATGCCTTCGGGTTTGATCTTTCTGCTGCATGTTCAGGATTTTTGTTTGGAGTTACTACCGGGGCTTCATTCATTGAGAGCGGGCGTTACAAGAAAGTGGTAGTGGTGGGTACTGATAAAATGAGCGGGATTACAGATTACAGCGACCGGACCACATGCATTTTATTTGGCGACGCAGCCGGAGCTATACTTTTAGAACCCAATACGGAAGGATACGGGGTAATGGACAGCCTTTTGAAAAGCGACGGCATAGGGATGGAATACCTGCATATGAAGGCAGGCGGTTCACTGAAACCGGCAAGCATAGAAACGGTAATAGCAAAGGAACATTATATCTACCAGGAAGGGCCTGCAGTTTTTAAATTTGCTGTTAAAGGGATGGCTGACATTTCCTACGAGCTCCTTGAAAGAAATCATTTGACGGGAGATGATATTGCATGGCTGGTACCTCACCAGGCCAATAAAAGGATCATTGATGCAACAGCCAACCGCATGGGGCTATCTATCGATAAGGTGATGCTTAACATTCAACGCTATGGCAATACTACGTCGGCCACAATTCCTTTGTGTTTGTGGGAGTGGGAAAAACAATTAAAAAAAGGTGACAAAATCGTTCTTGCGGCTTTTGGCGGCGGATTTACATGGGGAGCAACTTTGGTTAGATGGGCGTATGATACAGAATGAAGGTGAATGGTCAATGGGCAATGGGCAATGAGTTATTTGTTATTGATTATAGTTTTCCAGATTATTTTTTCCGGGTAAATACTGAAAAATCTGTGGCAGGTATCCTGGTTACCCCCAGCTGTCGCAGCATCATAACAACCTGGCCGCGGTGAAAAGTCTGGTGATTGAACAAATGAAGTACCACTTCATAAACCGGTTGTTTAAAATGCTCTTTTTTTGAATTCTGGTAAGCAAAAACGTGCATGATATTTACATCATTCGTTTGCTGGATCCAGTCGTGCCATTGCGTGGACAACTCGATGAGCTTTTTTGACAATTCATCAAAATTACCATTGAACCATCCTGACAGTGATGGATGCTCGGCAAGCTTTACTCGTTCCCACCATGCTTTTTCAACTTCCATAAGATGTAATAAAGTTTTATAAACCGAGGGAAAGCTGCTAACAATTTCCTGGTTGATCTGGTCTTCTGATAACTGGCTTACGGCCTCGAGTATCCTTTTGTTTGCCCAGATATTATAGGCTGCATATTGTTGTAAAAGTTGCTTCATGTTTTCCCTACTTTTGCTTCAAACTTATTGATTCATTTCTCATTTCTGATTATTAATTATTAACATGCCTTCAAAAAAAAACAGGTTCTCAGGGTTTGGTTCAGTGGCCATTCACAGCGGACACAAACCGGATAAAAATTATAGCCATCTTACACCCATTTATGCCAGCAGCACCTATGTGTTTGACGATGCAGATCAGGGAATGAGGCGTTTTAGTGGGGAAGAAAAAGGATACATTTACAGCCGCTGGGGCAATCCAACGATGACAGAAGCAGAGGAAAAAATTTCAGCTCTTGAGACCTTTGGTGTAAATGACACAAACGGCGAACCATTACCCGTGAAAGCGATATTGCACGCAAGCGGGATGGCTGCCCTGTCAACTCTAATTTTCGGAAACCTGAAATCAGGAGATAAAATCCTCACTCATTTTTCATTGTACGGCGGTACTCATGAACTTACAGAAAAAATTTTACCCCAGTTTGGAGTAGAAGCCATTATTGTGGATTTACGGAACCTGGAGAAAGCGGCAACTGAATTGAAAAAAGATCCAAAAATAAGAATGGTTTACCTTGAAACTCCTGCAAACCCAACGATACAGTGCGTAGATATTGAGGCCCTTTCTGCCCTGGGCAGGCAACACAACTGCATTGTGGCAGTTGATAATACTTTCGCTACCCCTTTTCTGCAGCAACCTTTCAGATATGGTGTAGATTATGTGTTTCATTCCACTACCAAGTTTTTAAACGGCCATGGAAGTGCTATCGGAGGTGCCTTGCTGGGAAAGGATATTCAACATATGGAAGAAAGAATGACAAAGGTTCATCGTTTGCTTGGTGGCAACAGCAATCCTTTTGATGCTTTTTTGCTTGTCCAGGGAATGAAGACACTTGAAGTAAGAATGGAACGTCACTGCAGAAACGCCGTGGAGGTAGCTTTATTTTTAGAAAAGCATCCTTCGATATCAAAAGTTAATTACCTGGGTTTATCTTCCCACCCCGACCGTGCCACTTCATTAAAACAAATGAGTCATCCGGGTGCAATGCTCAGTTTTGAGTTGAAAGATGGACTTACTGCGGGGAAAAAATTTATTGATCATTTAAAAATGTGCACAAGAGCTGTATCCCTTGGAACCTGTGATACATTGTTATCCCACCCGGCTTCCATGACACACTATGGAGTGCCGCAAAAGAAAAAAGAAGAATACGGGATCACTGATGGCCTCATCAGGATGAGCGTGGGTATAGAAAATATTGATGATATTTTAAATGATCTGGACCAGGCATTGGGGTCCGCTGGTAAAAATACTTCAATAGCCAGCGAGAAGAAAGGCGTTCATTCTTAAATCAACTGCAAAAGTGAATTCGATTATAAAAGAAGTGCCATCCAAAGAGGCAATCATCAGGCCCGCAGTCAAAGAAGATTGTAAGAGGCTAATGGAACTGATTTACCAGCTCGCAGTTTATGAAAGAGCTCCTCATGCACTTACCGCAACCCTCGAACACTTTACTGAAAGCGGCTTTGGCAACACCCCGGTGTGGTGGGCATTTGTGGCTGAAGTAGACGGAAATGTACAAGGTTTTGCCTTGTATTATATACGCTATTCAACCTGGAAAGGACAAAGAATGTTTCTTGAAGATTTTATTGTTGATGAAAAATCCAGGGGGAAAGGAATCGGGAAGTTACTGTTTGATAAACTGATCGAAGAAGCAGAAGCAAAAAATTTCAGCGGAATGGTTTGGCAGGTCCTCGATTGGAATCAACCTGCCATTAATTTTTACAAAAAATATCAAGGGGTTACATTTGAAGAAGGATGGATGAACTGCTCAATAAATTTTTAAAATCATGCCTGATAAAATAACTATGGGTGACAATGGGTCGCTGTTAGTGCCAGACAAACCAACCATTCCTTTTATCGAAGGAGATGGCATTGGGCCGGACATCTGGCGGGCTTCGGTACGTGTATTTGATGCAGCCATTAAAAAAGCCTATGGCGACAAACGACAGGTTAAATGGCTGGAGGTGCTTGCCGGAGAAAAAGCGTTTACCCAAACAGGTGAGTGGATGCCGGATGCTACAATGGATGCATTCAGGAAATACCTGCTCTCCATCAAAGGTCCGCTGACCACACCCGTGGGCGGTGGCATCAGGAGCCTGAATGTAGCGTTGCGCCAGGAATTGGACCTGTACGTGTGCCTGCGCCCCGTGAAATATTTTGAAGGAGTACCCTCCCCTATGTGGCAGCCGGAAAAGGTAAACATGGTGATTTTCCGGGAGAACACCGAAGATATTTATGCAGGCATCGAATACATGACAGGCACCCCGGAAGCGGAGAAATTATTGAATTTTCTCCAGAACGAATTGGGGGTAAAAAACATACGTTTCCCGAATACTACTTCATTTGGAATCAAGCCGGTGAGCAAAGAAGGTTCAGAAAGATTGATCAGGTCTGCCATTGAATATGC
>JBDUCQ010000185.1:0-4432 GCA_040003385.1 Ginsengibacter sp. | reverse complement strand
GCAGGAATAACGGGAATGCTTTTACTGAGATCACACACTATGTCGTTGGATGCTGCCCTGCCCATTGTCACTACAGGTTGTCCCATCTTTTCCAATTCCGATTTTATTGACTTTCCCAAAAATCCGCTTGACCCGGTCAGGAGAATCATTTTAAGAGGGTTTGCATACCGGCCATATATTTTTGAGCCAGCAGATCACGGTTAAACAATGTTTCAGCAACATGAGTGGCATTGGCTGATAATTGGGAATGCAAGGCATCATCGTCAGAAATCTTAATTATGGCATTTGCCAAGGATTCCGGATCATCGGGGATTGAATTCAAGCCACAACCTTCTTCGTCAATAAGTGTTTTTATCCACCCTGTAGTTGTTTGAATGATGGGTACACCGGCAGCAAATGAATCAAATATTTTATTGGGACAACTTGTGTTCTGGATCTCATTGTTCAAGGTTGTAAAAAGTGTAGCATGGGATGATCTGACCCAGGTCGGTAATTCCAGTTTTGGCTTCAACCCGGTAAATTCAACATTTGTAAGATCGTAATGGTTCTTCATTTCTTCCAGGCTTTTGCGCTCTGCTCCATCGCCAATAAAAAGGATGCTGATATCAGGCCTGTTCTTATTTTTAATGATGAGCGCAGCTTGCAGAATTAATTTACAATTGTGTATAAATCCAAGAGAACCGATATGGCTGAATCTTTTGCCTGGAGGTGCCCCTAAATTGTTTGTGCCTGTGTGCTGGAATAATTCAAGATCACCTCCATGTGGTATCGTGATACAATTGACATCCGGAAATCTTTTTTTGATATTATTTTTTTGTCCCTCAGAACACGCCACTACCAGGTTGGATTTTCGATACAAAAGTTTTTCAAAAAAAAAAGCCGATCTGATCAAAAACCTGTTTTTTATTTTGCCCATTTCAATTCCACCTCCAGGCCATAAATCCCGGATTTCAAAAACGAGAGGTTTTCGCCTGAAAAATTTCGCTACGAGTGCAGGAATTCCAATTGTAATCGGGCCCGAACTGGCAATCACGATATCTGATTTTCTTGTGAGCGCGAACCAGCATGCAATGATGGAAAATGAGATTGAGTTCAAAGCTCTTTTCATGACCGGGTTCCTGTTCGAGTCAGGAGTATTGATCACAATGAGTTCTATCCCTTTTATCGATTGCTTTTCTATGAACCTTGTGGCGATAATATCAGATTTTTCATAAGGAGCAGTAACTATGGTCACCAGGTGTCCTTGTGCCACCCACCTGCTGGCAAACTCATAAAACCTGGTGCTCCATGATCCCTTGGGGGTGCAGAAATATTGATAAAAAATCAGGATCCTCATATTGTGATATCGATTAAAGCCCCCAGTTTTTTGTTGTACTCCTGTGGCAGGAATGGTTCGTTACCGCCTCCGGGAATAAGAGTGACTTCGCCAAAAAAAACTTTGTTGCCATGAATGTACAGGTCAACCCTGCAAAACTTTAAATCTTTTGAGAGCATAGCGGCTACATTTTTCATTTCCTCTAATTTGGCGGGTATCAGAATTTCCTTTGCTGATACCGGGTACCTGATGCTAAAAGGCAGTTTGTTCCATTGCATATCATAAAATGCCCGCTTGTGATTTGAAAACCTGTCAATGTCTACCTGGACGAATTTGGGTTTGCCGTGAAAGCAGAAAAATTTGTAATCATAAATGTCAAATTTTAATAATTCTTCGCAAATGATCAGGGGCCTTATGTTCTTATATTGTTTTTCGCGTGATAAATAATACGCATTGAACCCGAGCCACCTATTGAATAAAGTGATCGCTTTTTTCTGATCGAAATTATTCTTGTCCCTGCAGATCATATTCCACCCGGAGCCATGGTTGGTTTTTAAGATGAAGCTTTGAGGAAGGTTTTCAAAGTCTATATCTTTTGCATGCTGGTAAACTCCCAGACAGGGAACAAGGTAATTTTCACCAATCCTGTCTTTGATAAATTGTCTCACCAAAACTTTATCGGCTAAAATTGTGTGCGTATCATTCAAGGGCAAGCCTTTTATATAGTTGAGCTTATCATTGAATGTTACCGGGTTTTTAAAGTTTAACGGGTGAAACTTGAATCCCAGTCGTGTATGCGTCAGGAAGCTAACCAATTGAAAAAAAAAACGGTCGGGAAGTATAACCAGGACATGCCGGCAGAAAGAATACCACAATAAAAAAATATTATTTTTCAGCATTCAATAAAAAAGTCAATAAGAAACAAATTCCTGTTAGTTATGGGGATGGAATACCAATCCTTTTAAAATAGGATTCGTACCAGATGCAGATGAATACAAGCTGTGTGATCAGCGGATTGTGCTGGTTGTGAGTTAGAAATTCTTCCCTTAATTTTTTAATATCAAGCTTATTGAATATACCCGCCTTAAAAATATCACAGTGTTCGAGGTTGAAAAGATGGTGCCTGAAGTACTCCTCAGTTTTTATGTAAGTGTGCCATGGCACGCTGAACCCAACTTTTTTGAACTTCCTGATATACTCCGGCAAAGTTTTACCAATGGTGTTTGCCAATAAATACTTATTTTTTTCTCCCCTGAAAAGAAAATCGTCTTTCAAAGTACCTATGCCCTCCATTAACCTGTAATCCATGAAAGGCTCACGACATTCAATGGAAGCTCCCATGGTAGCCCTGTCATTCCTGTCGTTGAGTGATTGAAGATAAGTATGCTGGTCAAGGTATAACAACTGGCGTAAATAATTTCCGGGGTACACTGATTTTGCTTCCTGCAAAATTTTCAACCTGTATTCCGGAAAAAAATTAATGCCGTAAAGTTTATACTTTTCCACCCAGTCGTTCATGAATATATTGCTGGAATTCATCAATTGCATGAGGCCAACATTGTTGATATCCAGGTATGATTTCAGCTTTTTTAACCGGGGATTAGACGTCACAAGATTTACAGCGCCCATTGCAGAATTGATCAACGGCCACCAGCGTTTGTGCTGAAAAGTTTTGTAACGGATATAACCTCCTAAAAATTCATCAGCACCTTCGCCCGACAAAAGCACGGACACTTTACTTTTTGCAAACTTTGATATCGCCAGTATCTGAGGATCGTTCATGTGAACAAGCGGCTCATCATAATGATAGCTCGCATCTTCAACATAGTTTGCCAATTCATCTTTTTCAACATATATCTTGTTGAACCGGTAATCCAGGTCCTCACAAAATCTTTCCGCCAGCACCGATTCATCATACTGCCTGTTCTTAAAAGCGACGTTAAAGGTCTCAATATTATCAAACCGGTTGTTCTTAAGGGCTTTCGTAACCGATGTGCTGTCAAGACCTGCGCTCAGCAACACTCCTACCTGTACATCACTGACCATCCTGTATTTCACTGAACTTGTAAAAGTGTCTGAAAACCATTCAAACGGATTTTGTATGGTTGAATGAGCAGCTATTTTTTCACCCAGGTGCCACCATCGCTCATGTTTAATTTTTCCATCCAGGGTAATTGTTGCATAGTGACCCGGTAATAATTTATTTATGTTGCTGAAAATGGTATTTGGCCCGGCAATGAAACGAAATGCGAGCAATTCATCAAATCCTCGTTCATTCAATGCTGCAGGCACCCCATATTTGATCATTGCCTTTGGTTCGGATGCAAAAACAAAGTCATTGTTGCTGAGGCAATAATACAAAGGCTTCACGCCTACCCGGTCACGGGCAACGAATAACTCCCGCTTCTCACGGTTCCATATGGCAATTGCAAACATTCCATTAAATTTCTCCATCGCCATAGGTCCAGCATGCTGAAAATACGTGAGCAATACTTCGGTATCAGAATGAGTTTTAAATAGATAGCCCAACTGTTCAAGCTCCGTTTTCAGCTCAATATAATTGTACAGTTCGCCATTGTACAACATCACAAGGTTTTTGTTGGCGGAAAAAAATGGCTGGTGCCCGGCCGGGCTCAGGTCTATGATCGACAATCGACGATGTGCAAGGCCAATGTGTTCATCCATCCACAGGCCCGAATCATCAGGACCACGATGGGTAATCATATCGCGCATACTGATCAGCCTTGCTTCGTCAACCGGCCCATTAAAATTCATCACACCTGCTATACCGCACATGCCTCTTTAGATTTTATGATGTTTACATAAGTACTGCATATCATTTTCATATTCGTTTCATAAGAAGCTTTGGTCTCCACCAGTTTCCTGTTGCTGACCAGCACTTGTTGCAGCCCCGACCTGTTATGGTAATACCATTCAATGGCTTCGGCTAATTTCTGTACATCGTCTACAGGTACAAGCCTGCCGTTGATTTGATCGGTAATCCATGCCCTGTTTCCGGGAAGATCGCTTACAATTGGATAACAACCTGCTGCCATAGCTTCAAACAAAGAAGCGGAAACACCTTCAGTGGATGGCATAGAAATGTAGAGATCATTT
>JBDUCQ010000070.1:0-15116 GCA_040003385.1 Ginsengibacter sp. | reverse complement strand
GGTTGTACCGAACCACTGCCAGAAGTATGAATTTCAGGGTTTTGCGGATTTCCGCGATAACTGATATCTCCACTGCCACTAGCAGTTGCCTTTAATGAAACGCTGGCATATACGTGAGCATTACCGCTTCCCCCCACACTGATGGTGGTATTTTCACTCAAAAGGTCCCAGCACCTGGCATCCCCACTGCCAGAAACTGAACAATCGAAGTTCCTGGTTTTGCCTTTCAGCACCAAATTGCCAGAGCCACTTATGGCAGCTTTTACGGAAGGCGCATTTAACTGCGCCGTGATATTTCCGGAACCTGACACCCGAACATCAATGAGGCCATTGCTTTGAATTCCATCCCGGTCCGTGATATCAGCGGAACCACTTGAGGAAATTTGTTGCAACGTGGAAGCAGTCACATACACCTTGGCATGTGTATCTGAGAACGACATGTTTGATTTATAGTCAACATTCAGAATGCCATTTTTCACTTCTGTATTCACATAGGTCAAAATATTATCATCGGCCTCAACTTCAACGCCCAAATTATCGCCATGTCGGATTTCAACATCAATAGAACCACTTACATGTACCCCATTAAACTGATTGACCGATCTTTTTTCCGACCTGATGTTGCCGCTTCCTTTGATTCCCTCCATGTGATCGCATGAACAAAAAATAAAAATGGAGAACGCAGTTACAATAAAATATTTCATATGTCAATCTTTTCAAAAATGGAAAACCACCCCTCTAAATCAAAACGACTAAACGAAACTCTTTAACTTCGCAGCCTCATGACAGAAAAAATTTTAATTCTTGATTTCGGCTCCCAATATACTCAATTAATTGCACGGGCTGTAAGGGAACAAAATGTTTATTGCGAAATTATCCCATTCCAGCAAGACATCACTTATGAGCCCGGCCTGAAAGGAATAATTCTAAGCGGTTCCCCATTTTCTGTCAATGAAGAATTTTCTCCGACGGTCAATATCCGGTTGATGGCAAAAAAATTACCTGTGCTAGGTATATGTTATGGGGCCCAGCTGATGGCAAAACTGCTTGGTGGTCTCGTTGAAAAAAGTGACAAACGGGAATATGGGCGTGCGATCCTGAAACTGAATGGGAAAGATGAATTGTTCAACACCGTAGCAGAAAGCTCATCTGTATGGATGAGCCACAGCGATACCATTAAGAAACTGCCGCCTGGGTTTGAACTTTTAGGAACAACTGAAAGCATTCCCGTTGCTGCTTTCAAAGGAACAGGCGAAGATAATATCATGTACGGATTACAGTTCCATCCGGAAGTATATCATTCTGCCGAAGGAAAAAAAATTCTAAGAAATTTCCTGGTCAACACCTGCCATTGCAAGCAGGATTGGACACCCGCTCATTTCATTACAGATACCGTTAACGCCTTGCAGCAGCAGATTGGTGACAAGAAGGTGATCATGGCATTGAGCGGGGGTGTAGACTCAACAGTAGCTGCTACCCTGATCCATAAAGCCATTGGTAAAAATCTTTTTGGAATTTTTGTAGACAACGGGGTCCTCAGGAAAGATGAATATGAGCAGGTGCTCTCAGCATGTTCAAATATAGGATTGAATATAAGAGGTGTTGATGCCAAAGAACATTTTTATGTAAAGCTTGCAGGGAAAGTGAGTCCTGAAGAAAAACGAAAAGTGATCGGTAAATGCTTCATAGAGATTTTTGACCAGGAAGCGCACACCATTACAGATATTGAATTCCTGGCACAGGGTACAATTTACCCCGACGTGATTGAATCAATTTCTGTACACGGGCCTTCAGCTACAATTAAATCTCATCACAATGTTGGCGGGTTGCCCGACACGATGAAATTACAGTTGGTTGAACCGCTTCGTTCATTGTTCAAAGATGAGGTAAGAAAAGTGGGTGCCGAGCTTGGAATTCCTGCAGAAATATTATCACGACACCCTTTTCCAGGCCCGGGTTTAGCGATAAGAATACTGGGTGAAGTGACAGAGGATAAGGTACGATTGTTGCAATTGGCAGATGCGATCTATATCAATGGTTTGAGGAAACACAATTTATATGCAACCGTTTGGCAGGCGGGAGCTATCTTACTGCCGGTGAAAAGTGTGGGAGTAATGGGTGATGAAAGAACTTACGAATTCACGGTTGCCCTCAGGGCAGTGACTTCAGTAGATGGAATGACAGCTGACTGGGCCCACCTGCCATATGAATTTTTAGCAGACATATCCAATGAGATCATCAACAATGTGAGAGGTATCAACCGGGTGGTATATGATATCAGCAGCAAGCCACCTGCTACCATTGAATGGGAATAATTTTTGACCACTGCGAATTATTGTGGGTTAAAATAAAATATCAGGAATGCAAAAAAAAATGCGGTGCTTTTTGTTCATAGGCTTTATTTTATTTCATGCAGGCATCTATGCCCAGGATTCAAATATAGTTCCGCAAAATAATTACCGCGTCGCCGTTTTTGCTCCACTTTATCTCGATTCGGTTTTTAGCGACAACAAGCTTAAATCTGAAAATATAATTCCCAGGTTTATTATGCCGGGAGTTGAATTTGTGCAGGGAGCAATTATTGCATTCGACACTTTATCAGCAGGAAGTGATCATATAGAGGCCATGATGTATGATACAAAATCGTATTTGCAGCCGGTTTCCTGGCTGATAAAAAATAAATTACTGGATAGTCTGAACCTGATCATTGGTTCGGTAAAAGATTCAGATTACAAAGAGCTTGCAGATTTTGCACAGTACAGGAACATTCCATTCATATCGGCCACCTATCCCAATGATGGCGGAGTTACAGGCAACCCTTATTTAACCATTATGAATTCTACGCTCAAAGCACACTGTGAAGGGATCTACAGTTATATTTTACAAAATCATGGTACAGATAAAGTTTACCTGGTTAAAAAATCCGGGCCACAGGAAGATAAAATTGCAGGCTATTTTAAAACTTTAAACGAACAGGAAGGAAAGCCATTGTTGAAAATTCAAACGATCAGTGTTGACAGTACAGTTTCATCCTATCTCTTAAAAAGCAGGCTCGACAGTAACCACAACACTGTAATCATTGGGGCAAGCCTTGATGAGTATTTTGCTAAAAATCTTACGGATGCAATTTTTGCCCTCAAAAAAAAATATCCCGTAACGCTCATCGGGATGCCTAACTGGGATGGATTTAAAACATTTACAAAAAAAGATGCGTATAAAGATTTCCCGATACATTTTACAAGCCCTTATTACAATTCAAAAATTGGGTACTTCAATACAACTCTGACGAATGAATACAACAAACGTTACAAATCAAAACCTTCTGATATGGCTTACAAGGGATTTGAAACGGCATATTATTTTACAAAATTGCTGCTGAAATATCCAAAAGACATTTTATTACATTTGAATGACAGCTCCCTGAAAGTTTTTAATGATTTTAATTTCAGGCCGGTTTACCTGAAAAAAGGCCAGGCCACCAACCCGGATTACCAGGAAAATAAACATCTTTATGTGATTCGCATCCTCAACGGTACCGTATCACGCGAATGGTAAACATCTTCCAGTCTTCGGAACACCTTCCAGATATTTTAATATATATGGTATGCTTTTAGCGATGCAAATCATTGCATTCATAATGTGGATTAATGAACTTGGGTGACAGTAACTTGCAAAAGATCCATGAAAAGGAGCCAGCATCAAATCACTACAATCAATATTGATTCCGTACGCAAATGAACCTCATTTCTTTTACAGATAAAGGCCTGTATTGTTCTATGGGGGATTTTTTTATTGATCCCTGGAAGCCGGTGGATAAAGCCATCATCACACATGCGCACAGCGACCACGCGTACTCCGGTCATCAATATTACCTGTGCCACCATTATACAAAACCATTATTGCAACTGAGACTGGGGGATCAAAATTATCAAAGCGTAGAATGGGGAGAGACGATCAGCATGAACGGGGTCACGATCTCTTTACATCCTGCAGGGCATATCATCGGTTCTTCCCAAATAAGGATTGAATACAAAAGTGAAATATGGGTTGTGAGCGGAGATTATAAAACGGAAGATGACGGCCTGAGCGGAAAGTTTGAAGCCATAAAATGCCACACTTTCATCACTGAGTCAACATTCGGACTTCCGATTTATAAATGGAAGCCCCAACAGGAAATTTTTGATGGGATTATCAATTGGATCAGCCGGAATAAGGAGAATGGCAAAACCAGTGTTTTGCTCGCTTACAGTCTTGGCAAAGCACAGCGTGTATTACAGCATATCAAGGAAACCACGCAAACAATTTATGTACATGGTGCCATTTGGAACATGCACCAGGTTTTGTTACAAACAGGCTGGAAATTACCACGGGTGGAAAGAATTACACCTGATACACCCAAAGAGCTTTTAAAAGGTGCCGTTGTAATTGCACCGCCCAGTGCTGATGCATCACCCTGGATGAAAAAGTTTTCCCCCTACTCAGTGGGTGTATGCAGCGGATGGATGCAGGTGAGGGGTAACATACGCAGGAGGAATGTTGACGCAGGATTTGCTTTGAGCGATCATGCTGATTGGGATGGCCTTCTCAATAGCGTTCGTGCTACAGGTGCTGAAAAGGTTTTTGTAACACATGGATTTCAATCTGTATTCAGCCGGTATCTTAACGAGGAAAATATTGCCGTGGCAGCGGAAGTGAAAACACAGTATGGGAATGAAGATGAAGATGTTGTATTGCCGGATTCAACTGAAAAAGAAAATTGAATACACCTACAAATCATACTGACAGTGAAAATACCGGCAGCGAAGCAGGTCATGAGGCTGTGGATGTAAACCAGGGTCGGGATCAATATGGGCTGGAACTTTTTGCGTCCCTGGTCACCGAATTGAATTCAAGCACCAAAACAAATGACAAGCTTGATGCACTTTCAACATATTTTTTTACAGCACCACCTAAAGACAGGGTATGGGTGATCGCAATATTCAGCGGACGCAAACCCAGGAGAATTATAAATTCCACCCTCCTTCAATTGTGGTGCTGCGAAATCGCAGGCATTCCTCATTGGTTGTTTGCAGAATGTTATCATACTGCAGGCGACCTTGCCGAAACAATTGCATTGTTATTGCCGGAAGGAGATTTATCAAACGCTGAACACAAAAGCTTATCATTCTACCTCGAAAATTTTATTTCTCTTGAAAAGCAGGAAGAAGCAACCAGGAAACAATTTATTGAAAACAGCTGGAAACAAATGAACCGCAGTGAGAAATTCGTCTTCAATAAACTCATCACGGGAAATTTCAGGATCGGTGTTTCTCAAAAAATGATAGTCAATGCCCTCACGAAAACTGTGGCATTGTCTGCATCGGTAATCGCACATCGAATCAGCGGGAACTGGGATCCTGTCAATACTTCATTTGAAGAACTGCTGAACATTGATACTGTTACAACTGATCATTCAAAACCTTACCCTTTTTACCTGGCATATGCCCTTGAAGCCGATCCATCTGCATTGGGTGAAACTGGTGAATGGCAGGCAGAGTGGAAATGGGATGGCATACGCGGACAACTGATCAAACGCAATGATGAATTATTTGTTTGGAGCCGCGGTGAAGAATTAATGACAGAAAAATTCCCCGAGTACCATATACTTAAAAACAGCTTGCCCAACGGAATTGCACTGGACGGTGAGATCATCCCAGCAGTTGATGGAAAGCCCCTTCCATTTTCTATCTTGCAAACAAGAATAGGCCGTAAAAATATATCGAGAAAACAACTGGAAGATGCTCCCATCTGCTTTTTTGTATATGACCTGCTCGAATATGATGGATTTGACTGGCGTGAAAAACCGCTACATGAAAGACGGTCACAGCTGGAACAAATCATCCACTACATTCACAACCCGGTTCTCACGTTGTCCGCTGTGATATCATTTACAGAATGGGAACAACTCGCATTATTCAGAAGTAAAGCAAGGGAAATGAACAGTGAAGGCATTATGCTCAAACGCAAAAATTCTACTTACCAGGTTGGCAGAAAAAGGGGTGACTGGTGGAAATGGAAAATTGATGCACTCACGATTGACTGTGTGATGGTATACGCACAAAAAGGAAGCGGCAGGCGAAGCAACTTATACACGGATTATACATTCGCGGTAAAGGACGGTGATAAACTGGTAACATTCACCAAGGCATATTCAGGTTTAACCGATAAGGAATTTGCACAGGTTGACAATTTTGTAAAAAGAAATTCAATCGAAAAATTCGGACCGGTGAGAACCGTGAAACCTGAACTGGTGTTTGAAATTGCATTTGAAGGCATTGCCGCCAGCAGCCGCCATAAAAGCGGGGTTGCTTTGCGATTTCCCAGGATCAGCCGCTGGAGAAAAGATAAAAAAGCAGATGAGATCAATACCATTGAAGATTTAAGATCAATGCTGAACACCTATGGAAAATAGAATGCATTTAAAGGATACGAAAGGATACACGGTCATCAAGCACTGGCTTGCTGAAAACGGCAACCAGCCATTTTTATTCCAGGAACAAACATGGCAACACATCATTAACCACGAATCAGGGTTGGTGAATGCGCCTACGGGATGTGGTAAAACTTTTTCTGTTTTTTTAGGGGCAATCATTGATTTTATCAATCACAACCCTGTTCATTTTAAAACGAAAAGCAGGAATCACCTGCAGCTTTTGTGGATCACCCCGCTGCGGGCACTGGCAAAAGATATTCACCGGGCTATGGAACAAGTGGTGAGTGAACTTGGAATGGCATGGAAAATTGGAATCAGGAATGGTGATACCGAAATAAGCGAAAGGCAAAAACAATTGCGCCAGATGCCGGAAGTGCTCATCATCACTCCCGAGAGCCTGCACTTGTTACTGGCCCAAAAAAATTATCCTGAAGTTTTTAAAACGTTACAGGTCATTGCAGTTGATGAATGGCATGAATTGCTCGGAAGTAAAAGAGGGGTTCAGGTAGAACTGGCAATCAGCAGGCTGGTAGGTCTCAATCACAAGTTCCAATTTTCAACATTGAGTGTATGGGGCATCAGCGCCACCATTGGTAACCTGCAGCAGGCTAAAGATGTTTTACTTTCCCCGCTCTTTCATGAAAATAATAAAGGTGTCACCGTAACAGCCAACATTCGTAAACAGATCGAAATAGAATCCATCATCCCGGATGAAATTGAAAAGTACCCATGGGCAGGTCACCTGGGAATCAAGCTTGTAAATAAAGTGATTCCAATCATCCAGGAAAGTACAACCACTTTAATCTTTATCAATACGAGGGGAATGAGCGAAATGTGGTACCAGGCCTTGCTTACGGCATCTCCTGATCTAGCAGGATCGATCGCTTTGCATCATGGAAGCATAGAACAAGACCTGAGGTTTTGGGTAGAAGAAAATTTGCATACAGGAAAACTCAAAGCGGTTGTTTGTACCGCCAGCCTTGACCTTGGTGTGGATTTCAGACCCGTTGAAACTGTAATCCAGGTTGGTTCTCCAAAGGGGGTAGCCAGGTTTCTGCAAAGAGCAGGCAGGAGTGGTCATCAGCCTGATGCTACCAGTAAAATTTATTTTCTTCCTACTCATTCACTGGAACTGGTTGAAGCCGCTGCTTTGAAATCCGCTACCAAAATTAATTTTATTGAAAGCAGAGAACCACGTGTTCTATGTTTTGATGTGCTGATCCAATACCTGAGTACCCTTGCCATCTCAGAAGGCTTTGAACCCGGTGTTGTATTCAACGAGATCATCAGGACCAACTGTTATAAACATATTACTGTTCAGGAATGGAAACAGATTCTTCATTTTATCACTGCCGGGGGTGAAGCTTTGCAACAGTACGATGATTTTAAAAAAGTTGAAATTATAGACGGGACCTACAAAATAAACAATCGTCGTGTAGCCATGCGTCACCGGATGCACATTGGTACAATCGTAAGTGACCCGATGCTAAAAGTGAAGTTTTTAAGCGGGGGATATATTGGGATCATTGAGGAGTGGTTCATCTCCAGGCTTGATGCCGGAGATGTTTTTACACTAGCCGGAAGAACAGTTGAATTTGTGATGATCAAAGACATGACCGTGCTGGTGAGGAAATCAAATGCAAAAAAATCCATGATACCCAGCTGGCAGGGAGGGCGGATGCCATTGTCGGCAAATCTCGGATTTATGCTTAGAAAGAAATTTGAGGAGGCATCGGGATGCATCAATCATTTGCCAGGTGCAGAAAGTTCCAGGGAGTTGGAAGTTTTGAAACCGCTTTTTGAGTTACAGCAATACCTGTCGGTGATCCCTAAGGAGAATGAACTGCTGATAGAGCAAATAGAAACAAAGGATGGTTTTCATCTTTTTGTATTTCCGTTTGAAGGGAGGCTTGTACACGAGGCAATGGCAGCAATCCTGGCGTACAGGATCAGCAAGATAACGCCGATCACATTTTCATTCGCCATGAACGATTATGGCTTCGAATTATTAAGCGATCAGCCGATCCCGTTAGATGATACAAACGTGTACGAATTGTTTAGTCCTGAGAATTTATTCAGCGATATCCAGAAAAGTGTAAACAGTGCAGAAATGGCAAAAAGAAAATTTCGGGAAATTGCCGTGATCGGGGGATTGATATTCCAGGGTTACCCGGGTGAACAAAAGAAAGCCAGGCACCTCCAAGCATCAGCTTCACTGCTGTTCAATGTATTTGCCGAATACGATCCCAATAATCTATTGCTGCGCCAGGCGTTCAACGAGGTGATGGAACAGCAAATGGAAGAAGTCCGTTTAAGAAATATGCTGACCAGGATACAGAGTGGAAATATAATGATCACTTACCCCAACAGGCTCACACCTTTTTGTTTCCCAATTAAAGTAGACAGCATGCGTGAAAACCTCACTTCCGAAAAGCTGGAAGATAGGGTAAAAAGAATGCAAACCCAGCTTGAAAACCGGTAAGACTGACCGAACGTCTTCCCTGCACACTGTATCTTTGCCAGCCTGATGACGAGTCCTTTTCTGTTCAAATTTAAAAATCAAAAGCTTTGGCTTTGCGCTGAGCGTTGCATTTACTGGGAAGATGAAAATGCATTGATTCTGTCAGATCTGCATTTTGGTAAGACAGGGCATTTTAGAAAATCAGGTATCGGTGTGCCGCAAAATATTTTTAAACAGGACCTGCAGAAGCTATTTTCAGTCATACAATTTTTTAAACCTTCCCGGCTCCTGATCGTTGGGGATCTTTTTCATAGTCATGCGAATAAAGAAATGGACCTTTTCTTAAAATGGAGAAATGATATCCCCGCAATCGGTATGCACCTGATCAAAGGAAACCATGATATCCTTTCAAAAAAATTTTATACCCAGGCATCTATCACAGTAACCGATGATCAATTGCTGGTGAAGCGATTCTGTTTTACACACAATATAGAGCTACGTTGCGAACCTGAAAACAGGAAAAGATATACATTCAGCGGTCATATACATCCCGGGATTAAACTGCATGGCATCGGCAGGCAGTCTTTGTACCTGCCGTGTTTTTATTTTGGAGAAGAATATGCAGTGCTGCCAGCATTCAGCCAATTCACAGGGCTTAGCAGGGTGAAAAATCAGGGCAACGATTCGATCTTTGCCATTACAGGCAGTGAAATCATAAAAATGAACTGATCAGGAATGTTTTCTTTTCAGGGTGAGGTAATCGAGGTAATACACAACTTTCAGTGTTAGTTCATTTGAGTGAGGGTAATCAAACACACGGTTTAAATTTTTAAAATAAGTATTGTTGGTTATGCCATCAATATTGACATCTGCTCCTAAAGCATTTTTCCAGGCGACCGTAATCCTACTCCCCAAAAGAAAATCCCAGGTATAGAACACATCGAGATTGAATGTATTAAAATTCTGATCATAACCATTGGCAAACGGCCTTTCTGACCAGTAGCCATCATCTTTTAAATCGTAAAAATTGGTATTGTGCACCTGCCTCCAGTAATGGCGCATTCTAAGGCTCATGTTCATGCGGGCATTGAAGCTATAGTTTGCGCTGATTATAGAAGTATTTGTCTTAACATCACGCCTGGCAATAATGGGTTCACGGGATAATGGATCAAAATATCCGAATCCCCAGTTGCCTTTATCAAGTTCAATGATCGTGGAAACACTCATTTGAAATGCATCGGAGAACCTGTAACGCAGACCCTGCTCTACATCATAGTAAGGGTCATGAGGCAATGGAGATTCCGCACCGCGGAAAGTATAAAAATAATATAACCTGCTCCTGCTGTCCGAGCTTCCCGATACATACAATAAATAGATAGGAGCACGCTTTAAAAATTTACCCGGAACCCTGGGTTCAAAATAATCGTTTGTCCATGTGGGTTGGGAGGTTAAGTTGAGCGTAACATCCCAGAAATTTTTAAAAAGGAAAAAAGTGGATGCTTTAAATGTAAATGTCTGCCAATTGAATGGCCGATATAGATATGAGTTAAGAACCTGGAGAGCATACCTGTGATTTAAAAAAAGCCTGGTGGGTTTAAAAATATTGTAGCTCACATCTCCACCTATATCCAGCGTATTGTTGTTGGCTAGGTATCCAAGATCATTGGGATCAAACTTATCTGATTTTACAGACGTGCCTGCAGAATACTGAAGGATCCCGCTCACTTTTTTAAAGGATATATCGGCTTTATAACCACTTGAATTGCCTTCATAACCCCAGATGTTGCTATACCGGCCGTCTACATAAAACTGGTGGATGTTTTGTTTATCGAATAGCGAAAAATCAAGTGCACTTACATTGGCATTCCGTGAATTGCCGTTTCGCAAAACATTCGTGTTGGTAAATGTAACAGATGACCTGTTTTTCAGTGCCTGGTCAAGAACGAGAATATTGTAATTGGTCAGTGGCTCTGTAACGACGTCTTTCGTCCTACCTGAAATTTCATCTTTCACGGTTGCATGCATCTGAACTCCTAAGGCATTAAAAATTCCTATTCCTAAATTTTTATTTGTCCGGCCTGAAAACTTTGTGGCATTGTACAGGCGGGTGATGCCAGGGTTTTTTAATATCCTGTATTGGGGGCTGTCGAGTGCAAGCCTTAAAATGTCAAATGTTCCATGCGGTTGCGCGCCAATTCTTTTTGAATAAAACAACCCCGCCTTGTTGAACAATTCAGTGCCTTCCGTAAAAAAGGAACGGTATTCATCGAATTTTACTTCAAAGGGAGTAAGGTTTAAGACTACGTTATCAGATTGTACCTGCGCAAAATCCGGGATCAGGGTCATGTCCAGTGTAAAACTTTCATTGATACCGTATTTAACATCCATACCGCCGCTTTTGAGATATTCGGTGAGTTTACCGTTTGGTGTGGGAGAAGTTCGAAACCCACCTGACATATATGGTAAGAATGAGAGCCTAAGCGGAGGCATGATATCTTTAAGGCCTGTCCATTTACCCCACTGATTCATGGTACCGGACACTGCAGGATCTTCAGGACTCCATGTAGAATATTCATTCGTTTTACGTGCAAACCGGCCAAATTGTAGCCCCCAGTCCTGAATGGGCTCATTGGAAAACCTGATCGCACTGAACGGGATCTTTAACTCAACTACCCATCCATCTTTTTTCATACTTACCTTACTCTCCCAAACAGCATCCCAGGTCCTGTCGGATGCTGTGCTATTTCCCATAAGAGACATTCGAGCATCACCCTGGACACCAGCTGCTGTTACGAAGAAACTAAAAGCCTGCTGGTTGTTGTTATATGTATCCAGCCCCACTGCGAAATAATCCACATCCTGGAGCTGGATTACATCTCTCTGTGTCAAACCTTTTTTAACCAGTTGCGGATTATCATACAAGTAAGCGCCGACATAAACGGCTGAATTATCATACGCAATTTTGACTTCCGATTTTTTTAGTGCAGTTTTCCCGAAAGTGGGAAGTGAGGTGGTAAATTTAGTAACAGGTTCAATTTCTGACCATGCAGGATCATCGAGGTTGCCATCAATTTTTACTGGCTGATTTATTTTCGAAGCCGCATGGTGCAATTGAGTAAAAGAAAAAAGATGCAGTAGCATCAAACAGAACCATATTAAAAATCTGCGCATCTCTTTTCAATGGTAAGTTTAGTCAATTCTTCCGCAAGATAGAGGTGAAATTCTGTTCAACTATCGCAAAAATGACAAAGGGTTCCCATCGCAAAGACAAAAATTTTTAATCTTTAGCTGCTCTTCTTTGCAGCTCATTTTTTATTAAAGCAAGCTCCCTGCCTGTCTGACCGCTGATCGAAGAATTTTCCTGTGCCCGTCTCATTAAATAAGGAACCACATCTTTTAAAGGTCCAAAGGGTAAATATTTACTCACCGAGCATCCTGCTTTTGCAAGATTAAAAGTAATATTATCACTCATTCCATACAGTTGTGAAAAATGAATATGAGGATGACCTGTTGCATGATTATGAGAAGTCAATAGTTCAGTGCTATATAAATTACTGAATTCATTGTGGGAAGCAACGATCAGGAATAATTCATCCAAATGTTCAATACAAAATTCCAGTGAAGCATTGTAATCGCGGTCTGTAGCCTCTTTATCCGGTTGAATGGGGATTTGTTGGTTCCGTTCCTGCGCTCTCCGTCTTTCCTTTTCCATATAGGCCCCGCGTACAATCTTCACAGCAAACTTAAAATTCTTCGTTTGTGCGTGGCCGTAAGAATTTTTCAGAAATTGCAAACGGCCCAAACGGTACAATTGAATCGTATTGTAAACCACAACACCTTTCGTATTAAACCGTTCCATCAGCTGCATGGTGAGGGCGTCAACAGGGTCCTGGATCCAGCTTTCTTCAGCATCAATCAAAACACTAACCTTGCTATCACTGGCAGCTTTGCAAATGCGGAATAACCTTTCTTTTACCTTCTCCCATTCTTCCTTCTCATGATCATTCAACGCAGCATAGTTCACCCTTCCTTCAAACCCGCTTGTTTCATCGGCTGCCGTATCAAGCTTTTCAAGTAAAGCAAATCGGGCCAGGGCAGTAAGTTTTACGCTGATAAAGGGAATGTTTGGCTGGGATCCTGCGTATTCAATTACGCGGATAAATTCCCTGGCAGCGTGCTCAAAATTTTCTTCGCCTTCCTTACCTTCTACTCCATAGTCCAAAATTATTTTTACGTCAAAACCTCCAAGCACCCGGGCGACTCTCTTGGTTTCCTGTAAATTTTCACCCCCCACAAATTGTTTGAAGATCGTATTCCGGATCAGCTCATTTACCGGCAATTTTGCACGGATTACCCAGGGGGTTAACCTAAGGGCGAGTTTAACCAGCCAGCCTATCCGCATGGTTGAAAACAAGAATTGAGCTTTTCTTAATTCTTTGTCTGATTTATAGGCAAAAGCATATTCTGTGTTATCAAAAGATAATGGCATAAATAAAATGTACCGAAATTCATCAATCAACGTTTAATCACCAAATAAATAAAAGAAAGGCTGTGAATGCCCTTCATTTATATTTGCTAAAAATCAACAATGGCCCTGAAAAAATCTGCGGAAACATTAATAATAATGACTGAGCTGGTGTTGCCCAATGACACAAATACTTTTGGAAACCTCATGGGTGGCCGCCTCATGTACTGGATGGATATAGCAGCCGCACTTTCCGCCACAAAACATTGTAATTACCCGGTCGTGACTGTCTCGGTGGATAATATTTCATTTACCAGTCCGATAAAGCTTGGAAACGTTGTGCATATTGAAGCCAAAGTAACACGTGCTTTTCATTCAAGCATGGAAGTGCATCTTAATGTGTGGGGCGAAGATTCTATAAAACAATTCAGGTACCCGAGTAATGAGGCATACTTTACATTTGTAGCCATCGGTAAGGATGGAAAACCACAACCCGTTCTACAGATGGAACCGGAAAGTGAGGAAGAAAAAAGATTGTTTGAAGGTGCGCTGCGGAGAAGGCAGATCAGGCTTATACTGGGAGGTAAGATGAAACCTGAAGAAGCTGAAGAATTGAAGGCGTTGTTCACGAAACTATGAGGATGATTCGTTCCAAGCTCAGGAAGCCGGAGTCACTGTCTTTCCTTTTAGCATGAATTTTTTACTTTGTTCTATTGCATCCATCACGCTTTCCAGGATTGTTTCCACAGATTCTTCATAATTAATTTGCAGGGGAGGTTTAAATATGACGGTTAATAAAGTTCCTTTCTTTTTAAACTTCAACCCCTTTTTGTCGTAGGCTCTCCAAAAACCGCTGATCACAACAGGTATTACGATTGGCCTGTCATTTTTGATAATAAATGCGGTACCCCGGCGCCCCGGCGCATAAGGTTTGGTGGTGCCCTGCGGAAAGGTAATGACCCAACTTTGTGCAAGTGCCCTTGAAATATTTCTAGTGTCTGCTGTTGCCAATCCTCTTTGAACTTCCGTTCCTTCTTTTCGCCACACCCGCTTTACTGTAATAGCCCCTGCCCACCTGAACAACCTGCTGATCCAGGTCTTTTTCATCGTCTCCTGTGCAGCAACATAATGTACCCTGGTAAAAGGGTTCAATAAATAGTAGGGAATACCCAACCGGTCTTCTTTGCCCCACTTTACCGCACAAAAAATGTGAAGGAATGTGATCACTTCCGCAAAATAGGTTTGGTGATTGCTTACAAATAACACATTTCTTTTAGGAAGATTTTTAAGATTCCTGGTACCTGATATCTTTAAACGATTGATCATCACTATACCAGGATAGGTAACTACACCAATGAAGAAGTACACAATGGATTTTATAATCTTTGTTTGTTTAAGACTATCTATCCATCTGTTCATAAAGCCAGCTTTAATGTTTATGCAATTTAGGAAATGATCTCAGAACCAGGCAGGAAGAAAAGTGGAAATGGGCAAGCTTGAATCATTGAACCAGGTTGCTTTTCATTCAGTTACGTAATCAATGCGGACAAAACCTGAAGCATAAAAAGAGCCTCTTTTTCAGCTTATTTTTAAGTATTTTTCATACCTTTGCCGTCCCAATTTAAAACCATTGGGTTTATTTTTATGAGTAACGATATTATTAACCAAAATGCTGATGGACAGGAGGTGTTAGAAGAAACACCTGCAGCAACAACAAA
>JBDUCQ010000184.1:0-4452 GCA_040003385.1 Ginsengibacter sp. | reverse complement strand
TGTTTAAAAATTTTAAAGAAGAAGGGAACGGCAAAGAAAAGTTTGGAGATTTTACTTTCAGAAAACTATTCAACTAAATATTAATAAGTGTTCGCCAGAAAATATATTGCATTTTTTATTCTGTTGGTGCCCTTCGGTTTAAAGGCGCAGCATAGAACTGAACACACCAATATGCTCTGGGTAGGTTACTATAATACAATTCACTTTAATAAAAAATGGTCTTTGGAAAGTGATGCACATTTGAGAACAAGAGATTGGAATGATAAATGGTCCCAACTTCTGGTACGTTCTGGATTGAGCTATAAGTTAAATGATCATGCTGCCGTTACCGGCGGTTTTGCATTTTTTAAAAATGCGCAATATGTAGGTAAACAATTGCTTCTGAAAAATGAATGGCGCCCCTGGCAGGAATTTTCTTACCAGGTTAAATTAAAGAACATAAATTTTATACAACGCTTAAGAACTGAGCAACGATTTCTTCAACAGGTTATCAATAAAAAGAAAAGCAATGAATATCTATACATTTTTCGTCTTCGTTACCGCTTTGAATGGCAATTGGCTTTAAAAGAAAATAACCTAAAATTATTGTTGGGAAATGAAGTACTGGTAAATCCGCATTATCTAAACTACAATCTTTTTTTTGATCAGAACAGAACGTTTGCCGGCTTACAGTTTAAGCTACTATCACGAACAAGTTTACAATGTCAGTATCTTAAAATATTTCAATGGCATAGCAATACATCCGTTTTAGAAGATCAGAATGTATTCCGGATAAATATTTATCAGCAGTTTAATTTTACAAAAAATCATGTTTTAAAATAAGCCAGGAAGTGAAAGAGGATCCAATTATAATAACTGAAAGCGGCAATAATCTATTTCCGGTTTTTCTAAAGCTCGAAAACCTTCGCTTACTCATTGTAGGAGGAGGTAACGTGGCTTTGGAAAAGCTGGAAGCTGTTATGCAAAATTCTCCTGATACTTCTGTCCGGCTTGTGTCAATCAGCATACATGAAAAGATCAATGATCTTGCGAGATCTCACCCTAATATTATAATAGAACAAAAGCCTTATTCTATCAGTGATCTCGACTATACAGATATCATCATTGCAGCTGTAAATAATATACCCCTTAGTCAACAGATCAAGAAAGATGCTGCTCAAAAAGGGAAGCTTGTGAATGTTGCGGACAAGCCGGAACTGTGTGATTTTTATTTAAGCTCTATTGTTAAGAAAGGAAATCTCAAGATCGCCATTTCTACAAACGGGAAATCTCCCACTATTGCAAAAAGGCTGAAAGAGGTGATTAATGGAATGATACCTGATGAAATGGAAGGTGTTTTGCAAAATATGGAAAGCATCCGTCAAAATATCAACGGCAATTTCAGTGAAAAAGTAAAGCAGCTGAATGAGATCACGGAAATGCTGGTTGCCAAGCAAATCACCCTGAAAGATTCCACCATCCCTGAACAAAAAAAATGGCAACAGATCGTAAAATGGTGCCTGTTCGCATTTGTTTTTATGATCCTCGGTCATGCAGTATTATCATATGTTCCACTGAACAAACTGATGGACAGCATTCAATCAATCCCTCAGTATATTGATACAAGGTCTTTCCTGATCATGCTGCTCACAGGGTTTATAGCACAAATGGTGGATGGATCATTGGGCATGGGGTATGGCACCATTTCCACAACTTTTTTACTGGCCAATGGAGTAAACCCTGCCATTGTAAGCAGCAGGGTTCATTCGGCTAGGGTTTTTTCAAGTGGTGTGTCTGGCTACAGTCATCACAGGTTTGGGAACATCAATAAAAAGTTATTTCAGGCGCTTGTAATACCTGGGGTCATCGGTGCGATCATCGGTGCAACACTCGCGTATTTCGGGCAGAGGTATTCAACGTATGTGCGCATCCCCCTGTCAATATACACTTTGTACCTTGGTTATTTTATTTTACACAAAGCCTTTAAAAAAAGGAAGGCACAGGATAAAATAAAAAGAGCGGGCATCCTTGCTTCAGTAGGTGGCTTCGTGGATGCATTTGCCGGTGGCGGATGGGGAACCCTGGTTACAAGCACATTGATATCAAAAAGAAAAAGCCCACGTTTTATTATCGGTTCCGTTTGCCTGGCAGAATTTTTTGTCGTGCTTGCAAGCTCTATCACATTTTTTATTTTCCTGAAGAGTTTGCCTTTCACAGATGTTGCCGGTTTGATTGTTGGCGGACTGATCGCTGCTCCAATCGCTGCAAGGCTGGTGGGGAAGCTACATTTAAAAACCATGTTCATCGCAGTGGGTGCTTTCGTGATCTTAACCAGCTGCTTCACATTATGGAAGGGGATATCATTGCTGATCAGGTGAATGGTGAACCTGCCTGCCGGCAGGCAGGTGGTGAATATTGAACTTTTGCTTTCTAAACTTTCTAAACTTTCTAAACCGTCTAAATTTTATAAACCAATTCAATCAAACAATACCTTTGCAATAAATGAAGTATTATGATTACTATCGAGATCAAAAAATCCGGAGGAGACTTTAGCTTTGAAGCTACAGATGTAAAAGGACACCTTGTAAAATTTGATACAAGCGATGAAACAGGTGGAGTCGATTTCGGTGTTCGTCCTATGCACTCTTTACTGATGAGTTTGGGAGCATGCAGCGGGATTGATATTGTTTCCATTCTGAAAAAACAGCGGTTGACAATTAAGGATTTTTCAATGAGAATCAGCGGCGAAAGGGAAAAAGGAAAGGAACCTTCTTTGTGGGAATCTGTACATATAGATTTTGAATTAATAGGAGATATTGACCAGGAAAAAGCAGAAAGGGCATGTGCGTTGTCGATGAATAAATATTGCTCTGTAGCTGAAACATTGCGCAGGGGCGGTACTAAGATCACCTGGAATGTAAAGGTTATGAACTAGTTTTTTTACTGTCAAATTCAGAAATAAAATATTTGATGAGCTTACACCCACTTACTAAAGCAATACGAACACAGACAAAACGGACCCATGAAATGGAACATTCCACCCCACTGTTCCTTACGAGTAGCTTTTGTTTTGAAACAGCTGAAGAAATGCGTGCTGCTTTTGCGGATGAAACTCCCGATAATATCTACAGCCGGTTCAGCAATCCAACCGTAGATGAATTCGTGAATAAAATGGTGGAGCTGGAAGGCGCCGAAGCAGGGATCGCTACTTCTACCGGCATGAGTGCAGTGTTTGCAACCTTCATGGCACTCCTGAAAACAGGAGATCACCTGTTGTCTTGTAACGCTGTTTTCGGAAGCACACATAATATCATAACGAAATATTTACCCAATTATGGAATCGAGTGCAGTTATGTGAATGCTGACAAACCCGGAGAGTGGGAGGCAGCGATTCGACCCAATACTAAAATGATTTACCTGGAAACGCCAACGAATCCGGGCATTGACTTGATTGATATTGCCTTTGTAGCCGAAATTGCAAAAAAACACGGGATCATACTCAACGTGGATAATTGTTTTGCAACGCCTGTAAACCAGCGCCCAATTGAATTTGGCGCAAATATCGTTTTACACTCAGCTACAAAATGGATCGATGGACAAGGCAGGGTTTTGGGTGGCGTGATCGTTGGAGAAAAAAAATTGATTGAATCCATCTATTTATTTTGCCGCAATACCGGCCCGGCTTTGTCGCCTTTCAATGCATGGGTACTGAGTAAAAGCCTGGAGACGTTGGATGTACGTATGGAACGCCATGCAAAAAATGCATTGCATATTGCAACTGCTCTGGAGCATCATCCCAAGCTATCATGGTTGAAATATCCTTACCTGCCAAGTCATCCCCAATATGATATTGCCACCAGGCAAATGAAAGACGGCGGTGGTATAGTTTGTTTTGAGCTGAAAGGCGGACTTGAAAGCGGGAAAAAATTTTTAAACAGTCTCGAGCTGTTATCTATGACAGCCAACCTTGGTGACAGCAGAAGTATTGCCTCACACCCGGCAAGTACCACTCATGGAAAGTTAACCGAAGAAGAAAGGCTGGAAGTGAATATTACGCCCGGGCTGATCCGAATTTCTGTTGGGCTTGAATATGCCGATGATATTCTCAATGATATAGTGCAGGCTCTTGAAAAAAGCTGATCGAAATGTTTCAAAAACATCGATGTCCCCGTACCCATCACTTTACCCGTCCCGACGTCGTCTTCACTTTGATATCTTCCAAATTAAAATTCCACAACCGTGGGACCCCGGTGTAGAAAAGCGTTTCCTTCTATAAATCAGGCGAGGTAAAAAATTTCAAACCTTACCATTATATGCATATATGAGAGTGTTAGCGAAAACCTTTTAGCGGCTGCTTTACAGGAGTTTGTGCTTATTTTACAGATAATACCTTCCATTTCGTATAACATAATTGCAGGGGGCTGCTGACTATTCTACATTTGAGATATAATATTTCAATCAAACAAAAATGAA
>JBDUCQ010000008.1:0-43901 GCA_040003385.1 Ginsengibacter sp. | reverse complement strand
ATTACATTGTTTTCAACAACGGGAATGGATATATCCCACGCATAAGCCTGATCAATTGCCCATTGAACCCTGTCTTCTTTAAGATTATAAGCAGTTAATGTTGATGCATTGCCGCCGCCATAATACATAAAATCACCCGGGGAGTTCGGAGTATCACGCTTTGAATCCATTTTATTGCAAGAGATGAAAGTGACGCAGACGAGAGAAAGTATAAAAAGTTTTACTTGCATAATATGGAAAATATTTGAGAATGGATTAACGTGCATAATAATACAATTATTGCTATCTTCTTCTAAGTCGTGTATCTACTTATAGTAAGTAGCAGAGCAGAACACTGCGATGCATCTTATAAAGACCATAATAGACTTACTCAGCTGCGGCCTGGCATTTGTTTTAGACTAAAATTTCATTCATGACTGAAGTAAATGCCTTGCTCAACAGTCCCACAAATACCTGGCAGAACTATCCATATAATCAACAAATGTTTCTTTCAAATACCGGTGAATATTTTCCTCTGTCTTTACTAAAACTACTTTGCAGGCCATGATTTAAATTAGTGCAATAGGACTGAATACTCTTTCATTGCAACACAAATTTTTTTAGAGCATCAATTTATAAATGAAAGCCAGGAATAATATCACTGGTTAAAAAGAATAAAATATTTCAGAGAGATAAACTCAATCATCGCTTCCTAAGTAATGGTGATTAGATTTGCAGTCAACTGTTTTATTAAATCACCATACATTGATTCCATGATTGTCCATCTCATTGACGGCACATATGAACTCTTCCGGCACTTCTACGGCCTGCGCAGGTTCAACAAAGGCAAAGACAAACCATTGGGCGCAACGGTGGGGCTGCTCAATGGAATTTTGCAAATGATAGAAGATGGCGCTACTCACCTCGGCGTAGCCACTGATCACGTTATTGAATCTTTTCGCAACAAACTGTGGCCGGATTATAAAACAGGAGAAGGTATAGAACCGGCGCTGCTTGCACAATTTCATCCATTGGAAGAAGCACTGGCATTGATGGGTGTTGTGGTGTGGCCGATGACTGACCTGGAAGCGGATGATGCGCTGGCCTCTGCCGCACACAAGGCTGCTGCAGATCCTGAAGTAGATAAAGTATGTATCTGGACTCCGGATAAAGACCTTGCTCAATGCGTTACTGAAGACAGGGTAGTGCAGATGATTCGCAGGCCTGAGGAGATCCGTGATGAAAAAGCAGTCCTCAAAAAATTTGGAGTGCATCCAAAGCTCATCCCGGACTTTCTTGCGCTGGTAGGCGATAGTGCGGATGGTTATCCGGGCATTTCCGGAATTGGAAAATTCAGTGCAATGCGTCTGCTCAACCAATATGGACCAATCGAAGCGTTTCCGAAAAATGTGCTGGAAGGACATTATAAACAGGCGTTGTTGTTTAAACGCCTCGCAACTTTAAGAACAGATGCAAAGCTTTTTAAGAATGTTAATCAACTGAAATGGGCCGGCCCCACACCTGGTTTCGATAAGTTTACTGCAAAAGCGGTTGAGCCCCGTTTACTCGCCAGGGCGAAATTTGTTGCAGCAAAAATATTGATCACTGAACGTTCATGATCTTCAGCCAGAGTTTAAGAATCATTACTTGATCCTTGCCTCACTCAGTGCCTGTATAGAAAAAAAACTACATTCGATTCACTTAAGAAACTAGCTATTTGGAAAAACGAGAAATACTAATAAGGGATAAACGTAAATTGATGAATTAACAATTGCCATCCAGGAACTAAACTTTCAAAAGAAAGAACGGCAAAAAAGCCTAACTGAGTTAAAAGTTACCAATAAAGAACTTGCATTGCAGGAAAATGAGCGGGGGAAAAGAGCAGCAGAGTTAATTATCCCGGGGAAGAGCTTCTCTTTCAAAAAAATGAAAAGACTTAAATATTTGTGGAATGATTGGCGTTGAAAAAGTAGAAGATTTTTCAAAATCAGGAAAGAAAAAAACTACTGAACATCTTACCGCGAAATTAAACTTCTCACGAAAAAATGCATCCAACTCAAATTCCGTGGCTCCTTGTCATTAAGTTTGAATTATTATCCGGCAAGGAGTTTCAAAATGGGAATTTTTTTCATCACTACAATCAGTGTACAGGATATTACTAAACATGTGAAAGCGATTAAAGGAATACTGAATGCAGGGTGAATAAAATGAAAATTAATTCCTATCCACATAAAAATATTTAAGATCAGAAGATGGGATAAGTATATTCCATAGCTATTCATGGATATCATATCCAGGAATTTTCGCAGGATAGGGTGGGTGAAATGTTTTATGTTCTTAAACAGGCAAAATACAGAAAAGGACATCAGGCAAACATTCAAAGAAAGGTTCTCCATAAATGTTTCGTTGTACTCATTGCGTTGCAGTGAAATATAATAGGTGCGGATGCCTGTATACAAAAATCCGCTCAGAAAAAGTGAAACTACCAGCAAGCTGCTGAATCTCCTGTTGGTTTTAAAAAGGTAATTGCCCAGGACAATATATCCTAACAACCCGCTAAAAAAACTAAACTCAAAGTCTGTATCAAAGTTTTCCAGGTAAGGAGCAATAACCAGGAAAGTGATCCAAAGGATAAAAAAATAAATATATTCTTTTTCGACAGCGATCTTTGTCCACTTTGATAAAATAGGAAAAGTCAGGTAAAGGCTTACAATTGCGTAAACGAACCAAAGATGGGACGCAGTGCCGGTTAAAAATTTTTTCCCGATAAATGAAAATAATAGGCCTGTGGATTTATCAGCTTCCATCAGATCGCTCCATGAAAAACTGAATAGGTACACAATACTCCAGAAAATAAAGGGTAAAATGATCCTGTAAAACATTTTTACCAGGAAAATTTTAATTTTTCCGTCATAAAGTTCAAGGGCAAAAGAACCGCTCAACATGATAAATACAGGAACACACCAGCGCATTGCAGAATCAAAAAATACACTTGTAAAAAAATATGATTTTGGAATACCCGGGTAATCGGGTGAGATGGAAGTCGCTACATGAAGTATGATGACGGCGATGGTGGCGAAAGCCCTCAAATCAGTGGCCCATAAAATCTTTCCTGGTTTCATATTAGATTCATTACCCTGCGTAGTTTAATCAAAAGCGGATTTGAAGAGGCTTTGAGCCATCTACAGATAAGTTATTAATTGTTATAACTTTTTTACAAGCTAAACACTTTTTTTTACACTCTGTACCAATCATGTTCAGACTTGTTAGGACTTTCCACCTTCGGCTCTATAATACTGTTCCTATACCCGGCCTAACAATTCCTTTCTCACTAGTTTTTCAACAGCACCAGGAAAGGTTTCTCCAACAGGCAATTCCATCTCATTGATAAATACACTTGTTTTAACGTACGGAAGTGATGTATTCAATGGCAATGATGTAGGATTTATGTATTCGTATAAACTCAAAGGGAGGATGTTCAAGTTCAATGCTTTTAAACTGCTGCGAAACAGAAGTGGTTTGCCGGAGCTTTTGAGGTGTATTTTAAAATAGTCACGTAAACCTTCCATCCATTTGATATCATTGAACATAATTTTTACCTGGCAGTAATCTGAATTGAGGAAAAAATATCCGGAGGATGGGGAAGATAGTGCCGGGCTTTTATTCATTTTCAATTCACCCAGTTCTTATTCATCAGGAGGTGTGATGATTTTAGTTGGAGTTCAGTGCGAAAAAGATTACGGTATTCATGCTAATGCCAATTTTTAAAATCTTCTAAAATCCTAAGACCTAGCACCTAATACCTAAGGCCTCATACCTGAGGTATTTCCTTAACTTTAGTGTGCATAAATGCAAACATATGTATACCATTAAAAAGGAAGATATCGGGCAGGAAGTTTTTGATCTATATGACGACTATGCACACAGCCGCATCGACCGGCGTGATTTTGTGCAAAAGCTTTCGCTGTATGCAGTAGGCGGTATTACCGTAACGTCTCTCATGGGTTTCCTAATGCCCGATTACAAAAATACCCTGCAGGTAAAATCAGATGATCCCCGTCTTAAATCAGAATATATCAGTTACCCGTCGCCGAAGGGTGGGGGCAACATCAAAGCATTACTGTCAATGCCGGCTGATACGAAAAATAAGCTCGGGGGTATTGTGGTGGTTCATGAAAACCGGGGATTAAACCCCTACATCGAAGACGTTGCAAAAAGAGCTTCCCTTGCCGGGTTTATAACGATAGCGCCTGATGCATTAACACCCTTAGGGGGCTACCCCGGAAATGACGACGCAGGCCGTGAAATGCAAAGTAAACGGGATAAGAACGAAATGCTCGAAGATTTTATAGCTGCATTTGAGTATTTAAAAAATCACAAAAATTGCAATGGCAAAGTGGGCGTGGTTGGCTTTTGTTTTGGTGGTGGTATTGCCAACCTTATGGCAGTTCACATTCCGGACCTTGCGGCATCTGTTCCATATTATGGCAGTCAGCCTCCGGACGGAGATGTTCCCAAAATACAATCTCCATTGCTCCTGCACTATGCGGCACTTGATACAAGAATTACTGATGGATGGCCTGGGTATGAAAGTGCATTAAAAGCAAATGGCAAAAAATATACAGCGTATATATATCCCAATGTAAACCACGGATTTCATAACGATACCACGCCGCGTTACGACAAAGCCGCGGCGGAACTTTCCTGGCAGCGCACAATTGATTTTTTTAAAGAGAAATTAAAGTGATAAAAATAAGTTGGTGGGAACTGGCAAATAAATGAAATGGTAAAGAATTGACGCGAACTATCAATTACAGGAAAGCTTTAAAAAATTTATAATACCAGCATTGGTTTTTCATGGCATCATCGTTGCGTCGCAATCCTTTCAACAACTGTGCAAATGGCAACAATTTGATTGTAATTCCCGGTGGAAAACTTTCAATTTATAAATGCTGTCACATGGGGTGCCTGATTAAAATTACCTAAAGAAATATTGAAAAGAAAGCCAGGACGGGCTGTATTGAAATGGAACAGCACATACGAAACAACTTTATCACATTGCCCATTCACCACCTGCCTGCCGGCAGGCAGGTTCACCATTGCCCGTTCACCTAATAGCATCTCATTAAAAATTTAGCAATTAAAAAATTTGTATTACCTTTTTTAAATAAAACTAATGTTTATGTTACCAAGACCATCCATGCTCTATCTGCTATTGTTATGTTCAGTGCCTTTTTCATTATTCGCACAGCGGAAAAAAGCGGAAGCTTCAAAACCAAAGCCTTCAATGCTATCCCCGGCAGCAAAAAAAGATTCACTTTGGAAAGTAGCTGTAAAAGATAAAAAAAAGATCGAGGGAATGTTTACCCTCTACCAGGATACTGTGACAGGTAGCTTACAGATTTATATTAAAAAAGACCAGGTAGGCCAGGAGTTTATTTACCAGAGCTTTTCCATGGGCGGGCCAGGCAGTTTATTTCTTAACCGGAATATGTTAAGGGAAAACTGGGTATTTAAAATAACCAAATCCTATAACAGGCTCGACTTTTTGCGTTGCAATACAAATTTTTATTACGATCCTGCAAATGCCATCAGCAAAGCAGCCAATGTGGATGTGAGCGATGCTGTTTTTTATGCCGATAAGATTGCTGCAGAAGATTCCCTGGGTTATATGGTGAAGGCCGATGCGTTATTTCTCAGCGAAAAACTGGATCCTGTAAAACCTGTTTTTCCACCCACCACTCCTCCGGGAATGGTGTTCAATGTCGGGAACCTGATCGCTGATAAATGCGGTTATGAGAACATCCGTTCTTTCCCCAACAATACCGACGTCATTGTTTCATTGGCATATGATAACCCAATGCCGCTGAATGGTGGTGACAAATCAATTACAGATGCAAGATATGTGCGCGTAAAAATGCAGCATAGTTTTATCGAGATGCCGAAGAATGATTATAAACCTCGATTTGATGATCCAAGAGTGGGATACTTCACCAGGAGCATGGACGACCTGACCTCAGATAAATCTGCACCATATCATGACCTGATCGACCGGTGGGACCTGGTAAAGAAAGACCCCAATGCAGCATTGAGCGAACCCGTTGAACCGATCGTTTGGTGGGTGGAAAATACTACACCAGTTGAACTTCGGCAAATAATTCTCAATGCAGGAAATAAATGGAATGAAGCATTTGAAAAAGCCGGTTTCAAGAATGCCGTGGTGATGAAAATGATGCCGGATACGGCTACATGGGACCCGGCAGATATCCGGTACAATGTGATACGATGGGTATCTTCTGACCTTGGTTATGCGATCGGTCCACACTTCGTAAATCCCCGTACAGGCCAGATTCTTGGCTCAGACATTACCATTGACTATGGATTTTTGGGTGGGATATTGAGTGAAGAGAAAATTTATGAAACTTCCGGCTATGCCCCAAACAGTAGCCCTGGTTCAGTAACTGGTTCAGACATGCAAAAGCACCTGATGAATTGTGACATGATGAAAGGGATGGGCATGCAATATTCGGCAGGCAATATTATTGCTGAATGCAATGATTTCCCCCCGGATGAATTGAAAACTCTGAGAGAACAGTTTTTCACATGGCTTGTATTGCATGAAATGGGGCATACCATGGGGCTGAATCACAATATGAAAGCAAGCCAGATGCTGAGTCCAAAAGAATTGATGGATAAAAATGTTACAAGGCAATGGGGGGTTACCGGTTCGGTAATGGATTACCCCGTAATCAATGCATCTCTTGATCCCGCCAAACAAGCCGATTTTTATTCCACCAAAACCGGGCCTTATGACAATTGGGCCATCGAATATGGCTATTCAACATTTGCCCCATCAGAAGAAAAACAGGGATTACTGAAAATACTGAGCAAAAGCACGGACCCCAAACTAACATTCGGCAATGATGCTGACATCTCTTACATTGGATCCGGCATAGACCCGCGTGTAAATACATTTGATATGAGCAATGACATGGTTACCTATGCCACTGATCGTTTTCAATTGGTGAACAAGCTCATGAAAAAGTTAAAGGATAAGTATGCAAAGCCCGGTGAAACTTATACAGACTTACGTGCAAAATACAACCAGGTGTTCTCCCAGCGTTTTTCAATGGCAAGGCCACTGGCCATGTATGTGGGTGGTATTTATGTAGACAGGAGTGTGGTTGGACAGCATGCAAAAATGAATCCGTTTACTCCTGTGCCGGTGAGCTACCAGAAAAAGGCATTGGATGTTTTAAGAACCTATGTTTTCTCTCCCAACGCTTTTGATGCAGACCGTTATCTTTTTCCTTACCTGCAGATTCAAAGAAGGGGGTACGAATTTTTTGGCAACCCGGAAGATCCCAAACCTGAGCTATTCGCGCTGAGATTACAAACAACAGTTTTAGAATGCCTCCTCAATAAATACACCCTGGCAAGGGCAAACAGGACAACTTTATACGGTAATACTTATCCTTCGGCAAACATCATGAACGACGTAAGCTCCATAGTTTTTGATGCAGATTTAAACGGCGACGTAAATCTTTACCGCCAAAACCTGCAAACAGAATATGTAAAGATGATAGCTGCAATTGTAACAAGAGGTGATGGATATGATGATGCATCAAGAGGCTCAGCTTTGAGTACGCTGAAACTTGTAAAATCAAAACTCAACAAAGCAAATTCACCAGGGCAACAAACAAAAGCACATCGTGCCAGTCTTCAATTCCTGATAGATAAAGCATTGGTGATTAAGTAATAGCAGGAGCAAGTTTAGAGATTCCTGCACCGAAATTTTAGACAAAAATAAACCTGAGCCCGAAATCTTTCGGCCGCAATATTAATAGGATCCTCTTACTATTTTTGTGCAAAACTTTTATTTTTTACCACATTATCTGGAAAATAAATTTCTGTGAATTGGATATTATTACTTAATTTTCTTGCATGTCCCAATCCCGCCAACTAGCTGCCATCATGTTCACAGATATTGTTGGCTACACCGCATTAATGGGCAACAATGAGCAAAAGGCTTTTGAACTGCTGCGCCAGAACAGGGAAATTCAAAAACCCATCATAGAGGAGTTTGGGGGCAAATGGATCAAAGAATTGGGTGATGGTGTGATGGCGAGTTTTTCAGCAGTGAGCAATGCCGTTTATGCAGCGATAAAAATCCAGGAAGCATGCAACAGTGCCGGGGCTTTTGAATTGCGGATTGGTATTCACCAGGGTGAGGTGGTTTTTGAAAACGGCGATATATTTGGCGATGCGGTGAACATTGCATCACGGCTGCAGGCCCTGGCCCCACCGGCAGGAATTTTTGTTTCAGCCTCTGTTCAACGAGATCTTTCTAATAAAAATGATATCAAGTCGGAGTTTGTCAGGGTTGAAAATCTTAAAAATGTAAAAGATCCTGTCCAGGTTTATAAAATATTTTCTGCAGGAAAAGAATCCACAGAGGTGAAGGAACAACGACCCGCCAATGTTTCAATTATTCCGGGTTATGATTATGATGTACACGTCAGCTACAGGTACAACGACAATAAATACAATGGCTGGGTTACGGAATTTGAGGAAAAGCTCAGCCAGGAACTGAGCGCAACATTGAAAGACAAGCTCACTATTTATTTTGACAAAAACCCTGAAGAAAGCCGGAAAGAAATTCAAAATGAAGACGGCTCATCCAATCACAAGATCAGGTCACTCATATTTATCCCGATCATCTCACAAACCTATTGTGATGTCAATTCCCAGGTTTGGAAAAGTGAATTCAAAATTTTCCAGGATGAGATAAAAAAAGACACCATTGGAAGTAACATTAAATTATTAAATGGTAACCTGGTTTCACGTGTGATACCTGTAAAAATTCATGAGATCGATACGGATGATGTTAAATTACTGGAGTCTGAATTATCAGGTGGCCTAAGGTCGATTGATTTTATTTACCGGGATGAAGGTATTAACCGTCCTTTGCGGCCGGCTGATGATGAAAAAGATTACACGAGTGCAAGGCCTATGTATCGTAACCAGATCAATAAGCTCGCGAATGTTGTAAAAGAAATCATTGCTGGTATAAAGGCAAATCAGAAAGACACCAGTGTAGCTGCACCTCAATACGAACCTACAGCACGTCAAATAATACCCAATGTACTTTCCACTTCCCTGTCACCTACCCTGAAGGTACAGGTGATCAACCGGCAGCGGCCTAATATTTACCTGGCGTGGACTTCAGGAGATCTGAAAGAAAGCCGCGAAGAGATGGCCATCATACTTCAAAAAGCAGGCTTCAATGTATTGCCTTCTGTGGATTGCCCCGCTGATGATGAAACATTTAAACAAAAAACATCAGAGGAAATGCAGAAGTGTGTGTGTTCCCTGCATATGTTAAGCGGCGAATTTGGACGAAGGTTCGAATCGGATGAAGAAACATCTTTTCCACAGCACCAGTTTTTAGAAGCAAAGAAAAAAATTAATGCAGAAGGCAATTTCAATGTATTTGTCTGGCTCTCACCCGAAGGCAGCAGGTCAGTAAAGCCGGCACAGCAGGAATTCATTAAATACATCCGCAACAATATTACCCGGAATATGATGTTCTCGAACAGCCTGGGTCCCATGCAACTGGTTGACGACATGCGGGTGGTGATCATGAAGCAGGATGCAAAAGTGTATGACTCCAAAGACACTGAAATCTTTTTTATTTTCAACCAGCAGGATGAACAGGAAGCACATTTTATCATTGAAGAATTGAGCCTGGAATTTCCTGTTGAAACCATGAACATCATGCCCGAGGGCGAAGAATCTTACAGGGAAATTTCTTCCCAGCAAATTCCAAAAAGTAAACTGGCGGTGGTATATTTTAAATATGCAGCCGATTGGGCGCTGCCATTTATTAAACAGATATGGAAGCAGGTGGGTGGGGCTTCATCTCCAACTCCAATGTTCCTGGTTGGCGACGACAATCCGCACAGTAACCTGGCGCGTAATTTCAAGGCACCCCGGGTCATATCCTCCATAGTCCCTAAAGAAAACATTCCTGCGGAGGTGAAAAAGGTATACAGCAATTTGCTTTAAAATTTATTGTGGCGAGAAGGAATAATGCTGTAACATGGCATATAAAAACACGAATCCAAAGTATCTGTAAAAACTACTTGTTGCAACTTCTGATAAACCGGATAACACATGACTTAAAAAAGAGCATTGCTTTATTTTATTAGAATTTATCACTAATTCAGCAATATTAGACCCACGTTTTTTCTTTTAAGAAGCATTAGTTATGTTCGAAGCAGAAAACATTTGTCCGTATACCGGTTTGAGATCCTTTACAGAGGATGAGTCCCTCTATTTTAAAGGAAGGGAGGATGATATTGACCAGGCAACACATCAACTGCAGCGAAATAAATTCCTGATGCTTACGGGTGCTTCGGGAGATGGAAAGTCTTCATTGATCTATGCGGGGATCATTCCAAATGCGCGTTCGGGATTTTTAAAATCAAAATACTCACAATGGTGTGTCGCCGATTTCAGGCCTGAGCGCACTCCTTTTCAAAATTTGTGTAATTCAATAGCAAGGGAGCTTGATATTGCAAACTCCTTTACCGTCCAGTCTGAATTGAATCATGGCTTTTCTGCAATTGTGGATTTGTACAGGAGTTCAAAAAGATATGTTGATACTAATTCTGTTGAATGGAGGGCTGCCAATGATGCAGGGAAAGCAGCAATAAAACGCGCTGCCGCCAACCTGATCATCCTGGTTGACCAGTTTGAAGAATTTTTTACAAATCCTGAAAACTACCAGCAGGGAGGGCCTTCCAAAGATGCTAACCTTGTTTTGAACCTTCTGCTTGAAACTGCACGTATTGCCCAGGAGGAAGAACTGCCCATTTATGTGATCTTTACCATGAGGTCTGATTACATAGGTCAATGTGCTGCCTTTCGCGGCTTGCCGGAATATATTGGGTTCTCGCAATTTTTTGTTCCGCGATTAAACCGGACCCAGTTGCAACAAGTAATTGAAGAGCCTGCAGTTCTTAGCGGCAACAGGATTACCAGGAGGTTGACAGAACGACTTATACATGATCTTACAGAAGGCGTAGATCAGCTTCCCATATTACAGCATGCGCTCAACCAGGTTTGGATGGCTGCTGATCATGGCAATGAAGAAATGGACCTTATCCATTATGCCATGGTTGGCGGAATGAGTGTGAATGAAATTCCTGCAGAACAAGCTGAAAGATTTAACGACTGGTTTACTTTGCAGGCTCCTGAAATAAAAGCCTGTTATCATGCGCCCAGCCTGCAAAATGTTTTAGATACGCATTGCAATAAATTATACGAGCAGGCCGCGGGATATTACCATATTAAAACGGGTAAAACAATTTCGGACGCAGAAGCTAAATCAATCATCCGCACCGCATTTACCTGCCTTACTAAAATTGATCAGAGCCGGGCAGTGCGTAACAGGATGACTTTAAATGAGATCACCAATATATATGGGAAACCTGCACTGGATACCACTACAATAGGTGCAGTACTGAACATCTTCCGCGAACCGGGAAACACTTTTATCCATCCTTTTATCAGTGATGAAAACCCGGGTACACAAAATCTTTTGCCAAGCCAGGTGCTTGATATCACACATGAAAGCCTGATCAGGAACTGGCAATATCTTGGCCGGTGGGCCAAAGAAGAATTCGAAAGTTATTCTGTTTCACTGGATTTTGAACAGCAATTGGGCCGTTGGGTAAATAGCAATAAGTCAAAAGCTTTTCTCCTCTCTATTGGCCCTTTAACCTATTTTGAAAGCTGGCACAAAAAAGCAAATCCAAATACGTGGTGGATCGCGCGCTATTTGCCAGAGGAAAGCACACCTGATTTAAAATTAAAAAAGGCAAGCGAGGTATTGCATAATTCAAATGAGTTTTTGAGTACAAGTGCTGGTAAGCATGCAATTACACGTACTTTAATAAAGTATGGAACCAAACGAATTGCAGCAATGCTGGGTATCGTGGCCTTGATCGCACTCATGTCTTTTGCCATCAGCGACCATTACAAAAAGCAGAACAATTATGTATTGGATTCCATACATCAACAGGTCCTGCATCTTGCAGGGAACCCCAAAGTGAGCCTTGCCAATAAGGTTTCGTTGATCTGTGAAGAATTAAAATCAGGAGGAACAACTGTGGCGGAGGTGATCAATTCCATCAAAGACACTGTGCAAAAACTTGATGTCGCGAATGGTATTGCCGCTCTGTTGATATTCCAGGGCAGGGGAACCCCGCTTACCGAATTACTGAATAGTTTTTCTGAAGTTGACAGTCTCCTTGATAAATCTGGGATACCTGTAAATAATATTTCAAAGTTGTCATTAACGTTGAAGGAAATAAATGATTTTCGTGTTAACCTGGAATTTGCATACTATTATCATCCTGATCCGCAAATAGCAAAATTCAGAAACCGCAATGCCTTACGTTCGGCAAAATGGGTAAACACCATTCTTACCAACCAACCTGTAAATTTTGTTGACGTTGAGGATTTCAGCCTCGCACTTGAAAATGCACTTAATAACAAAGCGTTTACGGAAGCTGAGGTAAATAATCTTCTTTCGCAATTGTCGCCTTTTGAAAATGGATTGCAAAGCAGCTGGCTCCAATCAAATTTTTACAAAGATAAATTAGCCGTTCGCGGTACCCTTGATTATGGTTTCAGCTTCAATGGCCTGTACCAGGAGCTCGCCTACCTGTATGCCGCAGCTGGCAATAGTGAAAAGGCCTTGCAATGTGTGGATACATTGCTCCTTTACAACCAGAATTATTTTCAGAATGATTACGCCAGTGGATCAGACAATGCGTCCAATATTGCTTCAGTATTCTTCAGAAATGGAAAAACAGAAGAGGTCAATAGTTTTGTGAAGGGATACTGCTTAAGAAAAAAGATCAGCCCCGATGTGTTTTATGCCCGATTATTGGGTGCAACTTTACCCGCAAACCTTACAGCTTCTAACCTGGATTTATATTGGTGGACTGATACCAAGAACAATGTAAATCTCCAGTTGAGTGGCTGGCCGCAGCTCAGCTTTTTTTATAATCAATACAGGGAAACTGTTCAGTCTACAATAACGGATAACGATCAGAAAAATTTCCTGCTGGCAGTCTCCTTTAAAAATGAGGGCATATCAATGTCACTCAACCATGAAAAAAGCGGAAAAGATGAACTTTCAATCACAGGATATTTTGACCAGGCGTTATCCTATTACCGCCTTGTCAGCCAGCCTTACCTTGAACAGCCGCTTACAGTAATAGAAAACGGAGGTTCAGAGGAACTGGTTGTCCAACGGAAATATCTTTTTATCTACCCTGATCTTAAACTCGGCTTTCATCCTTTTGAACCACGCTCTTACTTCTATTCTTATTTCACGGATGTTTTTTTAGAATACATCATTCAGCATCAATTATTTGACACATTCTATCCGGGACAGAAAGAATTGAGTTATCTCTCGATATGGTTAAATGATTATAATACTAAAAGCTTTGTTCCTTCTGCATTCCTGGCAAAGAAAGCCCGGTATGAAGTTTTGAAATTACTGGATCAAGAGATCGAAAGACGCAACGTTTCACAAGAGTTCGAACTGAACTATTTGTACCTGTATCTTGGCCTGGAAGCCCAGCAAAAAGGCGATACGAATGCTATGCTCCATTTTTATAATAAAATAGAGACAGGCAAAATTTTTAACCTGCTGCGCACTAAAGAATTTGACGGCCAGATCAACAATCAATCTTTCCGGATGCTGGCACATACAGTGGAAGGTTATTACAAGACCGGTCACTTCGACCAGGCACTTCGCATCATCAGCATGTTTAAAAATCCCATCAATCGGTCTTCATTGTATGCATTTGTCGCCAGCTCGATGGTACAGGAAAAATCAGATAGTAAATTGATTCAGCGATTCATAGATTCCTCAAGGTTGGAAATGAACCGCGCTGAAAATATAACCCAGGGGCAGCCAAACCGGCAATCTCTTGCGTACGCAATGGTGATGTATTCTCCTTCAAAAAATAACGGGGAAGCATATACGCTGATAAAAAATATCCAGGGAAAGTTCAATGCCATCCGGCAAATTTGCAGAACCTACGGCTATTATGGTGCATTGTATAACGCTATGGAAAATATACCGCCATTCATTTCAGACGACGACCTGGCTTCCTTTCTTTGGAATATTCTTTTTGGATACCAGCTTCGTGATCCAGGCCAGAAAAAAGAATGGAGTGAATTTAACCGGTATTATGTTCCATTTTTTACACAATTTATAAGTTATGTAGATGAAAACAGCTGATGTAAACCATATTTGTCCCTATCCAGGCCTTCGTTCATTTACCGAAGAGGAAAGCCTGTATTTCAAAGGGAGGGATTTACAGGTTGACCAGATCACTGCATTGCTGGAAAAAAATAAGTTCCTGATGATCACAGGCGCATCGGGCGAAGGCAAGTCATCCTTAACCTATGCAGGCCTGATACCCAATGCACGGGCAGGTTTTTTTAAATCCAGGTATTCAAACTGGGTTGTTGCCAGCTTCCGTCCTGAAAGATCACCGGTAACCAATATGTCAGGGGCGATTGCAGAACAATTCAATGCAAGTGCTGCAACGGTTGAAACGGAGTTGCGGCGGGGCTTTTCTTCTCTTGTTGACCTATATACAAATTCTGATTTTTATGCGGGGGATGAAGATGAGAACTGGACGAAGTTGCAGGATAATGAAAAGAAAGAGCGTAAAAGAAAAGCTGCAAACCTCCTGATACTGGTTGACCAGTTTGAAGAATTTTTCACCAACCCGGAAAATTTTTTTAATGAAGCCCCGTCGAAGGATTCTCAAATTGTCATCAACCTCATTTTAGAGACTGCCCGTATTGCAATCAGCAAAAACCTGCCGGTTTATATTGTTTGCACTATGCGGTCGGATTACATAGGGCAGTGTTCAGCATTCCGCGGGCTGCCTGAATACATAGGCTTTTCACAGTTTTTTGTTCCGCGGTTGAAGCGAAGGGATTTGAAACAGGTGATAGAAGAACCTGCAATACTCAGTGGCAACCGCATTTCACAACGTTTGATCGAACGCCTGGTATTCGACATTGCAGATGGTGTTGACCAGTTACCGATCCTTCAGCATGCACTTAGCCAGGTCTGGCTTGCTGCTGATCATGGCAATGAAGAAATGGACCTGGTGCACTATGCCATGGCTGGAGGTATGATGGTGAATGAACTACCTGATGAGGACAAAGAAAAATTTGACAGTTGGTTTTCAAAGCTACCCTCTCACCATCGTAATTTTTACCAGGATACAGGCCTGAATAAAGTCATTGAAATTCATGCCAACCTTTTGTACGAAAATGCCTGGGAATATTACAACAAAGAAAACCCGGAAAAACCAATTGCACAACAGGAGGCAAAACGGATCATTGCTCTCACTTTTAGCTGCCTGACAAAAATTGACAACAGCAGGGCCGTCCGGAACCGTATGACGCTTGCAGAAATTACAGCAATTATAAATGCACCTGGTGTTACTACAGAAGTGGCAGGCAGTATCATAAATATATTCAGGGAAGAGGGCAATTCGTTCATTCACCCTTTTAAAACAGATGACCCGGCCACACATGTGCTGTCACCCGACACTGTGCTCGACATAACACATGAAAGCCTGATACGAAACTGGAATAAGTTAAGACAATGGGCCAATAAAGAATTTGAATTTTATTCAACTTACCTGGATTTTAAGAAACAGCTCGACCGCTGGAAAAAAAGCAACCGCAGCCGGGGTTACCTTCTGCCTGTTGGTCCGCTCACATATTTTGAGCATTGGTACGATACCTGTAAGCCCAATACGGGATGGATCATGCGCTACAGTGGCACCGAAGAAGAAAAACAAAACGCGAAAACACAGGCGGAAGAAACGTTGAATGATACAAAACTGTTCCTGAGAAAAAGTGCACGCAAGGAAATGGTGCCACGTGCACTGATGAAATATGGTGCCAGGAGCATTGCAACGATTGTGGCAATAATCATCATGCTGGGGTTGAGTGGATTTTACTGGTATGACGCGGAGCAGAAAAAAAATGACAGTGTGTTGGAAACAGTGCGAAATGAATCGTTCAATCTGCTCAAAAGCAAGGAAGTGAACATTACGGATAAGGCATTTTATTTATTGACTGAAGAACGTTTTCACAACGGATCATTGATCCCATACCTCGAAGCATTAGAACTGCAAAACAGGGTAAAGCTTGCTATTGAAATATATAAGCAACTGCTGTTGTTTAACAAAACCAATCCAAGCATATTAAAGGACCAGGTACTGATGCTGGTCACAACGAACTTAACCAGCCCTGGTAAAACAGCTGATTCTGAATTTTTATTAGCAGAAGGAAATAAGTTCCTGGTCCTTCTTTTAATGGATAATTATTACCAGCCCGATTCAAAAAAGGCAGGGACCATCTCTGAAATTTCTGAGAAAGGTTACAACCTTGCACTTCATTATTTTGGCAACACAGCACTTTTCAAACCGTCGGTTCCATCAGAGCTGAATATGGCAATTCAACTCTGGTTAACGGCTGGCACAGCCACACCGGATAAAATACAAAAATTACTAACCTCCCTGTCACCGCTTGATTCAACTTCGGGAGCAAATAGTTTTACTACTTATTATCCAAAGGGAAGTTTTGAGCCCAATGGTAGGGAAGGCATGGATTTTAATGAAGGGTATCACACAATCGCCTCTCTTTATGCAAGTCTCGGTGATATTGAACACGTAGAATGGTGTTTTTATAAATTACTCGCAAACAATCAGCGTGATTACTTTGAACTCGCCAGGTTGCTGAACAACCACCTCAACATCCTTGGGTATCTTTACCAGTTTGGTCACAGGGACAAGGTTCCTCAATTCCTGCAGTGGATTGCATCCAATACTAAAGACAATCCCCCGCTTACCATCTACAGGAATGCGGTTATTCGCTCGGGCTATATTTCACATTTGTACCCGATCAACATAGAACGTGATTTTTACAGGTCAAACAAGGGTCTCCTTTATCCCAATCTTTGTCTTTGCGATCGTTCTGTTTTTGATGCAATGGTGGAAGATTATGAAACGGCCATCGGGAAGGTAACTGATCCTTCGGAAAGAAATTTTTTGCTTGCAATGAATGATAAGCGCAAGGCAATGTTTTATGATAAATACTGGACTGACCGTAAATTACCTGTGAATGAAGAAAAGCTGAATGGCTGGTTGAAAGAAGCTGTAGACCTCTATTCAAAAATTGACACAGGTTATTTAGCGGGAACGATCTCTACAACTTCAATCTACAATGGGGATGGGGTGCGCACCAAAGATATAAAAAGAAGGGACTTACTGATTTATCCTGATTACAGGGATGGCTGGTATGCCTGGACTTATCACACCGATTATTTTTTTAATTACCTCCAGAAGAATAATTTGTTGGCGCAATTCTATAAAACCGGCGGTGACCTGCAAAATCTTCACTACTGGGTTGCAAAAGGATTTGAATGGAAAACCGATCCTCCTGTCAATTATTTTACCAAGGAATATCCAATACCCGATGAAGCACTGAATGCGATTATATCTTTTGTGGATAAACATCCTGAAGGAAATCAATTTGATAAAAATCTTTTGTACCTGGTACTTTCCAACCGTGCATTTGAAAGAGGGGATTCTGCTGCAGGCCTGGCCTATTACCATAAAATAAATCAGTCAACCATTCAAAGATCATCGGACAGGTATGAATACCTTGAGAAGATCTTCTTTTTGAATATGATGAAACGGCTTTGTGGTAATCTCGCAGCTGTTGGCGATTCTAAAGAGGCTGTACAATTCGCAGGGGTATTCCCAACTGACCAGCAGCAAGTGTTTGGCTATATGCATATGGCTGAAAAAGTGTACCGGCAAAATGCAAATCCACTTGCATTTGTGTACCTGGATTCGGCTTATGCAAGATCAAAATCAATTCATTATTCTGCGATCGATCAGCGATATGATTTCAGGTACAACCAGATCCTGTTACTGTCTGAGATCGGGAGTCAGTCATTAAATAACAATGCGAACGCCCTGCTTAAGGATATTCCGGAGGCTAATAAATTTTTTGGGATCCTGTCAAAAGTAACAGGTGTTGCATTTGAAGGAAATTATTACCGCGCCTATACTTCCATCCCCGCCTCTTTAACTGAATCCCAGGACCTGCAATGCCGCAACATGATCCTGCTGGAAGCCAGCAAAACAAAAGAACGCCAGCAAAAGGCACAGCAATGGAAACAAATGGACAATTATGTTGACTGGTATTGGGATTATGTAAACTATGTACCCATGTAATGAAGAAATACAATTCAATATACTATCTTCTTTTCGTGCTGCTCATCATGGGCGCATTCGCTTCTATGGCTCAAAACAGGTATGGGCTTCTGATTTTGGGTGTTGTGGCGATTTCATTTTCTTTGCTCTTCTTATTTCAATTTATAAATGGTCTTCGTAAAAGAGGCACAGGTGATGCTTATCTATCGATTGAATTTTTATGCCTTTTCGTATTTTCATCCATATTTGCTTTGAGGATATTTTATGTTCATTTTGAAAACGTTGAACTTGTTTTTGGGCTCACTACTTTTATCCTTATCCTTATTTATGCCAGGAAAGCATTGTTGCATTACCGGGCCATGGTTCCCAAAAATAAATTTTTGGCTTTAACTATACTCACTTTTTACCTGAGTATAATATTTTTTTTGATATCGGTGGTCGTCCTGACAATTTCGCCCAGGCTTGCAGAATATTCAGGCTTACTTGCTTTTGTGTTGCTGATTTTTTTCGTGGTTTCAAACTTTTGGAAAAAGGAATTATTGATTGATGGTGAAAATGTAACTGCCTTTAAAATAGTTGGACGAATGAGGGACAATTCACTTTTACTGATCTCCCTGTTTTTTTTATTTTCACTTTACGCTGTCCTGACACGGACAAGAGTGCTTCCTAAAATTTATTCTGATGAATTTCCACAGGCTTATTTCGACTTGATCGATAATGCTGAATTAAGAAAGGAACCCTCTACAAAAGGATCATACAAATACCAGGAGTTTAAGGAAAAGTATGACCAGTTTCTAAAACTGAATGGAATTGATAAATAAAATTTGCGCAATGTAAATGATTCGGTAATTGTGGTGCAAATTCACCTGTTCTTTAATTATTAGTAAACTCTATTATCTTAATAGTCAACCTTATTGAGTAAGTTCATCCCGCCCGTTCACGATCATCCATTTTTTATTTTCATTTTCTATCCTTGTAATTCTTCCCAGCAAAATAAATTTATTGATTCCTTATTTTTTGCAAACCCGATCACGGGGTGGGGACACAAATAAAGAATGTATTAATATCTTTTAAGTTTAGAATTCAATTAGGGTACAGTAAATAAAATAAATACGGGGTACCCTTTTTAGTAAGTAAAAAATCATTTTGTTCTGAATGCCACGAAAACATTATCGATCACAATAGTCCCATTGCTGTTATGAACCCGTTTCCCATTGGCAGGCACTAGTACAAGAACCACCGCACCCAGGGCGGGTATAGAAAATGTGGTTGAACCTGTCACGCCTGTTTTCAAATAGTTATCTGTAACCGCGTCGTAGAGGTCATAGGTTTTATTGCTGCCATCAATCGTTACAGTTTTGGATTCTCTGTATGGGTTGAAATACAGGTAACTTGGATATGCTGCAGCATGAAAGAAGTCCGTTTTCAGAATATCGATCTGCAAAATTTTATCTACATCTGTAGACCGTATAATTCCACCCAGTACTCCCGATGGTGCACCTGAATAAATACCAAAGTCAGTAGGCCCCCATCCATAGTGTGTTGGATCCCCGGTGGCATAAGGACTTTGATTCATATAAAAGTTTCGCAGTCCCTCGTATGGTATCACGTGTTCCGGATCACCGCTCCATACCACAGGTTCCTGGTTTGTTGCCGGCAGCTGGTCTGCATAAAACAATCGCGCATTACTGGCAACATTTAATATCCATTTGCCTATGTCCCTTGCAAAACGCTGATCATATCGTGCCACAGGAGCAATGCCCATAGGTGCCAGGAAGGAGTTCATCGCAAATGCGTATCCATCACTGTTGTCTTTTGCACCAATCAGCCCATCTGCACCGTAGCCACCCCATGTACCTACACGCATTCCCCATCCTTGCCGGGCATCGCTGCTTTCATTGAAAACCTGCGCCATTAATTTGGCTATATTATGTTTCTGCGCCTGTTCTGCGTTCAACCTGGCTCCCAGCAAAGGTCCCCATATAATCAAAGTTTCATAGGATGGGGCAAATGGGAGATTCGCGAGGAAATTCGCGCACCATGATGCCCCATCAAGATATTTGCCATCATGAAACGCCTGGTAGGCCCAGTACAAAAATATTCCAACACCGGCAGCGGCATCAGGTTCTATCCATGCGCCACCATTTCCATACCTTCTGTCAAAAGGTTTCATGGTGGCAAAATCATAACCTGTATGCGAAAAATTTACGTTGCTTCCCCCCAAAGAAACTACAGCCTCGTACCACCTGTCTGCAACAGTTTTCATAATGTCTCTCATGCCCGGCACTTTTGCATACAGATCGGTAAGCGCACCGAATTCAACGGTTGGAAGAAGCGCATACCAGAATTCAAGACCGGCTGATAGCTGGTTAGGATTATTTGTAATTACATTTTCCCTGTTCTTGTAAACCTGTATTTGGGTAACATAATCCATTCCATTCTGATTGCTTTTGTCGATCCCCGCCAGGCTCGCACCCAATACTGCCTGCATATTTGCAACAGCCTCTTCGGCACCATCCTGTAAATTGATCCCGACATACGCAGGCATTTTAAATGTTTTGTTGGTGTTGTCGGTTTTTATGATGGGCAGGTATTGGCCGGATTTTGTGCCGTCAAAAATAAAAGAGTCAAAGTCCTTTGCCCTTTGATTCCAGTCGATCAAATGATAATTTACGGGTATGTCAGGCATTTCATCTACCAGTGGAATGTGGGCAATGGATGACGTATCGAATGTCGTTCCCCTGTTAATGGCATTATTGTTTTTTGAACATGCGCCGAGGAATAGGATTGAACACGAAATTATTTGAAGTATAGTCCGGCCTATATAAAATGATTGATTCATTATCATTGAACTAATGTAGAAGCTGTAAATTAACTAATATCCGGTGTCACTACGTGTACCCTGAATTTTTTTCAACAATAATATGAGCTGGCTAAATTGGATGGGTACATGTTACCGGAGTGATGACTTAGTGCATTTTGGAAAATCTCTTTTCAATAGATTACTTCATACAGGATACCTGATAAAACGCTGGCACGTGATGGCAATAATAATTTACCAAAGTATGAAATATATTATCCTACAAAACTCCAGTAGGTTTCTTCAGCATGAAAATTTGTTTCAGGCCAATGATTCATGTCAAATCCAGGAGCCTTTTCCACCATCTCTTTGGATTGGTTTAAAATGAACATTTTTTTTACGGGGTCAACATGGAGCAGTCCGAATGGTATTGCAAAGTATTTTTCACCAATGGTGAGAAATCCTCCGTATTGAATCACCACATACTCAATTTTCCCGGAAGTAACATCAATCATGATGTCGGTGATCTTACCCAGGTGTTCATCTTTTTCATTGTGAACTTTATCGCCGATGATGGAGGTGGCGGCTAAGAATTTTAATGGTTTGTTTGGGTGTGCCCCTTCATGATTAACTCCGGTAAGGTTATCTGTGGTGAAATCTTCCATGGCTTTTAATTTTTTACTACAAATTAAAGCCTTTCCGGTTAAATGAGTATGTTCAAAATTATTCAAAACAATGATTCCGGTCATATTTAAGAAGGATAATACATTATTAACTCAGAATCCGGTTTTTCCTCCCGATTCCGTAACTTCATCAGGATTGATTGCCGTAAGTTGATGTCATCTAAACCATTTTACTTATGAGCGAAGGTTCCTTGCTGCAGTCTTACCTGGACCAGCCTAATGTATGGGACGAAATGTTCAGCAACAACGGCATCCGCTCCCAATACAAAAATTTTGTTGCCGCGATCGAAAATCTCCCGCACGTTGAGATGACACACAAGGATGAACTGGCAAAGAAATTATTCATGAGCCAGGGTATCACATTTACCGTATACAACAGCGGGGAAGGAATTGAAAAAATTTTCCCATTCGATGTGATCCCCCGCATCATTACCCAACCTGAATGGCAGGTGATAGAAGCGGGGATCAAACAAAGGCTGAAGGCACTCAACGTTTTCCTGAAAGATATTTACCACTCCCAGTTTATCATTAAGGATGGGATCATTCCCGCCCAGCTCATCTACTCGTGCCCAAATTTTTTGCGCGAGATGATGAACGTGGATGTGCCCTATGATATATATACACATGTAGCAGGGGTAGACCTGATCCGCGACAACGACGGTGCATTTTACGTGCTTGAAGATAACCTGCGCACTCCATCAGGGGTTTCCTATATGCTGGAGAACAGGGGAATGACGTATCGTATATTTCCCGATCTCATCAGGCAGAACAATGTGAGATCGGTAAAAGAATACCCCGACTTGCTCTTTAAAAATCTGCAATCGCTGGCAAATTTAAAAATTGCAGATCCTACTGTTGTTTTATTATCGCCGGGAATCTATAATTCAGCATATTTTGAACACACCACGCTTGCAAGGTTAATGGGGATCGAATTGGTAGAAGGCAAGGACATGATCGTTGACAATCATCACGTGTATATGAAAACCACCAAAGGATTAAAGCAGGTAGATGTGATATACCGCAGGGTAGACGATGAATTCATAGATCCCCTCGTATTCAGGCCAGACAGCATGCTTGGAATTCCTGGGTTATATTGGGCATACCGCAAAGGAAACGTGGCGCTCGTGAACGCACCGGGGAATGGGGTAGCAGATGATAAGGCCATTTATGCTTATGTACCGGCTATGATCAGGTATTATTTAAATGAAGAGCCAATTTTAAAAAATGTTCCAACCTACCAGTTGGCGGATGAAGGCAGTCGCAAATATGTTTTCGAAAATATCGGCAATATGGTGATAAAGAAAACAAATGAATCGGGTGGTTATGGAATGCTAATGGGCAATTGCGCGTCTGAGGAGGAAATAGAAAATTATAAAGCTGCGATCATTACTGATTCCCGGAATTTCATCGCACAACCGATCATCAGCATTTCTTCAACACCGTGCTACATCAATGGAATTTTACAACCGAGGAGGGTAGACTTGCGGCCTTTTGCATTGTACGGTCCGCAGGGAATAGATATTGTTCCCGGCGGGCTCACAAGAGTAGCGTTGCGGGAAGGATCATTGGTGGTGAATTCATCACAGGGAGGAGGAAGCAAAGACACGTGGGTGCTGAGTGAATAAATAAAAAAATGTTCAACACTCAACGCTCAATGTTCAATGTTCAAGGCGAAGAGCAAAGTTTAAAGTGTACTAACCATGGAAATCATTTGATCATATAAATCAAGGTTCAGACAAAAAACACTCAACACTCAATATTCAACACTCAATGCTCAAGGTGAATAGTACTAATCATATAAACCATTTAATCAAATAAATCAAGGTTCAGACAAAAAAATGTTCAACCCTAAACGCTCAATTTTCAATTAAAATGCAGAAAAATTCAAGTTCAAAAAAACCTAAATTCTAAAAATTCTATAATTCTGAAAATCCTGATTAATTCTCATCAATGTTAAGTCGTGTTGCAGAAACAATATTTTGGCTGGCGCGTTACATGGAGCGCACACACGGCATGCTGCAGGTGCTGCGTACAAATTATATTGCATCGCAGGATGAGGAAGAAGATTTTCCGTGGGGCCCGTTTTTACAATTGTATTCACAGCTGAAGCCTGAAGAAATTGAGCTGAAGGAAAAAAGTTCAAGGCAGGTGCTGAGCCACCTGCTGTTCGACAAGACAAATGAGGGCTCTGCCTACTACAATATTTTACAATCGCGGGAAAATGCCCGTTGCATTCAGGATCATATCACCAAAGAAGTATGGCAGTGCCTGAATGACTATTATCATTTTATGCGTGAGGATGATGTTGAAAAACAGGTAGCATCCGGTGATCCGGTTACTGCCATCGATATGCTTATGCGGTATGGAGTCTTATACACCGGCACGGTAAACACCACCATGACAAGAGATGAAGGATTTATTTACCTGAATATTGGCAAATGTCTCGAACGCGCTTTGAAGACGACAGATATTTTACGAATTAAGCTTACAGAAATGAATATCGACGGGCATCTTACAGGAGAAGCACCGGTTTTAAGGTACCTCCTGTATTCACTGTATGGTTTTGAAATTTATCTGAAAACGTTTAAAGGGAATTTTAACATTCAAAACGTGCTGCACCTTAGTGTTTACAACACCGATTTCCCACATTCTGTTATGTACAACCTCGATCGGCTCCATAAATTATTGCAGATGCTTAAGGCTGAAAGTCTGCCTGAGAGTTTCAATTACCTGGATTTTTTGATTGGCAAAACCACCAACCATGTTAAGTACAGCAATGTGGAAGCTGATGATCCCATTAAACTAAGCACTTTCCTGTTTCAAACCCGTACGTACCTGGTTGAAATTGCAGGCGCATTTAATAAATATTATTTTGGAACTTCATAATTTGAGTCAATGGCTTCTTATACGATAAAACATATTACCCGTTACACCTATGCTTCTACTGTAATAGATTGCAGCAACCAGGTTATGCTGTATCCTATTATTGACACCCAACTGGAAGTTAAAAAACATCACCTGGTAATTTCTCACCAGCCTGTTGTCGAAATTTTTACCGACTATTTTGGAAATCATGTGGGTGTTTTTTCGGTGGTCCAGCCCCACAATGAACTGTTAATAGAATCCACGGCACAAGTGGTGACCAAGCCGATTCTTATACCAACGGATGATCTGCCCGCCACAGAACAATGGGACTACTTAAAAGGTTTAAAAAACCAGGTACCCTTTATGGATTTTTTAACTGCACAGTCTTTCACCTCATCAGGCGAAGTACGATCTGCATTGATGGATGTAATTGACAGTAACGCCACCCCTTTTAAAAATGCAGTGGCGTTAACTGCATACGTGTTCAATGAATTCACTTATCAAAAGGGGGTTACAAGTGTTGAAACAGAAGCAGAAGAAATCTGGAAATTAAAAGCCGGCGTATGCCAGGATTTCGCGCACATTCTCATAGTTTTTCTGCGCATGTTCGATATTCCGGCGAGATATGTCAGCGGTTATATTTGCCCGAAAGATAAGGAGATGAGAGGAGAAGGCGCCACCCATGCATGGGTAGAAATGTATGTACCGGGCTACGGCTGGATAGGACTCGACCCGACAAACAATTGTATTGTAGACGATCAGCACGTAAGGCTTGCCGTAGGAAGACATTTTTATGACTGTACGCCGGTAAAAGGGACATACAAGGGATCCGGGGAGCATACCCTGGAAGTTTCTGTGGAAATAAAAAATGGGTCAGCAAAAAAAACGGATTCAAAACCCGGGTTGCCGGTATTTTCATATGAGGCAAAAAATCCGGGGCAGCCCATTAATTCCTACCGCCATTTCCTGGAGATGCAGCAAAGGCAACAGCAGCAGTGATGGAGCAACTGGTAAAGATATTCGACACATCATTCAATAATTATTACTCATACTAACTGTTGGCAACTTCTATTATTGATACCGGCTTAACAGATTGCACAACCGGTGTGATCACTTTGGATCTCGCCCAAAGCCTGTTTGAGTATTTTAAAGATTCAGCATTGTTCAGGTGGAAAGATGGCAACAACGATTGTGAAGATCGCGCCAATGCGATTTGTATTTTATTGGATACCTGGCATGTGCCGAATTACAAGGGATGGGTGTTCAGCGGTTATTTTCTTAAAAAAAATTTAGGGAGCCTGATCAATTCGTGGAACTATCATGTGGCTGCATTACTGCCTGTGCAGGATCATGATCTTACAGAATATTATGTCATTGATCCTTCCACCTCGCCTTGCCTCGAAACTCTCACCAATTGGGCCGTTAAAATTACATTTAGTGAAATCAGTTATCACTGTATAAAGGACGGTGATGTATACATTTTTCCGCCGGGGAAAATAAAAAAAGACAATTGGTTCACAAGAAATAAGGGCAACTCCAACTGGACGATTCAGGGGTTAAGCGGAATCAATGGGCTTTCGTCAAAGGGAAAAGCACAGCTCGCCTTTAATAAAAAAAGGGTAATGAAAACTTTACGCACATTTAACACGATGAAAAACGAAAGGCCATTATTTTTGACCGGACAAATGGATGAAGAAAATTAAGGTTCCGGGTTGCTCCCGGTTAGAGACTAGTCATAGCTAACAAATTCATCACAAATTGCACTTACGTAACCGCACATGCCCAGGAATAATTTTTTAACAACATTAATTAATGACATAATCTATAAGCGGCCTAATACTTGTGCTAATGACATTATCGATAACTTAATTGAAGGCTTACTAAAATTATGATTGCAAATTTCTACTACAAATTTTGATTGAGATTCTAAGCTTAAAAAAGAAGATACATCACTGGATTTGAAGCAGTTCACAGAGGAGGAATTTGGAGACCGTTTGAGTTTCGAGAAAAAGTCTTTACTCACACGGGTTAAGTTGGATCCCCGGTGCATTTTTCAGCTGATAATTTTCAAACACAACTTTTTTAACCCACTCTTAAAACTTTTAGCTATGGTACTCACCAATGATTTTAATATTGATCATAAAACTATTCGTAAAATAGGCTTGAAACCATGTGACAAGGCTTTTAATGACCAGGTGGCACCTCATGCCAGGGTTTTTAAATATCCTTTTTTAGAAAATGTTTTCATTATGGAAAGTGATCTGTATGGCAATCCAATGCCAAAAAAGTACGTATTCCTTGCATTTTTTGGTACCCATGGATTAATCGGGCGAAATTTGAGTATCGAAAAACTCAAGAGAGCCACCGTGCAGTATATTCGTAAAATTGTTGAAAGGAATAAGGAAGGATGATTTTGGAGGAGCTAAAGAATATAAAGTCACGTTGGGTCATTTTGTCATCCAATTACCTGCTCCTTCTGTCCCGACGGGATCTTCACAGCATATCTTTACAATTAACATTTTTATTCGTGAGACCCCGGCGTTGAAAGTTCATTCATTGAATGTTGGGACCTGTGGCGCTGGATGTAAAGTGCGGGCATTCAATTATTTTCAAATTTGTTGCCAAATTAATATATCGAGTAAAGAGCCTGGGATCTGAAAATATTCATCGCCATAAGCTATAGTTTAAATACTTTAGATACTTAATTCACATTTGATACTCTAATCTTTCGCAATGAGAAAAATAGCATTACTCTCCTTACAACTTTTAATTTCTGGTTTTCTATTTGGACAGACAGATTCCTATAATAAACAGGATTTTTATTTACCGGGATTCAACTCAATGGCCGGTAATGAATTTCGTTCTGCAAATGGATCGCCAGGGGCTATGTACTGGCAAAACAGTGCCGACTATCTTATCCACGCGCTTTTGAGTGAAAAGGATACAACCATCACGGGTGAAGTGACCATTACATATACCAATAACAGTCCTGATAAGCTGGATTATCTATGGTTGCAATTGGATCAGAACGTTTTTGCTGCCGGATCAAGAGGTTCGGCTGCAACCCCAGTTACCGGCGACAGGTTTGATGTACAAGGTGTTAACCATGGAGGATTTCAAATCGTGGATGTAATACTTACACAGCGGGGTAAATCTTATAAAACGGTGCCGGTGATATCTGATACCAGGATGCAGCTTCGGTTGAATAGTGCGATGTTGCCAAAAGGTGATAAGATCGTTATAAAAGTGAGTTACAGTTTTGCCATTCCTTCACATGGTGCAGACCGACTAGGAAGGCTTTATACAAAGAAAGGAGTTGTGTATGAAATTGCTCAATGGTATCCACGAATGTGTGTGTATGATGACGTGGAAGGATGGAACACCCTTCCCTATATGGGTTTGGGTGAATTTTATTGTGATTATGGAAATTTTGATTATTACATTACTGCACCTTCCGAAATGATTGTGTATGGTTCGGGTGATCTGCAAAATCCTGCGCAAGTACTCACAGTGGAGGAAATCCAACGTCTTTCTTTTGCTTCCAAAAGTGACAAAACAGTTACGATCATAAAACCGGATGAAATTGGCAAACCTTCCATGCGTCCGGTTTCCAGAGGTAATCTTACCTGGCATTTTACAATGAAGAACACCCGCGATGTTGCATGGGCAGCATCAGCAGCTTTGGTTTGGGATGCTGCAAAAATAAACCTGCCTTCGGGAAGAAAGGCGATCGCGATGTCGGCATATCCAACTGAGAGCCTCGGCGATACTGCGTGGTCGAGGGCTACTGAATATCTAAAAAACAGCATTGAAATATATTCAAAAAATTTCTTTGAATATCCGTGGAACAGTGCAGTGAGCATTGGCGCCATTGTAACGGGCATGGAATACCCCGGAATGATCTTCAATGATTACAAAGAAAAAAAAGCAGGCCTGTGGTTTTTGGTCTCGCATGAAATTGGGCACAACTGGTATCCTATGATAGTGGGTTCCAATGAAAGAAGGTATATGTGGCAGGATGAGGGTTTCAATGCTTACATCAACTATTATGCAACGGATATTTTTAACAACGGGGAATATGCTAAAGATCCCGCATTATATAAGAAAGAATTTTTCGCATACCAGGACGTAAGTGGTTTGACCAGCCAGCACGATCCTTTGATGGTGATACCCGAGGCATTTGATGTCAATAATTTTTATCCCTATTATGGTAAAACTGCCTATGGGTTAAAATTGCTGCGCAACGTTGTAATCGGGAAAGACAGGTTTGATTATGCTTTCAGAAAATATACCGAAGCGTGGGCGTACAAGCATCCTACACCGTACGACTTCTTTCATTTCATGAACAGCGCCGCCGGTGAAGATCTGAATTGGTTTTGGAAAGAATGGTTCTTTACCAACTGGACATTGGACCAGGCAATCACAGACTTAAAGTATGTCGACAATGATCCATCCAAAGGTGCTTTGATTACGATCGAGAACAAAGGAAAAATGATGTTGCCTGCTATCGTTAAAGTAATCGAGTCAAATAACCAGGAAGGAACTGTTCAACTGCCTGTTGAAATCTGGCAGCGAGGTGGCACATGGACTTTTAAATATCCTTCAAAGACAAAACTTTCCAAAGTAATACTCGATCCGGAGAATATATTGCCGGATGTGGAGAAGGGGAATAATGTGTGGGGTGGGGGGAAATAGGGGAAGCCGGCCACATCAGTGCGATTTAATTATTATAACTTTTGTCAAACTATATCAGTACTGAATGGTTGTATAAATCATATGTTAAGGTGGACTATGGCTGCGTAATAATTCTGTTAATCATATATGGATTGCTTAATTTCATACATGGGTTTTCTACATAAAATAAAATGGATAAATCAAATGAAAAAAGTATTAATTTTTCTTCCTGCTATGATATTTCTCTCAGGAATTTCTGCATTTTCTCAAAAATATAAAACGGCTGCAGATACGATCAAATTGAATAAAGAATATGCTGAAGTAAGCAATGACATTGCAAACCTTACCTCTAAATTAGCGAGTGCACAAAATGCCTTAGCCGGTTATCATAACAAAGCAGATAATGCAGCTTCTGACGCCGAAAATAGTGCTATGAAAAGTAGTGACCAGGCTTCAAAGACCATTAATGGTGATCTCGGAGATGCTAAAAAAGAAAAAAGAAAGGCGAAAAGGGCTGTAAAGGATGCAAGGGACGCAAACAATGCTAATAAGAAATTAAAAGAACAGGAAAAACAAATAGCCAAATTAAGTTCTGAATTAGAAAAAAAACAAAGACGATTACAAGAATTGGAAGTTATGCGAACTGCAATACAAAATTTAAAAGAATAATCATACATACATCCAGGAAAAGACCATATTGAGGTGCAATGTGATCCTTGTAGTAGTTAAAATTTTTATACTCGCAGGGTACAAATATTTATTTTTCAGGAAATTCCGTACTGAAAGTATTCACTTTTATTTGGTGGGCTAAAGAATTTGAAAAATTACATGCTCATACAAATTGGGATGAAAAGGTAAAAGACTATATCATGGTTATTGAAGAATTTACTAAAAAAAAATAAATAGTTCTATACTCGTAGACGATTGAACCCTACTTTTTTTTACTGTTATACATATAGTTTTATTTAAATAGATACTATTAACGTTTCTAAAAAAAATACCACCATTTAATCCCTTAAACAGCCTACCTTACCCTCGCTGCTTTTAGAAAAGCTCCTTCGTTTCATCTTTTAAAATCTAAATTTTATGAATGCCCAAAAAGTTATTAAATACTTTCTTGTTTTTTTTCTCTATCTAACAATTCCCTCTTTCAATACAGTCCAAGCGCAAACTACCGTTGCTAAATATACAGTTCGTGAAGACGAAGACCAGGATGGTGTAAAAACCAGAAAAGACAGATGTCCCGGGACACCCAAAGGTGTAGCAGTAGACGCAGTTGGCTGTCCACTGGATACTGATAAAGATGGAGTACCAGATTATCTGGACAAATGCCCCACAGTTCCCGGTTCAAAAGCAATGAATGGTTGCCAGGATAGGGATAAAGACGGGGTTGCTGATAACGAAGATGCATGCCCGGATGTACCCGGTTTGGCAAGATTTAAAGGTTGTCCTGATAGTGATGGAGATGGGATCGATGATGCCCACGATAAATGTCCGAATGTAAAAGGGCTGGATATGTTCCAGGGTTGTCCTGACACCGATGGTGATGGGGTGGAAGACAGCAAAGACAAATGCCCGGATACACAGAAAGGAATTAAGGTGGATGACAAAGGCTGCCCGGCAGATGAAGATGGCGATGGCGTTATCGATTCAGAAGATAAATGCCCCGGTACAAAAACCGGAATTAAAGTGGATGAAAAGGGTTGCCCCTCTGATGCAGATGGAGATGGAGTGATTGATTCTGATGATAAATGTCCCAATACAAAACCGGGAATCAAAGTAGATGAAAAAGGTTGCCCAGCTGATACAGATGGAGATGGCGTGATAGATTCTGAAGATAAGTGCCCTACCGTAAAAGGTGATCCGAATAATAACGGCTGCCCCGAAGTAAAAAAAGATGTTGCCAAACGCCTTGAGTTTGCCGCACGCGGGATCAATTTCGAAACAGGAAATGCTACCCTAAAACCCACCTCTTATCCAATGCTTGATGAGGTGGTAGCCATATTAAAAGAGTATGTGGATTATGACCTTAAAATGGGCGGACATACAGATGATGTTGGCAATGATGCCAGCAACCAGATCCTTTCACAAAACCGGGTAAATGCAGTAAAGACATACCTGGTAAGCAAAGGTGTTTCAGATTCGCGCATCACTGCAACAGGTTTCGGTGAGTCCATGCCGATTGCAGATAATAAAACAGCAAAAGGAAAAGAACAAAACAGGAGAGTTGAGTTACAGCTGGTTTTGAGACCACAATAGGGGATGGTGAATGGTGAATTGTGAATGATCGTTAGGTCATTAGGGTCAATTCACTGAGCATTGAACATTGAATATTGATTGTTGAACATTTTTTTTAACACCCAAATGTGAATTTTCAACAAACAATTTTCAATGTTCAATTTTCAAAGAACTTCAACCGGTAACAACCTTCATATTCACCGGATCCCAGTAAATTATTTTCTTTTGGAAATAGCTGTCATTACAGGCAATACAGGGAGCTGCTGCGCGATATCCGAAGATTGCATCTTCCACAACCGGTTTTTTATTGCGGATTGATTCGAAGAAATTGATAAAGTGATCCAGCCTGTCATCATAACCTTCAGGTATGCTGAATGTTATTGGATCGGATTTTATAATCGCCTGCTGATCTTTTGTCCATCTCCTATTATATTGCTCTACAATTTCTTTCTGCATTTTTTCAGGATAGGTATCAAAAGAATCCCATCCTCCATAGCCGGGTGCCTTAGACATTTTACTTTTGGTTATTGTAAAGCTATCTCCATGAAAATCAATCACACCTTCAGAACCGATATACCGGGTTGTACCTTTCTCTCCCTGGCCACTTACAAAATTTACCCGTAACATCAGCTGGAATGGAGGATGAGAATTGGTTTCAGGGTAGTCCATGATGGCCGTCATTACATCTGGTACGTTGCGCCCGTCTTTCCAATAACTCAGGGCACCTGTGGAAAATATTTTGGTCGGGCCAATTGCACCAGTCACAAAATGAATGGCAGAAACCAGGTGCACAAACAGGTCTCCAGCCACACCCGTACCATAGTCGCGGTAATTACGCCACCAGAAAAAACGTTTTGGATCATAAGGCACTTTAGGAGCATCGCCCAAATAATGATTCCAATCAACCGTTGTTTGATTAGCATCAGGCGGCATTGTGTATTCCCAGGCACCCAGTGCACTCTGCCTGTCGAAAGATGCTTCGATACAATTTAATTTGCCGATCGCACCGGCCTGATAAAATTCTTTTGCCTTGGCAATTCCAATGCTGCTTACAAATTGGCTGCCTACCTGAAACACTGCATTGGTAGCCTGCTGCACTTTTATTACAGGCCATCCTTCACTGATGTGATGAACCATTGGCTTTTCGCAATAAACGGCTTTGCCTTTTCGCATGGCTTCAATGGATATGTGATCGTGCCAGTGATCGGAAGTAGCGATGATCACTGCATCTACATCTTTCCGGTCCAGGATTTTATGAAAATCTTTGGTGGTGAACAAGTCATTCCCAAATACCTCTTTAGCTCTTTCAAGGCGGCCGTCATATAGGTCGCATACTGCAACAAGTTTTACACCCGGCACTTTTAATGCTGTTTTTACATCGCCAAAACCCATGATCCCCATTCCAATGCATGCAATATTTACATTGTCGTTAGATGAAAATTTGGGCTGGTAATCGATGACGCGTTTTTCAATACCTTTCTCATTAATTGCTAAGGAGGACAGTGGCAACAGCAATGATCCTGCGCCGATTTGCTGAATGAATTTTCTTCGTGAATGATTGGGCATGCTTAAATATTTTCGAAGACGATTTGTTGTGTTTCGTTTTTTCTTAAAAAATATATCTCAATCCAAATTGCATTTGCCACCTTGAAATAAGATCTGGGCTTGGATTGAATGTACTTTGTAGAGTTGGATCAAACTTAAATACAGGTTGCCCGGTTGGACTGAAGCCGTTTACTGAAATGGGCTGGAAGAAACCGGAGTTTGTAGCTACCTTACGTATACCCCATTTACTGCTGATCATGTTGCCAAAATTTTGTACGTCGATACTAAACTGGACAGTATTTGTTTTTTTACCTGCTTTAAAATTAAAGTCCTGCAATAAGCGCACATCCAGCTGGCTGAACCATGGTGTTTCACCGGCATATTTTTCCGTATAATTTCCGCGACGTTCAACAAGATATTTGTCGGAAGCGATATAATTTTTAAAGGCGGTTCTTTGAATTTCAGGTGACTGTGCATTGCCCAATGCGTCAGTGAAAGACGCAAACTGCATATTATTTATTTCTGCATCAGTAGGCACATAAAGCAGGTCGTTGGTAGAGGTTCCGTCGTTATTGATATCTCCACCATATACATATGCAAAACGGTCCCCACTTACCCAGTTGGCAAAAAACGAAAGTGTTGTTGCATACTTGTTATCCTTCCCGTAATCAAACTTTTTAATACCTGCTAATACTATACGGTGGGTATTTCCATACAATGATGTTGAATTGATAGCGGCATTGGCATTGTTAAGGATTGGATTCCTGTCAAATGCATCACTTGAGATTTCGGCCGAAATGGAACTGGCGTCTTTAGCGATTAAATAGTTATAGGATGCCTGCAGGTAAATACCTTTTTTAAAACTATGCTGTGCCTGTACGCTCACGTCGAACTGGTAGCCTTTATTTGTGTTGGTAAATACATAAGTATTATTGGTTGTAAATGCTCCGTCTGTTCCTTTATCGGTGGACTTATAAATACTTCGGTTGTCCCCCGTTCCGGAATTGAGAGTTCCGGTAGGTGTGCCTAAATTATAGTTGCGAACCATCATGGCCTTTTGGTCTTTAGAATAGGCTATATCAGCGGAGAAAATTGTTCCGAATGGAGCTTTATAATCAAGCCCTAAATTACTCCGCCAAATTTGTGGCCAACGAAAATTTTTCGCAGTTGCATTGTAAAAACCGGTATATGGGTTTGCCTGCTGGTTACCGATCCATACAAATGGGAACCGCCCGGTGAATAGCCCGGATCCACCCCTTAACTGCAACGTTTTATCACCCTGCACATCCCAGTTGAAACCAACCCTTGGGGAGAACAATGGTTTTTTAGTGGGGAACCTGGTATTGTCCAGGTCCTTTCCAACACCATTGGTAACGCGGTTTCCATTCTCATCAAATAATACCTGGGGGTCATTGTTAGGAATGGTCGGAGATCCTTCCTGGAAAGTTCCCTTGAAAGTACCATCCGGATTGAAGTTGGGATTTTTGAAACTAGCATTGTTATAAGACGGAGCATCTATCCTTAATCCATAGGTAAGCCTGAAATTCCTTGTGGCTTTCCATTCATCCTGTGCATATACTGATAGCTGTGCAACCGTTAAATAATAAAAAGTCCATTGATTGGCGATGGCCCTGTTTTTTGCATAGTTAACATCTACGCTAAGGGGATAAGCTCCAAATACATAAGCTCCATCTGCCGGAACACTGTCTTTAAATGTTTGAATGTCTGCGTCAGAAAAAATTGCAGGTCCGTAGCCTGTCAGGTTGAATGAATTGGCAAATTTGAACGACTCATAAGAGACTCCAAATGTAAAAGTATGTTTGGCGGTAATAACATTGAAATTATCAGTTGCCTGTAATGCATCCTGGTTCAGGATATTGTTAATTGAGAATGGCTCATGCCCTGCAATGATATACCGCACTCCATTTTTTGTAAGGTTAACCACCGGGAAAGGTGCAGACAATGGATCCCTGTTATCCCTGAAACGTGTGTAAACCAGTCTTAATTTGTTGGCATACCGACTTCCGAATGATGATTTTAATTCCGAACCAAACGATTGAAGTTTATTGTTTATTCTATATCCCGAATTACGAAACTGCAAAGTTGTAAAATCAGGACCCCTGCGGCCAATAGCACTTGGGTGGGCAGGTTTTTCTTTTGAAGCATCCAGGCCATTATAAGTAAACGATAAAGTGTTGTTGGTATTGATGATCCAGTCTAGTTTAGCAAGCCACTTATAACTTTTTTGTTTAAAATTAAAACCCTGGTAGTCTCCTGTTTCGTAATCAAACTTATTTTTTAAAATGGATCTTACTGCATCCAGGTCTGATTGTAATACCCTGGAAGTATTTGATTTACCAGCATTGGATGCATTTTGGGCCACGAAACTTGTAGGGGCATCGTTTCGCTGCTCTGTTTCAAAATTGACAAAGTAGAAAAGTTTATCTTTTGTTATTGCACCACCTAAAGAGAATCCGGCTTGATATTGATCCAGCTTCGGAACCACCACTTTATTTCCTTCCACTTTTTTTCCTGTAAGTCCCTGGTTGCGGTAAAAACCATAAACGGTTCCTCCAAATGTATTGGTCCCGCTTTTTGTTACCGTGTTGATTCCGGCTCCCGTAAATCCAGCCTGGGTTACATCATAAGGGGCGATATTGATCTGTATCTGGTCAATTGCGTCTAGTGATATGGGTTGTGAATTAGTTTGGCCGCCTGGAGTAGGGGCATCTAATCCAAAGGGGTTATTGAATACAGCGCCGTCTAATGAATAATTATTGTATTGTCCATTTCTGCCTGCAAATGAGGTCCCATTGAATGTTGCAGAAGCTGAGGGAGTAAGCCGTGTGAAGTCGTCCGCTGACCTGGAAATTGTTGGTAGCTCACGAAGCTGCCTGGAGCTGATATTCGTAGATGCTCCTGTGCGTTTATTGTCAAAGATCTTTGACTTCCCGGTGATTACCACATTTTCAAGCCCGACTGATTTTGTATTTAATACAAAATCGACAGTGGTGTTTCGCCCCAATTCTAGTATAATATCTTCTTCTGATTTATCGTCGTACCCCACATAGCTTACACTAATTTTGTAAGGTCCGCCTACTCTTAAATTAGGTACCACAAAACTTCCATCCGATTGGGTGAGCGTTATTTTATTTATTCCGGCATCGGCATATGTTATTCTTACTGAAGCACCGCTTAAACCTTTAGCTTCTGTATTGATTACACTACCACTGATAGTTGCGGTTGTAACCTGGGCATTCAGTCCGCAAACAATCACTACAAAAAAAATGGTGATGGCTGCTGATAATATTTGTTTTCTCATAAAAAATATTTTGGGATCAACAAATCTAAACAATAATAAGTGTGGATGATATTAACTTTTTTTATTGCTAAATAAACTAAAATATAATTGTTTTACCCTGTAAAGTAAAGCTGGGTATCCTTCTATTATATTTGACCGCCTTGAGGATTTGCAAAGCGAAAATTTGACTTTTTCTACCTGGATTACTTGAGAAGATTGATAAGCCTGGCATTTTTTTATGGGGGAATTGAAATAACCATTTACTTTATAATTTTTTTTAATTGGCAAAAACTTGCCTTCAGCAGAACCAGGAGTAGGATTGGAGTGCTTTGTCAACATGCTGTCATTAAAGGATTGGGAAAATTATAAATCATCATCTTTGCACTAAATCGTTCAATATGAAAATATTAAAATTAAAGGAGTCAATCATTCTGATGGGCTTATTTGCTTTTTCATGCACTTCTAATGATGCCAATGGAAAACATTCTGACACAGACACTTCAAAAAATAGTGGATCCCAGGCAAATGAAACTACTTCGAAAAAGTCATTCAAATATGACCTTGATCATCCGCAAAAAAAGTGGAAGCTTATTCCTGACCTTCTCGAAATTTCAGGCAATACAATGGTAGATGAAAATCACCTGCTGGTGATTGAGGATCTTCGGCCCGATCTTTATCTGCTAAGGCTTGATGCAGACACTGCTGTAGTTGAGAAAAAAGTAAGGTTTAAGGATGAAAAGCCTGGTGAAAAATTTGATGTGGAAGATGTGACCTTAGTCAACAATACCGTGTATGCCCTATGGAGCCATGGAGCGATTTTCAAGATCAATGACTGGCAGGGAAAGCCTGATGTAAAAGAGATCAAAACATTTCTGAAAAAAGAAAATAATACGGAGGGAATCTGCTATGATCCCGTAACAAAAAATTTACTGGTAACCTGCAAAGGCGCGTCGGATGTTGAAGATGAAAAAAAATCTACCCGTGCGGTTTATGAATATGACCTTTCCGGCGATTCATTAAAAAGCGAACCCTTCATGCTGATCCATAAAAAGGATTTTAAAAAGGCATCTGATGAAAAGGTTGAATTTTATCCTTCCGCCATCGCTGTTCATCCCATCACCCATGATATTTATATTCTGGGTACCAAGGACTCAAAGGGCATGGCTGTGTTCACGCACAGCGGGGAGCTGATTTCTTTCAATTTAATTGACAAAGAAGTATTGCCGCAACCTGAAGGTATTTGCTTTTCACCTGATGGAACCTTGTACATTAGTACCGAAGGTAAGGAAGGAGGGGCCGGGTACTTGTGCAGGTATGATTTTGCGAAATGAGATCGGTCCACGGTCGACGATGATCTTACGGAAAATATTGAGAGTTCGAAGAGTTCGTCTTTGCGAGCCGGCATTTGAAATTAACTAACAAAGTTTATTAAATCAGGCGTGGCAATCTCATAGTAAAGTTTAATAGGGGATTGCCACGGCACATAGAATGCTGTTGTAAAATTTATTTACAATGTACCTCGCAAAGACGATTACTTTTGGATGGCTTGGCCCGGTCCTCGTTTGCAACGAGGACCACGAATAATGGTACAATGATCTAATGAATATATTTTACTGTATCAATTTTTAGGTCCTCGTTACAAACGAGGACCAGGGTAGATCAGGCGTGGCGATCTCATAGTAAAGTTTAATAGGAGATTGCCACTGCGCATAGAATGCTGGTATAAAATTCATTTACAAAGCGCCTCGCAAAAACGATTACTTCTGGATGGCTTGGCCAGGGTAGTTAGAAGGTTTCTAATGAATTAAATTTGTTAACTTGATTATCACTTTACAAGGAACTATATAAAATCTTTTTTTATGAACGACATGAATGATAAAGTAGCCTATATAACAGGCGGGAGCAAAGGAATTGGATATGGTATCGCTAAAGCATTATTGGAAAATGGAATGCGTGTGGCTATAACAAGCAGGAAACTATCAGCATCCCATGATGCTGCCAAAACATTATCCACTGATGAATCACAAGTCCTTGCCCTTGAATCAGATGTAAGCTCCATGACTTCTGAAGCAAAAGCAGTGCAGGCAACAATAGATCATTTTGGACAATTGGATGTGCTGATCGCTAACGCGGGTATTGGACATTTTGCACCCATTGAAACATTATCGGAAACCGATTGGAAAAATACAATAGATACTAACCTGACGGGCGTTTTCAACAGTGTAAAAGCAGCCATTGATCCTTTAAAAAAATCGAAAGGATACATCATTACCATCGCCAGTCTTGCAGGAACCAATTTTTTTGAAAACGGTGCAGCTTACAATGCAAGTAAATTCGGACTGGTAGGCTTTAGCCAGGCCATCATGCTCGACTTGCGTAAACATGGGATAAAAGTCACTACTATCATGCCCGGTTCAGTATCAACTTATTTTAATGACCATACGCCCAACGACGCCGATGCATGGAAGATACAACCGGAAGATATTGGACAGCTTGTTCTTGACCTTTTAAACATGCACCCGCGAACATTACCCAGCAAAATTGAGGTAAGGCCATCCCATCCTGGAAAATAAATATAACCAGGATCCATTTTAAATTCAAAATATGCTCATTCATAAACCAACCAGTGGCTACGATTCTTTTTATCAGCCCTATTTAGATGATGTTCCCAATGATGGGGACCTTCTTGCACATTTGAAAGAAATAATATTAGAAACAGAAAAATTAATCTCCGGCCTTTCAGACGAACAATTGCTTTATCGTTACGAGAAAGATAAATGGACAATCAAAGACATCCTGGTTCATCTTTCGGATTGTGAAAGAATAATCACATACCGGGCTATGAGAATTGCAAGGGGCGATAAAACCGGTTTGCCTGGTTTTGATGAGGGTACTTTTGCATTGGCTGCCCGTGCCAATGAAAGAGACACAAAAATTATACTGAAAGAATTATCCGCCCTCCGTGAGGCCAGCGTTGTTTTTATAGAAAGTCTTGATGAAGAATCTTTAGACAGGACGGGCACGGCCAATGGATTCCCGATGTCGGCCAGGCTACTCGTCAATCATCTATATGGCCACCACAAGCATCATCTTGAAATGATCAGGAAAAAATATCTCTCCTCAATTGGGACCATGTAAATTTAAATCAAAAGCAGGCATGTCGAAAATTTTACCCAGCCAAAAACATTTGTTCGAACTTGAAGATGACGTCATTTATCTTAACTGCTCAAACATGTCACCACTTCTCAAATCTGCAAAACAAGCAGGAATTAGGGGACTGGAACTTAGGGCGAAACCCTGGAACATTAGGGCTGCTGATTTCTTTGATAACGGTGAAATTTTGAGAAAGGATGTTGCACAGGTATTCCAAACTTCTGGGGACAATATTGCCCTCATCCCTTCTGCCAGTTATGGACTTGCCACCGCAGCTAAAAACTTAAAAGTTAGGTCTGCCAAATCAATACTTCTCCTGGAGAACCAATTTCCGTCCAATTACTATGTTTGGGAACAGCTGGCCGCCATACAGGATTTAAAAATAATCACCGTAAGAAAAGATCCGTCTAAAGGATTGACTGAATGCATCCTTGAATGCATCAATTCCGAAACAGGGATCGTTGCCATTCCTAATTGCCATTGGATGGATGGAGCAAGAATTGATCTTGAAAAAATAAGTGAAGCTGTAAAGTCAGTGAAAGCATTCCTTGTCCTGGACTTAAGTCAGTCGCTCGGAATATTACCCACAGATATCAATTCAATTGATCCGGATTTTGCAGTTTCCGTTGGCTATAAATGGATGCTTGGACCTTATGGACTGGGTTATATGTACGTGGCTCCCCGTTGGCACCACAATGCGGAACCACTGGAATATTCATGGCAGACAAGAAAAGACAGTGATGATTTTACATCGATCACCCAATACTCTTCAGAATACCGTACCGGGGCCAGGAAATTTGATATGGGTGAATATTCGCAATTCAATACGATACAAATGGCGATCGCAGGCGCAAAACAAATTTTAGAATGGGGTGTGGATGCGATGCAGTCATCAGTTTCAGCCATCACACGAATAATTTCTGATCGGCTGGATTTTAATCATGGAAGTTATGCAGGACACATTATTTCAATTCCCATTGCCGGCACAGATGTTGAAATGCTGAAGAAAACACTGGCTGACAATAAGATCTTCATCAGTTACAGGGGTTCCTTCATCAGGATATCACCACATTTATTCAATAGCGCTGATGATGCAGAGCTTTTAATGAAGTGTGTGAGTTTGGCCTCATGATCAGAATGAATAGCACTGATCAAATTTACAAATTCATAGAATAAGGGTTTGTATGGGAAATGACATTCATAGCTGATATTAACTGGAAGAACAATTCATATATTTTTTAGAGTCATCAATTCATCTTGTCATTCAAAATAGGCAGACACCTTGTAATGCAAAATAAATACTCCTGCCACCCTGAGCAAGACGAAGGGTCAGCCAGTCGAAGGGTGAGCCGGTCAAAGGAACCTATCAATCCTTTTTTCCTACAATAATTATATAGATCACGTAGAGCCATCCCAGGATACCATGGATGATCGCCCATAGTATGGATTTGTTACGGCTCCATGACAATACCACAGCGATAATCGTTCCCAGCCCGATTCCAGGGCCTACATACACCGGTTGTGTGTAAACCGGGTCGCCAGGTGAGGTGTTTGCACAAGTGCAAGAAACCATGAAAAGCAGGGTAATGAGGAATGAAACGTTTATTTTTCGCAGCATACAATTATTTTATGGTTGGTATTTATTTGCATAGATAATAAAAATATCTTTACTTTTTTGATTTCCATAAGTATTGATGATTAAAACAACCTGAAAATTGCGATCTGAAAAAAATCACCTCAAATTATTTTTTGTTCCTCCCTTTTTGATCCTGCTGTATTTTCAAAGTACATCGCAACAGCTTCCTGTCTTTAGGAATATAGAATCTGCCTACCAGAAAACCACTCGTTCTGCTGATGGTAAGCCGGGAAAAAATTACTGGCAAAACCGGGCTGACTATGATCTGAAAATAAATTTTGACCCGGTTTCCCGCATATTAACCGGAACAGAGCAGGTCAATTACATGAATAACAGTCCTGATACTTTAAAAACAATTTTATTCAAGTTGTATCCTAACCTGTATAAGAAAGGTGCAATGCGCCAGGCTGCGATCAAGCCTTCCGACATTTCAGATGGTGTGACCATATCTTCAATACTGGTGAACAATGCAAAACTTGATTCGACTTCCTTAAGAACTGATGGAACGAATATGCTCATTCCACATGTATCCGTTTTGCCACATCAAACAATTGTCTTCAACATCTCCTGGTCGTATATACTCAACAAAAGCTCTGATATACGCACCGGTGAAATTGACCCGGGTGCTGATTTTGTAGCTTACTTTTTTCCACGTATTGCAGTATATGATGACATTGATGGATGGAATACCTATCCATATAATGGTACACAGGAATTTTACAATGATTTCTGCCACTTCAAGGCTGCGATCACAGTGCCGAATAACCAACTGGTATGGGCAACGGGCAATCTTTTGAACGGAAAGGAAGTGCTGGCTGATAAGGTGGTACAACGCCTTCAATCCGCTGAAAAAAATGATGCAATCGCAACTTTGGTGGACAGCACAGAGTTTACAAGTGCCACCAATCATGCAAATGCCATGAATACCTGGATGTATGAAGCGGATGACGTAACAGATTTTGTATTTGCGTGCAGCGATCATTATATGTGGAAGTCTACGAGCGTGTTGGTTGACAAAACAACCGGTCGCAGAACCAGGGTTGATGCGGTTTTCAATCCCAAACACAAGGATTATTTTACAGTGATCAGTGATGCCAGGAAAACCGTGGAAGCCATGAGTTTTAATTTTCCAAAATGGCCTTTTCCATATGCCCACGAAACCGTATTTGACGGGCTTGACCAGATGGAATATCCCATGATGGTGAATGACAACCCGGTAGCAGATCATGCGGAATCCGTGGAGCTGACCGATCACGAAATATTTCACACGATGTTTCCTTTCTATATGGGCATCAACGAAACAAAGTATGCTTGGATGGATGAAGGCTGGGCAACCATCGGAGAATGGGTCATTTCACCTCTCATTGATACAACGCTTCTTGATCTGTATGCCATTGATGGTTATGAAAAAACTGCGGGCAAAGAAATAGATGTACCCATCATTTCTCTCTCCACAGAAATGTCGGCATCCTATTATACAAATTCATATGGGAAACCAGCAATCGGGTATGCATTTGTAAAAGACATGCTGGGAGACAGTTTGTTCACAAAGGCCATCCACTATTATATCCGGGAATGGCATGGAAAGCATCCCATCCCTTACGATTTTTTTTATTGCATGAATCAGGGTTCCGGAAAAAACCTCAACTGGTTCTGGAAGCGATGGTTTTTTGACGATGGATATCCTGACCTGGCCCTTACTTCTGTAAATAAAAGAAACAATGGTTACACAGTGGTGATCACTGCTAAAGGCACAAAACCAATTCCTGTAAACCTTACCATAAAGTATGGCGACAATACTATTGGTCATTTACATCGATCCATAGAAGCGTGGGAACTGGGAAACAAAACATACACAGCCCAGATCACTACGAATAAAAAAATATCTCAAATAATTCTTGGTGGCCCTTATGATCCGGATGTGAATAAATCAGACAATATTTATATTGTGAAATGAACGCAAATAAAGCTAAAGATGACCGTCTTTACGAGCCGACCTTAATAATGCGCTACCGAAATTCTTTAAAGATAGGCGTGGCAATCTCATAATACATTTCAAATCTAAAATACTTTGTTGATAAATATGACGTTGCCCGCCTGAATGGCAAATAGGGCATCCTACGCTACCAACTTTTTATTTAGTATTATCTTTTTGCAACTGGCTCACTAGTCGCACACTTTAGTTTCGACATTCACAACATTGCGAAAAAAAATACATCAATCACATAAATCAGGGGTCAAATTTATAGTCGTCCCTTTCAGGATTGAAAACATCCAGCAATTCACAATCGGTTACCGCTTTGCCACCGTGCATTACATCAGGAGGAATGACCGCAACCATTCCAGGCTCCAGTATTTGTGTTTCTCCATTTACAGTTAGTTCAAACTTACCTTTCAATACATGGGCTACCTGTTCATGGATGTGTGAATGGAGTGGGATAGCCGAACCTTTATTTACGGTCCAGTACATTAGGGTTAGCGTTCCTGTATGAATGGCCTTTCCGTGAAAGCCTTTAACTATTTCGTGGGCGGGCAAATCTTTTACTGATATGAACACGCTAAATTTTTTATTGAATTCATGCCAATCCCATTTTTTTCAACAGTTCTAGAAAGCGTTTGTCTTGTCGCACCGGGTCTAATCTCGGGTCAGACTTCATGTGAAGGTGAATAAGCCAAACAGAATGAC
>JBDUCQ010000069.1:0-15344 GCA_040003385.1 Ginsengibacter sp. | reverse complement strand
TTAAATGCAGCACTGATCAATTTTCCCATATGGATGTGTATCACTTTAGATTGAACTCGTTCTGCAGGCAGGGTGTTTAATAATTCTTGCCTGATTACAGGATCTGAGATCAGCGCAATGCGACATGCTTTATTGAAATCTTTATGCATGCCATAATTTTCCAGGATATCCGGTATGTCCCGATACTCAGGGAATGTTATATACTTTTTTACGAAATAAAAATTGGTGCCGTTGATTTGTTTGATGTAAGCTGTGTAAAAATTTTCCATATGTGATGTGTTTGAGAGGTGAAGTTTACGAGCGTATTGCTGTAGTTTGAATTGATTTGAATAATTTTTAAAAAATGTAAAATTTGATCTCATAAGTTATAGTTTGATAAAAAATACAACCTTCAACAGATCTTGCATAGGAATGTTGTCATTGCACGAAATTGTAATTCAATGTAGTTGAATTGCAAAAAATGCCATAAATGGAAAAAATAAAGGAATATGGGAGTAATTCAGAGGATGACAGGAATAAGGAGAATAGCGTGTAAGCTGGTGTAAATATAAAATTTCTTTCCTATACCTCCAAGCTTTTTAAAAGGATTTTGCATATGGCTGAGTATCAGTCGTTAGCATTCACTCAAGCTAAGTGGAACGTTCACAGCCAATCCCCCATCAGCGGTCTCTTTATACTTGCTGTTCATATCCAGGGCTGTATCCCACATCGTTTTGATCACCCCATCAAGGCTTACTTTGGCAAAATCCGGGGCGCTTTGCAATGCTAGCTGGCATGCAGTAATTGCTTTGATTGCTCCCATTGTATTGCGCTCAATGCATGGAATTTGTACCAACCCTGCTATCGGATCACAGGTCATGCCCAGGTGATGCTCCATAGCTATTTCTGCGGCCATAAGTGCCTGCCTTTGTGTCCCGCCCAAACATTCGGTCAAAGCTGCTGCGGCCATTGAAGAAGATACACCAATTTCGGCCTGGCAGCCTCCCATGGCTGCTGAGATCGTGGCCCCCTTCTTAAAAATACTGCCAACTTCAGCAGCGGTCAATAAAAATTGGTTGATCTTTTCTGTGTCATTGCCATCACAAAAAATAATAAAGTAGGCAAGTACGGCTGGGATAACACCAGCCGCACCATTTGTTGGGGCAGTTACAACCCTCCCAAAGGATGCATTTTCTTCATTCACCGCCAGGGCAAAACAACTTACCCAGTCAAGGGTATATTTAAAATCGGAGCCCCCCTTTTTTATTGCTTCGATCCAGGATTCAAAATCATGATATTCTTGTTCCTTTAATAATTTCTTGTTGAGATTTGCAGCCCTCCTGCTTACATTCAGACCACCAGGCAAGATTCCACCCGTATGACTTCCCCTGTACATACATTCCTTCATGACTCTCCAAATATTCGCTATTCCCTCTTTCGTTTCCTGTTCGCTCCGCCACGAACTTTCATTTTCAAGAACCACGTCACTTATATTTAACCCAGTCTTCATACACCAGTGTAAAAGCTCATCAGCATCATTGATGGGAAAAGGAAGAATAACCTCAGACCGTTCATTGCCCTTTTCACCTTCTTTGGTAACAAACCCTCCGCCTATGGAATAATAAGACTCAGCAATATGATCGCCATTGGTGAACGAGGCCAGAAATGTGAGTGCGTTTGGATGATAAGGAAGATTTTCCATAAAGAGAAACTCTATGTCTTCATACGGATCAAAATTAATTTCGTGAATGCCTGCAAGTAACACCTTTTTGCTGGCCCTAATCTCGCTGACCTTGTTGTCAATCTGATCTACCTCAAAAGTCACGGGATCATCTCCACTCAATCCAAGAATTATGGCAATGTCCGTGCCATGGCCTTTGCCTGTTTTTGCAAGAGATCCGTACAGCAATACTTCCAGACTCTCAACTTCATGAATCAGGTTTTTGTCAGTCAGGGATTTTAAAAAAATCTGGGCAGCTCTCCACGGACCAAGCGTATGGCTGCTGGAGGGACCAATCCCGATTTTAAACATGTCAAATACTGAAATTGCTTCGTGACCCATGAAGATGTAAAGTTACACATGCCGCGTGGAAATGTTTGACTCAATGATACCTGCAAAGAATAAAATCAGTTGACATTTACCAGATCCACATTGAAAATAAGAATTGAGTTAGGAGGAATGACGCCCTGGGGAGTAGGGCCATAACCCAATGATGGCGGGATGTACAGGGTAATGCTTCCGCCGGAGCTCACGAGGGGAATGCCTTTTTGCCATCCAATAATGAATTGTCCCAGCTGCGCAGTAATGGTGTTACCTGCAGCGGTAGAATCGAATGTAACTCCATTGGTCAATTTCCCCTTGTACCTCACAGTTACATTTGAGCAAAGATTTACAACTTCCTGGCCTGAACCAGATGTATTCACCGTATAAAAAAAGCCTGAAGGATGCTGAATCGCATTGATGCCATTCGAGGAAAGATAATTATGTACGCTCGTGATTTCGCTTTCGGGCGCCACCACAGCAGAATCCATGTAATTACAAGTAGTGTCTTTTTTTGAACAGCTTGTTGATATAGAAGCTGCAAGCAACAGGAATGCAAGAAATTTTTTCATATTACAGATTGTGTTGCAAAATAAAAGATTAATAGTTGAATTAAGAGTGTTCTCTTTTTTGCTCCTTAAATTTTAACTCTTTGTACAATTGTTCATTGTTTTCCCATTTGAACTTTAGCCTGATGAGAGCAAAAAAAACAGCAATGGCCAATACCGCAATCAAAATAACAGTGATTTGCGAGCCCGATATATACACCATATTTTTATACCAGTCGTGAAAAAGTACGCTTAACAAAACAGGAAAAGCGAACACCAGTCCAAGCGGCAATCCAAGCGCAAGATTTCTAAAAATTTTTTTTTCCCTGTCCCGATTTTTCTCCCAAAAATTCACGAAAAGTTTTTCCTGCTCAGTTAACATATCATAAAATTAAGGTTGAAAAACGATACAAAAAGTTATTGGTTGCACCATGCTGAAGGTTTTTTGACATGTGACCATAATTGGGTAGGTTTGTTCACATTAAAAAAGCAAGAAGTGAAAATTGAACAGGTGATCGTGCAGCATTTGTATAACAACAAACAAATCAGCTTGCAGGGTATTGGAACATTCAAACTCGATAATTTTGTACCCCACCAGGCAGACCCGGATAAAGAATTGGTGATCCCCGCGAATTCCATATCATTTGAATACAATTCAAGGGCAACTGAAGATCCCGCCCTCATAGATTCGATAGTCCTGCACACAAAAAAAATAAAACCACTTGCCACCGCAGACCTTGATTCTTACCTGATGCTGGGCAGGCAATTTTTAAATATTGGTAAACCATTTGTGATCGATGGATTGGGCACTCTTGACAGAACAAGGGAAGGGGGCATGGAATTCATTGCGGGCCAGTTCACCAACCTGAAGATAGAACCTCCAAAAGCTTTAAAAGAAAATGAAGGGGAAGTAATATCCGGACTTTTTAACGACTATGGCACCAAACCCGAAAGTAACAGCAGGAGGAATACGGTGATGATTGTTTCTCTCATTGTTTTGGCGGTAATTGGATGGGCTATTTATCACTATCTGTTTTCAAAAAAAACTACGGAAGAAACCTTGGTGGCTCCCATCACAGTTTCTGATACACCTCTTGCCAGTAACCAGGTAAAACCCGACAGCAATCTGGTAGCTATTGACGATAGCAGTTCACATAAACCAACTGCGGATGATAATGATGGTTATACTTTCAGGATCGTTTTTAAAATCACCAACAGCAAAGAAGCTGCAAAAACCAGTATGAACAAATTAAACAGCTGGGGCCATAAAGTGATCATGTATACCCAAGATTCTGTGAACTATAAGCTAGCCGAACTTTTTAAACTTCCGCTTTCAGACACTACCAGGGCAAGAGACTCTTTATACAAATTTTACGATGCTAAAAATATCATTGTTGAGGTGAAATAATTTTTGGCCGCGATTCACATAAATGCACACCGGAATGTCCGCATACATTTACAAAAAAAATCCCTCCTGGAACACCTGGAGGGATTTTAAATTTATGAATGGTAACTTTTATTAATACCCCATATCGCCCATTCCGCCGCCGCCCATTGGAGGATGTGCATTGCCTTCATCCTTTTTAGGTTTGTCAGACACCACACATTCAGTTGTGAGTAACATACCAGCAATAGAAGCGGCATTTTCAAGTGCGATTCTTGTCACCTTCGTTGGATCTATAACACCCGCAGCAAAAAGGTTTTCATAAACTTCCGTACGTGCATTGAAACCAAAATCACCGGTATTCTCTTTTATTTTCTGTACCACGATGCTGCCTTCAATGCCACTGTTCACAACAATCTGGCGAAGGGGTTCTTCCAAAGCCCTTTTAACGATCTGGATACCCGTGGTTTCATCTTCATTAACACCCTTCAGCTTTTCGAGGCTTTCAATAGCCCGCAGGTATGCAACACCTCCACCTGGAACAATCCCTTCTTCTACAGCAGCTCTTGTAGCATGCAATGCATCGTCTACCCTGTCCTTTTTTTCTTTCATTTCCACTTCTGTGGCCGCTCCAACATATAATACAGCAACTCCGCCGCTTAATTTGGCAAGGCGTTCCTGCAGTTTCTCCTTATCATAATCGGATGTGGTTGTTTCGATTTGTGCTTTTATCTGGTTCACCCTCGCCGTAATATCCGCTTTTTCACCTTTGCCACCAACCACGGTAGTATTGTCCTTATCTATGGTTACAGACGTTGCCTGTCCCAGGTAAGTGAGGTCCGCATTTTCGAGTTTATAGCCCTGCTCTTCACTTACAACGGTTCCTTTCGTCAATACTGCAATGTCCTGTAGCATTTCTTTTCTGCGGTCACCAAAGCCAGGTGCTTTTACAGCTGCAACTTTCAGCGTTCCACGTAATTTATTTACTACCAATGTTGCCAATGCTTCTCCTTCAAGGTCTTCGGCAATGATCAGCAATGGTCTGCCTCCCTGGGCTACTTTTTCCAGAATGTGTAAAATATCTTTCATAGAAGATATTTTTTTGTCGTAAATAAGTATGTAAGGATTCTCAAGCTCTGCTTCCATTTTTTCGCTGTTGGTAACAAAGTACGGAGAAATATAGCCCCTGTCGAACTGCATACCTTCCACAACTTCAACTGTTGTATCTGTTCCTTTTGCTTCTTCAACGGTAATGACACCTTCTTTACCCACCTTTGTCATTGCTTCTGCTATCAACTTACCAATAGATGTGTCGTTATTTGCAGACACTGAAGCAACCTGTTCGATTTTGTCATTATTGTCACCCACAGACTGGGACTGTTTTTTTAAATGATCAACCACAGAAACAACTGCTTTGTCAATTCCCCGTTTCAGATCCATCGGGTTAGCACCAGCGGCAAGGTTCTTTAATCCTTCACTGATGATTGACTGTGCCAGAACGGTAGCGGTGGTAGTACCATCACCTGCTATGTCTGCCGTTTTGCTTGCTACTTCCTTCACCATCTGCGCGCCGATATTTTCGATCGGATCTTCAAGTTCAATTTCTTTTGCAACCGTAACTCCATCCTTGGTTATACTCGGCGCACCGAATTTTTTCTCAATCACTACATTTCTGCCTTTTGGCCCCAGTGTCACTTTTACTGCGTTTGCCAAAGTATCCACACCCTTTTTCATTTTATTACGGGCCTCGATCTCAAAAAATATTTGTTTTGCCATGACTTATTTATTAGAATTTAAAATGATGATTAATTGACTTTCATTAAAATATCGGAGCCTCTCATGATCAGGTAATCCTCACCTTCGATACTGATTTCGGTACCTCCGTATTTGCTGTACATGATGGTATCACCCGCCTTTACCGACATTGGTATCAGGTTTCCAGTCTGGTCTGCATATTTGCCTTTCCCTACTGCTATCACTTTGCCTTTCTGAGGTTTTTCTTTAGCTGTATCCGGAATTATGATGCCACCGGAAGTTTTTTCTTCAGCCGCGTTAGGTTTAACCAGAACTCTATCATCAAAGAGTTCAAAATTTTCTTTTGCCATAGTTGTATTTTTATTTTTTTATTTGGGTTGCAAATGTACACGAATTTTTGTACCAATAATTATAAGCGGCTCAGATGGCAGGTAATATTGTCAGCAGGTGTTCGATTAGGCACTATGGCAGACACTTATTTTCATCTTTCGGACATTTTTTCATTTACTGTAAATCCTAAGATCCCTATAAATGAATGCAAATTATTTCTAAAACCTGAATCAAAATCTACCTATATCTTTGCGCCCTTCATAAAAGTTCTTTTTTAATGCTCAGCAGAAGAATTATACGTGTAAAAGTGATGCAAACATTGTATGCATTGCACTCCATGGATGAGGAGATCAAATTTGCTGATGGGCTCCCTATTTTAAAAAAAAACCTTGAGCAGTCACGCCAGTTGTTCACCTACCTCGTCTTTATCATTACAGAGGTGGCCCGTTTTGCGGAATCAGACGCTCTTCAAAGATCCAACAAGCACCTTCCATCATCCAGCGATCTCAACATCAATACAAAAATTGCCGGCAATGAGAGCGTGTGGACATTACTGTCAGATGAAAGCTTTAAAAAGGCAATGCAGGATTATAAAGTGCAATTATTGGTGGATCTGCAAATTGTAAAACAATTGTATGATGCCTTGGCGGCCTCACCGGAATACCAGGCCTACACTTCTACGCAGGACAGAGATAAAAAATCAGAAAAAAAAATAATGGAATTTATTTTCACAGGCATTATGCTGTTGAATGAGAATTTCGTCAATAGCCTGGAAGAAAATTTTATGCACTGGGAAGATGATGCTGAAATGATGATCACCCTCATGACCAATTTCTTTCAGCGGATGAGCAAATTTAATTTTGGAGAAATGCTTACACCTGAAAAATGGGATTTTGCCAAAGGTTTACTGGAATGTGTGATTTTAAAGAATGATTATTGTTTGGAGCTCATCAAACCAAAGCTGAAGAACTGGGATGCTGAGCGAATTGCTGCTCTGGACATGATATTAATGCAAATGGGGGTCTGTGAATTTCTTTATTTTGAGACCATTCCACCAAAAGTTACTATCAATGAATATATTGATCTGGCCAAAGATTATAGTACGCCGCAAAGCGGTCATTTTGTGAATGGAATCCTGGATAATATACACAAAGAGTTGCTTTCGGAGAATAAAATCAATAAGAAGAACTTCAGGAACAGCACTTTATAAATATCTTTGCTAAAAATTTTAATACATGGTAAAAATTGGTTTCATATTGCTGACAACTTGTTTTCTTTTTTCATGTGACATCCGTAACTCCAGTAAAGGAAACGACGTAAAAGTTACAGATCCGCACCAGCCATTCAAAGATTCCACTACCGTAACAATTATTGATTCTGCCTATAATTTTGGAAAAGTAACCGATGGCGAAAAGGTGGAATACAACTATAGGTTTATAAATTCCGGAACAAAACCATTGATCATAAGCGATGCCAGGGCAAGCTGCGGATGCACCGTTCCGGAAAAGCCGGATGCACCAATTCCTCCCGGCCAAACTGGTTATTTAAAAGTAGTTTTCAACAGCAAAGGCCGGGTAGGCGATGTACACAAGGAAATTACGGTAACGTCCAATGCATATCCAGCTTTTCCAGCACTTCAGCTAAAGGGAGAAGTGGTACCCGAACCGAAATAATTTTACATCACAATAAAACAACCATGATGAATTTAGCTATGATTTTTTTGATGCTTGGCCAGGGAGATAAAGGCGGCGGAGGCTTTCAGTTTATTTTTTTAGGCCTCATGATATTGGTGTTTTGGTTATTTATGATCAGGCCGCAGGCAAAAAAGGCGAAGCTTCAGAAACAGTTTTTACAGAATCTGCAAAAGGGCGATAAGGTGGTTACAATCGCAGGTATTCATGGAACGGTCAACAAGGTGAACGACGATGGAACCACGATGATGCTCGAGATCAACCCGGGAAGTTATATTAAAGTTGAAAGAAGTGCAATAAGCATGGAATGGACTTCAAACCTGAATAAACCTTTACCTGCTGCAAAATAAAATTAAAGGCGGGGAGTTGACTGTCTTCCCCCGTTTTTCTTATACCTTTTACAATGCTCCGGATCGGCTTAACAGGAGGACTCGGTAGTGGGAAATCCACTGTTGCAGCTATTTTTGAGGTGCTGAACATCCCTGTATATTATTCGGATGACGCTTCCAAACGTTTGTTGAATGAGAATGCAGGCATCAAAGCGTCAGTGATCAAAGCTTTTGGCCCTGCAAGTTATCCAGAGGGGAACCCCGATCGTAAATACCTGGCATCCGTTGTGTTCAACGATGAAAAGTGCCTTAAAATTTTAAATTCGATACTGCACCCGGCAACATTAGCGGATGCAGAAGACTGGATAAAAAAACAAACAGCTCCTTATGCCATCAAGGAAGCTGCATTGATTTTTGAAAGCGGCTCGCATCAGTCGCTGGATTACGTAATAGGAGTAAAAGCACCTTTACCCTTACGTTTAAAACGCGTGCAGCAAAGAGATAGTACTGATGAAAAAGATGCACTGGCAAGAATGAATCATCAAATGGATGAAGAAAAAAAATTGGAGCTTTGTGACTTTATTGTAGTCAACGACGAACAACGATTGCTGATCCCGCAAGTGCTGAGTCTTCATCAACAGCTTTTACAACTTGCGGGGGAATCGTGAAGCAGGAAGGACTTGGCTTGTCTATACCAGTTTTTCCAATCCTTTTTTGATCCTACTGAATCCTTCCTCAATATTTTTCATGCTGTTGGCAAACGAAATGCGGATGCAATTTGGCTGACCGAATGCACTTCCGGTTACTGTTGAAACGTGTGCATCATTCAGCAGGTACATGCAAAGATCATCTGCATTGGTGATGGGTGTTTCGCCATTTTTCTTTCCAAAATATTTGTCAATCTCAGGAAAAATATAAAAAGCACCATCAGGTTCACTGCATTTCATCAATGGGAACTGTTTCAATAATTCCAGAACTTTCGACCTCCTGTTCTTGAATTCCTTTACCATCTCATACGTAGGCCTAAGGTCACTATTGAGTGCAACGATGGCAGATCGTTGTGCAATTGAATTGGTGCCGCTGGTAAACTGCCCCTGTATTTTTTCGCAGGCTTTCGCAACTTCAAGCGGCGCAGCGATGTATCCGAGCCTCCAGCCTGTCATCGCGAAACCTTTGCTCAACCCATTCACGACAATTACCCTATCTTTTATGAAATCAAATTGCGCAATGCTCTCATGCCCTCCTGTGAAATTGATGTATTCATAAATTTCATCACTGATGATAAATACTCTTGGATATTTTTCAAAAACTTTTGCCAGCTGGAAGAGCTCTTCTTTGGTATACACAGCCCCAGTGGGATTACAAGGTGATGAAAAAATAAAAAGTTTAGTATTATAATTCAAAGCATTTTCAAGCTGATCAGGCGATATCTTATAGCCATTTTCAAAGGCGGTCTCAACAAATACCACTTTACCCTGGACAAGTTTTACAATTTCAGAATAAGTGACCCAGTATGGGGTTGGAATGATGACCTCATCACCTTCGTCGATGGTGCTCAAAACCACATTAGCGATGCTTTGCTTGGCGCCTGTGCTCACAATTACCTGGTCAGCTGTATAGCTAAGGTGGTTATCGCGCAAAAGCTTGTCGCATATGGCCTGGCGCAGATCTGCATAACCCGCAACAGGTGTATAGTGGCTCCAGTTTTCGTCAATTGCTTTTTTTGCAGCTTCTTTAATATGATCGGGCGTATCAAAATCCGGCTCTCCAAGACTAAGGTCAACAATATCAATTCCCTGAGCTCGTAATGCTCTGCCGAGCTTTGCCATCTTTAAAGTCTCTGGCTCGTTGAACCTGGAAAGTGTAGAAGAAAGTTGCATAATGTAGTTTTTAAAGAGGTGCAAAAATAAACATTAGAGCAATGCTGGGAGCATTTGCTATTTATCATAAATTATTTTAAAAGGAGAAAGATCGGGGTAGTGATTTCTTTTCCTTTTTACTTCATAATCATAAATTGCCTTACCCAGTTTTTTCATAAAGGGGTAACCAATAGTTTCAAAGTCGTATTTGTCATCATTGATGATCCCATCGGTGTTGCAATAAATTGCTGCTGATAAAAAAAATTCAATTTTCTTATCAAAGTCTACGATGTATGCCACATCGATCAACTGTCCATACGCATCCCCTTCTTTGTTGAAGATCCTGAGATTTTTCGGCCGAATTCCTTTTTCACCACCATACAATAAAAACTTCGCGTAGGCATCGGGATAGGTAGCTGAATCATATGGCGGGTAAACAGATTCTGGTGGAAACTGCGACATGTATTTCAAGATAAATTTATAATCTTCAGGCATCAGGTTAAAGCGCTGCCTCGCCGGAACAGTATTCGGAAAAATCAGGCTTCGCAGAATAGCATGAAGGTCTTCAAGGTTGACCCTGTTCTTCTTTGAAAAATTCATCGGGGCATTGATCAGCTCGCCGCCTTTGTAAAATTCCTTACCGAGGGAATCCTGCCGTGGAGCAAATGTAGTTTGGTTGAATTGCAGCGGCTGCTCATAAATGATTTTACCCGATGCATCTAAAAATTTAATTGGATTGGTATGCCTGTTTTCGTCTTCAGAAAGAAAAATGTCAAGGCGGTGAAGCACCTGCGCATCTACATATCCTTTTTTATGAAGATTGTCGTTGATGTATTCCTGCCCTAAAAATTCGTACAGCCTGTTAAAGGCATCATTGTCGCTTACAAGGAAAACCTTTCTGATGTAATTTGCAATGGAAGGTTTCCCATCAGGTGTGGTGGGATCATTGTAAACCGCCGTTTCACCACTGTATCCTGCTTCACTGATCATCGTAGTATTTTTATCAATTCCTTTATTCTTCAATTCATTCAGTCTCTGCAAAGCAAGGGCAGCTGTTGGCATTTTAACTGTTGAAGCAGGATAGAAATATCTGTTCGCATTTACGTTGTAATAATAATTTGTAAGTCTTGGCAAGTTGTTGGCTCCCCGGTCTACCATTGTATAAATCACCTGTACATTCCAATCCTTCTTATAGAAATCAATGCAGTCGAAAAGACCGTGATTTTGAAGCAGGATGTTTTCAAGTAATTCATCTGTTTTAGTACCGTCACCGGAGATCGTCGTGTGGGTTGTTTGAGTATTGCCTGCAGCAGTTTCTGTTTTCTTAACCGGGTAACAGGAAATCCAGAGGCTGCAGACAAGGACCGAAATGCTGCCGAATCCAATTAATTGTTTCATGCTGGCTCAAAAATATAGAAAACGGTACAGCTGCATTCAAATTTGTGTTTCTAAGGTCAAAAGAACGATGGTTTGTGACAGTACAATTCGCTGCCAAACCCCTATCTTTGCAAACTTCTAAAATTTACTACATGAGACTGAAAGGTTTAGTTTGGTTTTTTGCTATCGCTCTTATACTCATTTCTTTGTACCAGCTATCTTTTACATGGGTTGTTAACAGCCATGAAAATAAGATGAAGCAAAAGGCAGAGCGGATGGTTAAAATGGCCAACCCTGGTATTAAAGGACAGGAAAAAGATGACCTTGTTAAAGCCCGTCTCATCCGCCTCCTCGACAGTACCAAAGAAACAAAGATCTATCCCGTTTTTGGAACCACCTACCAAAAATCCAAAGAAAAAGAGTTGAATCTTGGACTTGATTTACAGGGAGGAATGAGTGTTACCATGGATGTCAGCCTCGAAGGATTGATCAAATCCTTAAGCAACAATCCAAAAGATCCTCAATTACTAAATGCTTTAAATTCTGCCAATAGGTTGAAGGCCAGCAGTGACGATGATTTTATTACATTATTTGCCCAGGCTTTTAAACAGCAGAATCCATCAGGCAATCTTGCCTCATTATTTGCAGGAGCAGGAAAAAAAATAAAGGTTACCGATAGTGATGATAAAGTCACAGAACAGATCCGTGAAATATCAAAAGGAGCCATCAAGCAAACCTATAAGATCCTGGTAGAACGTATTGATAAATTTGGTGTTGCCCAACCTAATATCAACCTAGACGAAAACAAAGACATCATTACTGTTGAACTGGCAGGTGTTCAGGATGCAGACAGGGTACGCAAACTGCTCCAGGCATCTGCCCATCTTCAATTCTGGGAAGTTTACAACATCAGTGAAATAGGGAAGAATATTGAAGACGCTGATAAATCTCTCCAGGCTTACTTAAGCGGTGTTTCACCCGACAGCCTGAAAAATACAAATGATACAAGCAAAAATAAGCTGGGGCTGAATGACAAGCCTTTGATCAGCACGATCAGGTTTATCGGACCACAGCAGGATAAGAGCGGGAAACAATTTTTTTCGTCAGCCATTGCGAATATTGAGCTGAGGGATACTCCCAAAGCCAATATGTACCTCAACATGGACGTGGTGAAAAACAATTTTCCCGGCGATGTTAAGTTTTTGTACGGCCTTGAAGAAAAGGACGAGAAGAGTAACAGGAAATATGTTCCACTTTATGCGATCAAAACTTTGGCTGGTTCTGACAAGGCAAAATTAGAAGGTGAAGGTGTTGAAGATTCTAAACAGGATTTTGATGAAAAGGGCCGGCCTGCGATCAAAATGCAGATGACACCTGCCGGAACCAGGATTTGGGCCAAACTTACAACAGACAATACCAATAAACCTATAGCAATTGTATTGGATGATATTGTATACTCAGCTCCAAATGTAAGCGGCCCCATTGAAGGCGGCAATTCTGAGATCAGTGGCAATTTTACTATTGAGGAAGCACAGGATCTTGCCAACATTTTAAAATCAGGAAAGCTTGACGCTCCCGCTAAAATTGTACAGGAGCAGGTAGTTGGTCCCACGCTTGGCAAAGAAGCGGTGAATGGTGGTGCAAAAGCATTCATCATCGCATTCCTCATCATATTTGCATTGATGCTGGTTTATTATAACAATGCGGGCTGGGTGGCCAACATTGCTTTAATCTTAAACCTTCTTTTTACAATAGGTATTTTGAGTGCACTGAGTGCAACACTGACAGCCGCTGGTATAGCAGGTTTGGTGTTGACCATCGGGATGGCAGTAGATACAAATGTTATCATTTTTGAAAGGATCAAGGAAGAACTTACACGCGGGAAAAGTTACCAGCAGGCTGTTAATGATGGTTATAAAAGGTCACTGGCCCCGGTAATTGATGCGCACGTTACAACTTTTCTTACTGCTGCCATCCTGTTTTATTTCGGCTTGGGCCCTGTACTCGGATTTGCAACCACGCAAATGCTTGGTATCGCACTTTCCCTGTTTTGTGGCATTTTATTATCCAGGATCGTAACGGATCTATGGACAAACAAAAAGAGACATTTCAATTATTTTACGGGCATATCAAAAAGTATTTTCAAACACGCAAGCTTTAAATTTATTGAATACAGGAGAGTAGCATATGCTATATCAGTTGTGGTATTGATCCTTGGGATCGCCTCCTTTTTTAATGGATTTAAACAAGGTGTAGAATTTAAAGGCGGAAGAAGCTATACGATTCAATTTGATAAACCGGTCCAGAATGATGAAATCCGTAATTCTTTGCGTGATGCCCTGGGTGGTGAATATCCTGAAATCAAAACCGTTGGTGACAGCAAACATTTAAATATTACCACCTCGTACCTGAAAGAAGTAGGAAACGCAGACAGCACGGTACGTACACATTTGTATGAGGGATTGAAGAGCCACCTTGGCCCTGGAGCCTCATATGCGGACTTCGTTAAAAATAATATTCAGAGCTCACAAATGGTACTACCAACGATCTCAGATGATCTCAGACGTGGTGCAATAAAGGCAACCATTTTTGCCATCGTAGCAATTTTTCTTTACATCTTTATCCGCTTTCGCGATTGGCGGTATTCATTGGGAACTATTATCGCTCTGTTGCATGACGTTTTTGTTACTCTTGCAGTTTTCTCCTTCTTTAAAAATATTGTTCCTTTCCCCCTGGAAATTGATCAGCATTTTATCGCTGCTATCCTGACCGTGATAGGATTTTCCATGAATGACACAGTGATCGTTTTTGACAGGATCCGTGAATACAGCAGGAATATGAAGGGCGCTAACAAGACAACCATCATCAACAGCGCGATCAATGATACATTGAGCCGCACCATTATGACCTCACTTACAGTGTTCCTCACACTGTTGATCCTATTCATATATGGTGGTGAAGTTACGCGTGGATTTGCGTTCGCAATGCTTGTCGGCGTTGTTACAGGCACTTACTCTTCTATATTTGTTGCAGCTCCGATACTTGTTGATTTTGCCAAAAACAAACCTTTGGGTCAGGCTGATCTGGCAACTGAAAATGCAAAAAAAGTAAAACCGGTTAAAGCAAAAGCCTGATCCACACCCATATTATTTTAAGCCCGTTTATTTATTAAACGGGTTTTTTACTTCTTCATAGGGCCGTTTTAAGATTATATGGATCCAGGTAATTTCTATTCAATTTCACGAAACAAGTAGCGTTCATCAAAATTCACATCAAATTCATTCAACAGTGATTTATATTCCTCAAGAAAAGGAATTGAGCTGTGATGTATTTCCTGATTCTGTACATATTTAACTAAATCCGGTAAATTCGATTTTGCAACAGAGAAAGCACCATAACCATCCTGCCATTGAAATCTGCCTTTTACAAAATTGTTTTTGTTAATCCACCGCGATGAATCTCTTTTTAACTCAAATAGCAAATCAGACACAGCCTGCATAGGTCTCATGCCTATAACGAGATGAAGATGATCTGGAATGCTGTTGATGGCAATCATTTTATGTTTGTGATTGTGAACAATAGCCGTTAAATATTCATGCAGGCGGCTTTTCCATGAATCGTGTATCAGCGATATCCTATTTTGTACAGCAAACACTAAATGCAAATGAATTTGTGTGTATGTATTAGCCATGAGAAGGGATTATTACATAATTTATTAAGTCGGTGAAGCGTGGAAGCTTTTTCAAATCTATTTTACATAGTGGGTCTATATATGGGTAATTAATCCTTTTTTTTACGTTTATTTCTCCGGCTGATTTCTAGTCATGATGAGAATAATTCTATAACCGCTACGCGGTATGATAAACGTATTTTAATATTTTCTACCAAGCTTAAAATGGCTACGCCATAATGTGAATCGAATAATTCATTTTTTAAAGAGTTGTTTCCATCATTGCTCACCATCATATTTTTGCCCCTGTCCACGAATCAATGGCATTTCTTAATATGCCATAGGCATTATAGCTTGGTAGAAAAACCTAAACCCAAAGAG
>JBDUCQ010000183.1:0-4523 GCA_040003385.1 Ginsengibacter sp. | reverse complement strand
TTAATCCTGAAAATCCTGATCAAGATTCTGATAGATTACTGCTGCCCCCTGCCCTACTCCCACACACATCGTAGCCAATCCATATTTTGCATCGCGTCTTTTCATCTCATGCAATAAGCTTGTAGAAATTCTAACCCCGCTGCAACCCAGAGGATGACCAATGGCTATAGATCCCCCGTTTACATTCACCTTTTCAAGGTCAAGGCCGAGGTCGTGTATACAGGCAATCGCCTGGGATGCAAATGCCTCGTTGAGTTCTACCAAATCGAGGTCACTAACGGAAAGGCCAGCACGCAGTAATGCTTTTTGCGTGGCAGGAACCGGGCCTACTCCCATGATGGACGGGTCCACACCCGCAATTGCCATGCTGATCACCTTTGCAATTGGCTTGAGCCCGAATCGTTTTACAGCCTCCTCACTTGCCAGGAGTATTCCTGCTGCGCCATCATTGATACCTGAAGAATTTCCAGCGGTAACAGTCCCTTCCTTGATAAATGCAGGCTTCAGCTGTGCCAGTTTTTCCATACTGGTTTTCCTTGGATGTTCATCTTTATCAAATATTACACGCTCTTCTTTGTTTGCAGTGATCTCGATGGGAATGATCTCACTTTTCCATTTACCCGCTTCAAATGCTGAAAAATATTTTTGCTGGCTTTCAAAAGCGAATTCATCCTGGGCTTGACGGGAGATACCCCATTGTTTTGCAACATTCTCTGCTGTTTCTCCCATGGAATAGGGATAATACAGGTCAGTTAATTTTTTATTAGGAAATCGCCATCCGATTGTGCTGTCAACCATTTCGGGTTTTCGGCTATACGCGCTATCGGGCTTGGCCATTACAAAGGGAGCCCTTGTCATGCTTTCAACTCCACAGGCCAGGTATATTTCACCTTCCCCGCACATGATGGCTCTCGACGCATCCATGATTGCCTGAAGCCCGCTTGCACACAAACGGTTCACGGTATTCCCCGCCACTGTCACAGGCAAACCCGCAAGCAATGCGGCCATTCTTGCTACATTCCTGTTGTCCTCGCCGGCCTGGTTCGCATCACCTGCGATTACATCTTCAATAGCATTTACATCTACAGTATTATTCCTCCTCAACAATGCTTTTACTACTTCTGCAAGTAAATCGTCCGGCCTGATTGTACTCAAAGCGCCCCCGTAGCGGCCAATAGCCGTCCTTACTGAATCAATAACATAAACTGGTTTCATACTATATCATGTTTTCCAAACAATTCCCACGGTGCATTGTAATAATTCTGGAATAGTTGGTGGGCAAAGAACGCAAAATTACTACAGATCTTTGGAAGCTGAATCTTTGAACCGTGGCCGTTCAATTTCAACAACTTATCATTTAAATGAATCAATTATAATTTCCTGGTAACCCTGATCCCTGCCGATAAACAGCTTCTTACCTTGTAGATTAACAACTTGTTACGTGAGCCAGCGCACAATTAAAAGACCGTTGCACTACCTTTGCGAAATGGACCGGAATGGAAAGAAAAATATCAGGACACTCGCCCAGGATGAATTGCAAACTTATTTTGAAACCCTGGGAGAAAAAAAATTCCGTGTTAAACAGGTTTGGGAATGGCTGTGGCAAAAACATGCACACAGCTTCGATGATATGACCAACCTGAGCAAAGAACTGAGAAAGTCATTGTCAGATACCTTTAGCCTTCCGGCCATCAGCATAGATGAAACACAATACAGTAGTGATGGTACCATAAAATCAAAATTCAGGACTCATGACGGGCATTTTGTGGAAGGAGTTCTGATACCGAATGACAACAGGCAAACTGCGTGTGTATCGTCTCAGATCGGGTGTAGCCTAAGCTGTAAATTCTGCGCCACCGGTTACATGGAAAAAAAACGCAATTTAGATTTTGACGAGATCTACGATGAAGTGGTGTTGCTGAACCAGGTTGCCGAAAAAACATATGGTAAGAAGTTAAGCAATATTGTTTTTATGGGGATGGGTGAGCCCCTGCTTAACTACAAAAATGTTTTGAAGGCCATTGACAGGATCACTGCCACAGACGGGCTGGCAATGAGTGCCAGGAGGATCACTGTTTCCACTGCCGGAGTGGCTAAAATGATAAAGCAACTTGGTGATGATAAGGTGAGATTCAACCTGGCTTTGTCACTGCACGCAGCGAATGATAAGAAACGCAATGAGATCATGCCCATCAATGAAACCAACAATATTGCTGCACTCATTGAAGCGCTGAATTATTTTTATTTAAAAACGGGAAATGATATCACGTTCGAATACATATTGTTTCGAGGTGAAAATGACAGCATGAAAGATGCAGACGATCTAATAAAAATATATAAGCAGGTGCCCGTACACCTTGTCAATATCATTGAATACAATCCTATTGACAATGCAGACTTTGTAAAACCCGATAAGGATATCACTCAAAAATTTATGGATTACCTGGCAAACCACCGCGTGAATGTACGTCTCCGAATCAGCCGTGGTAAGGATATTGACGCTGCATGCGGCCAATTGGCAAATAAAATCATTACCCCTTCGGCCCTCGCTGAATAATTTTTTCTTTAACATTTAATTGTTGAAATTTTTGAATGACCCTACAGAAAAGGGCGTCTTATATTCTAATTAAATCATTTAAAATAAAAAATATGAAAAAGATCTTACTTGGCTTGATAGCAATTGCATCGATTACTTTATCTGCAAATGCGCAGGTACAAAGGGAACAAACTGACAAAATCGATCATTCAATGGGTGATCATGGAAAAGGTGGCCGTGGCCATGGCGGGCATATGGATGGTAGGATGTATAAAGACCTCAACCTGTCTGATGCGCAAAAACAACAGATGAAATCGATCAATGGGGATTTTAAATCCAAAATGGACGATTTGAATAAACATGATAACCTCTCTGTGAAAGATTTCCGTGCACAACGAGAATCTTTAGAAAACGCAAAAAAAGCACAATTTGAATCAATTCTTACAGCTGACCAGAAAAATAAATTAGCAACATTAAAAAACGAAAGGGGTGACAAGGGAAACATGACAGGCAGAGGCGGTGAACAAATGGAAAAAATGCAATCACAGCTGGGTCTCAGCAATGACCAGGTTGCAAGGATGAAAGCAGAAAGAGAAAGCTTCAAAACCAAAGCTGAATTAATAAAAAATAACTCATCGTTGAGTAATGATCAGAAGAAAACACAATTTCTTCAGCTTAGAAAGGAACGTGAGCAGAACTTTAAAACATTCCTGAACGCGGATCAGATGAAAAAATTTGAAGAAATGAAAAGTAAAAGATGGGACGATTCTAAAACTAAAAGATCTATGAAGACTACCTAAAATTACCCAGTAGATCGGAGGGCGAACCAAATGGTTCGCCTTTTTTATTTAAGGGAGCAGCAAAGCTGTTCATCAATAAAATTGACATCTTAACACCTGGTTTACGCGCCTTATTATATCCTACCTTTGTGCACCACATCCTGTTGAAAAACAGCAAAAAATCTTTTCATGAGCCAGCAACAGTTTAAAAAATTCATCAATCAAAAAAATAATGCGGCTGTAAAAGAAAAATTCAAGCAGGAAAAAAAAGCCGCTAAAAAAGAAAGATCTGCCGCGATCAATAAAAGATTTGAGGAAAAACGAGCCTTGAGATCGCAGGGCTACTCCCCAAATGCTGAGCTGCCCCCGGTTAACCCCAAAAAAGTAGCGAGACAAAAATATCCAACAGCAGCTGTTACGAAACCACAACCTCCGGGTAATCAGCAAAATGCCCGGGTTTTACTGGGTGGCAAACCTTATCACGCCAAACCCTCTTCAAATACTCAAATTAACAAACGCCCTTCAAACGGCGCCGGTTATGCGCAGTTACACAAAGATGAAAAATCAGCAGATCACCCGCAAATGCCTTTGAATAAATTCATTGCACACTGCGGCGTAAGCTCCCGCAGAGATGCCATTCCGTTTATTAAGTTAGGAAAGGTGACGGTTAACAACCAAATAATTACAGAACCCGGGTACAAGGTAAGCCACACAGATGTGGTGGTTTATAACGGAAAGAAATTATTTGTTACCCGGAACCAGGTATACATCCTTTTGAATAAACCCAAAGATTACATTACTACCACCGAAGATCCACAGGGAAGGAAAACCGTGTTAGACCTCATCAAAAGCGCTACATCTGAAAGGATTTACCCAGTTGGAAGGTTAGACAGGAATACGTCGGGGGTTTTGCTATTTACAAATGACGGTGAACTGACGCAACAACTCACCCACCCGAGCTACAATGTGAGAAAAGTGTATGAGGCCAAACTAGACAAACAGCTGGCGAAGCCCGATTTCGAAAAGATCGTGAATGGAATAAAACTGGAGGATGGTGAAATACATGCTGACGCACTCGCTTATGCGGACGCAAAAGACAAAACTGTGATCGGTATTGAAATCCATAGTGGTCGTAACCGGATTGTTCGCAGAATCTTTGAGCATCTTGGATACGAAGTAAAAGCCCTTGACCGGGTATTGTATGCAGA
>JBDUCQ010000068.1:0-15687 GCA_040003385.1 Ginsengibacter sp. | reverse complement strand
TTCCCTACCACAAGAGCCACTTTATCTCCTTTTTGGTTTACCCGGTAAAATTTATCATTCTCAATCAGTATTGCCTCAGACTTACCTTCTGCATGATGAACATCAGTATCCAGCAGTCTTCCGTCGTACCTAACACTGATCGTATCTGCAATAATGGTATGACCCGTTACAATGTGATTGATGTTATATTGCGTAAGCACAGAATCGATCTGCATCGTTACATTGGGACTTACTCTTTGATAATAGCCGCGATACCAGAACGGCCCGTTGTCATTATAAATTGAATCTGATCTTGGATCGGCATATTTATATGTGTTGTCCGCATAGTAAGGACGGGCTAATTTATTGATTTCCGGAAGAGGGAGATTAAACCTGCTTATTGTAGGAGACAAACCACCATGTAAAAACATAATATCGCCAATCTTTTCAACAACATTTTTTGTGCGCAGCCATCTTCCTAATTCTGTGTTTTCATCATATAATGACACATACTGCTCATTAAGTTGAGTTGCGTTTGCTTTATATTTTGGATTTAGGTAACGCAGGTCGCCACTCATGTTCATGATCTCATGGTTGCCCAGGATAAAATGGACATAACCGCCGGCAGTTTTTGCTTTTTCTTCCAAATAATAGATAAACCAAAGTACTTCTGTAACATGCATGCCGCGGTCGAAAAAATCGCCCACCAGTACCACGTGACCATCACCAAAGGTCCAGTTGAGGTTGTCATCTATTACCTTGGTTGCCAGTAACAATTTTCTTAGTGCGTCGAAATTGCCTTCTATATCCGACAGTACCACCATTTTATTTACTTTGGGGGTTTCGCTGTTTTCTATTTGTAATTCTTTCTTCAGTTTTACCTGGAAAAATTTGCCTGGCCGGTCTGTCACTACATTCAATATCAAATTATCTTTTTGCTGCAATTGAACAGTGTCTGTTTTTACTACAGTTGCCCCGTTAGTAAGCATAATGTATTTAACAAAGATCTTATCGTCTTTGTATTGAACATAGGGTCCGTCATATTGATCTGTAGGAAGCAAATGACTTTGATCTTTGGGCATGTCCTTCATGGGCAGTACCATTTTAAATGCAAATAAGGCAAGAAAAGGAAGTATTAATTTTTCCATAGACGAGAGATCTGTTTACGTTAATATAGGACAATAAATAAACCCAGGATAAAAGTTAAATGAAAATTACTTAAAAGTTTGTTTTAAAAAAGAATTCTGATCGTATCAACATTTATCAAAACCTGTAAAATATTAAATGACTGTTTCTTTGATTATTGTCTAATCGGGTCACTGTGCAATTTTACTTTAAATTTAAAAAAACTACGGATTATTTCAATAATTAAGTCACCTGAATGCTCTCAAAGGTTGCATGACGGCACAGGGTCTGTGCTAATAAATTTGCTCATCATAAGGAAGTGATCGGACGGGTAGAGGTTTCTTGTTGGATATAAATGGGTTGCGCCATGCCGCATAGGCTGATAGTAACCCCATTAATATCAGGAGTGACAATCCTTTTGAGAGATTTGTTTTTTCAGAGATGAAGCCGATCACGGAAGGACCGGTGAGAAAACCAATCAACCCGCCGGTAGTTACCATAGCGTATCCTTCCACAGTGCTAACGCCTGGGATATTGGCAGACGTTCTGAACAACACAGGTACAATGCAGCAACAGCCAAAGCCCACCATGATATACCCCAGTATCGCGATCACAACTGCGGGTGCAGTAATCACCACTAAAAAACCCGTGGCTGCAAGCAGGCTCCCTGATACCACCACATTTTTATTCCCAAGTTTTGAGATAAGCCTATCGCCATTCAATCTTCCCACAGTCATAGCCACCGAAAAACCGGCATAGCCCAAACTGATCAAAGCTTTGGGCGCAATTAATATTTCTTTGAAGTAGATGGCGCTCCAATCGGCCACACATCCTTCGGCCATAAAACTCACCATGCAGATGAAGGAGATGCCCAGTATGGCGATGGAAGGCAACTTAAATGCAGACCTCGAATGGATGATATCCGTGTTGGCCAGTAAATATTTTTTATTGGAAAGAATGACGAGGATCACTATGAGTGCCACGAACACAATTTGCCAGCCAGAGGGCATGTTAAATGAAAATAGAATTGCCGCGATGCCAGCGCTCACTGCACCGCCCAGGCTATACATTCCGTGGCAGGTGCTCATCAATAATGTATGGGTATTCTTCTCCATCATGTTTACCGTGGCATTTGCAGAAACCCCATTTAAAAAGCTGGTGATGCCCAGGCAATAAAGGCAGCTCCAGAACATGATGCGATTCACCGAATTGATCTGGAGTATCATCACACCGCACAGGATCATATAGCCAAAGAACATCCATTTCCCCACCGGTATTTTACTAAATACCCTCGTTGATATCAGCATCCCGGTTATGGCGCCCAAAGGTGAAAGCAATAATGAAAGTCCAAGGCTGCCATCCGTAAAGCCAAGTCTTGCTTTTATCCCGGGAATTGAAGCCACCCAAATTCCGAATAAGAGACTTGATGAAGAGAACAAAAATCCCACGGCAAAAACAGACCTGTTTTTTATGAAGGAGTAAAAGTTTTTGATCATGCAGCTATGGATAAGTAAGATGGAACCTTTTGTAAAGTTAGGGAGTGTGTAAACCGGAATAAATTAATTTGCAACCGGCTAAATGGTAGAAGTAAAGGCTGGCAAATCAATGAAAGTATTATCTTTTCTTCAGCCCTGGGCAACATTGGTTGTGCTGGGTTTAAAGCAAATTGAAACAAGGTCATGGTCAACAGCTCATCGCGGAACGTTGTTGATACATGCGTCAAAAGGAAGGGCCGGGGAAATATTTGCGCACGGGCAACCATTTAAAAAATCCATTCCTGATTTCAGACAGTTGCCATTCGGTTTCATTATTGGCAGGGTAACATTAACGGATGTTGTCAGGATCGGAACAGGTAATCTTTTTAATACGACCGATGAAATGATGAATAAACTTACGATGGAGGAAAAAGCCTTTGGTGATTATACCGCCGGGAGGTTTGCATGGATGCTGGAAGATCCTGTTGTGTTTAAAAACCCGATAGGTGCGAGAGGGAGTTTGACATTGTGGGAGTTTGAGGAAGGGTACATTAAGGAATAAAAATATCATATACAACTCCGAAATTTTTTTACCATCTAAAATCAAAATGCAAATCAGGAACTTTCTATTTACTGGCATAAAACCCCTCTCCATCCTGACATAATTTGCAAAATCGGGACAAGATTCAATAAGTATAATTTTAAATCATGAAAGAACAATTCAAAGAAATCATGATTTGAGGCCACAAAAAAAAGCCGGACATTTACAGCCCGGCTCACACAATATAATTTAATTCCTATTTCTTCATCTTACTGGTATCCATTTTATTCATTTTGTCCATGTTTGGCGGTGGAGACTGCATCATTTTCATCATGTCACGCATATCCATAAAGCTCCAGTGCTCTACTGCCTTGCCATCTTTAAATTTAGTTAGCTCAATTGCATGCATGTCAAAAGGGCCTTTCGGCATGCCCATCGATCCATCACTGGTCCCCGAATAACGCATCCAGCCGGATACATATTCATCATCACCCAGGTTATGCAACGTTTCCATTTTCATGTCCTTCATCATGGTATGTACCATGTTCACCATGGCCTTGAGGCTATCCCTTCCATTTACATCTCCATGGTCAGTATGGTCAACAAAATCATCTGCAACAACGCTGTCTATTCCTTTCACATCACCCGTTTCAAATGCTTTGGAGATGACATCATTTGCCGCCATGTTCTTTTCCATCGCTGAGTTGTCCTTCTTTTCAGTAGTTGATGTTGTACCGGTATCAGTACATGAGCTGCAGAAACAGGCCAGGCCTACACATGCAGCAATGAGTATCTTTTTCATTTAAATATTTTTGGTGAGCCGAAAGATAGAAACTCTTTATCAATTATTAAAACATTTCATAAAATTCTATGGAAAGCCTTATTCACGGTATTATTTTAAGGTGCGAAGCCGGCAATTGCCGCTAAATTTTCGGCGCATGCTACCTAAGGCATATAAACGGGAGTCTATTGTTCGTCAACCTGAACATTTGTGTGCCATTCATTGCAAACAAATTGATCCAATAAATTTAATTCTATCTTTAAACCTTCCACGTTTGTTTTAAAATATGCTTCAGAAAATAATTAAAGAATTATGTGTCCATTGCACCGAAAGTGGTTAATTTGAATGAAGAAACCAAGGCATAAGTTTAAATCAAAATAATTATGACAACAAGACGGTCATTCATACGTTCCACATCGCTGCTGTCTGCAGGATTGTTTATTTCACCATCTGAATTCAAAAAGAAAAAGAAGCTGATCGGCTTACAATTATATACTGTCCGGGATGCTATGGAAAAAGATCCGGCCGGAACTCTGGCAAAGGTGGCACAAACAGGATATAGCTCTGTAGAATCCGCCACTTATACCGGCACACAAAAATTTTATGGACTATCTGCTCCGGCATTTAAGAAGTTGCTGAAGCAAAACGGGCTTGTAATTCCAAGCGGGCATTACAGGCTGGGAGAAGAAAATACTAAAAATGAAATTACTAGGGGTACAATATTACACGACTGGGACAAGGCAGTTGACGATGCCGCTGAACTGGGCCTCCAATATATGGTTTGCGCTTATTTAGCAGAGAGTGAGCGTGGAAATCCCGATCATTATAAATACGTGGCTGATCAGTTAAATATTGCTGGTGAAAAATGTAAAAAAAGAAATCTTCAACTGTGCTACCACAATCATGACTTCGAGTTTAACAAGCAGGGTGATATATATCCGTACGACATCTTGCTGGGCACAGATAAAAACCTCGTTAAAATGGAATTAGACTTGTACTGGGTGAACAAGGCAGGACATGACCCTGTTGCGCTTTTTAAGGATCATCCTGGCCGCTTCCCCCTCTGGCATTTAAAGGACATGGCCAGGACGCCTGAAAAGGAATTTACAGAAGTTGGCAACGGTGTGATTGATTTTAAAAGGATCTTCAGGTATAAAGAAGAAGCCGGGATGAAATATTTTTTTGTAGAGCAGGACAAATGTCCGGGTTCGCCTTTTGATAGCATCGAAAAAAGCATAAGGTTTATCAGGAAAAATCTTCCCGTATAATTTTGCCTTGACCGGTTTATACAGAATCAATTGCTGCTCTTTAGTCTCAACTCTGCACATGCGAAGATTTCAGTTAAATGCGGTATTGTTTATCATCGTTCTTGTGAATGGCAATCAGGCTTTTCCGCAAGCCATAGGTATTTTTGATGGCCACACCGATGTAGGACACATTTTACATCCCGGGAATGCCACCTACAATCCTTCTACCGGTATTTACATGGTTTCGGGTTCGGGCGGTAATATCTGGTTCAATAATGATGAATTTCACTATCTGTGGAAAAAAATGGCGGGCAACTTCATATTGCAGGCCAGAGGAAAATTCACCGGCAAGGGGACCGAAAAGCATCGCAAATTCGGGTGGATGGTGAGGTCTTCACCTGACAGCAGCGCTTCTATGGTTGCAGCTGTAATTCATGGCGATGGACTTACATCTCTTCAATACAGGAAGCTACCCAAAACAGATGTAAATGAAACAAAATTTTCAATGAGTGCGCCAGATGTTATTCAGCTTGAAAAAAGAGGGAACCTGTTTATTATGTCTGCGGCTCATTTCGGAGAGCCATTTGTGGCCGAACAGGTTTTGGATGCAGACATGCCCGGCAACGTTTATGTAGGATTGTTTGTGTGTTCGCACAATAAAGAAATTAAAGAAACGGCAACATTTGATAATGTGCGCATCATTATACCTGCCAAAGACAGTCTTGTTGCTTACCACGAATATATTGGCAGCTGCCTGGAAACACTGGATATTTTCACCGGGAAGAGAAGGGTCTTATATACATCAGCAGAATCATTGCAGGCACCCAATTGGACAAGTGATGCCAAAAGCTTGTTGTACAATAGCAATGGTTCTGTTTTCCGTTACAATATCCGGGATAAAAAGCTTCATTTGATCAATACGGGCCTCGTAAAAAACAACAACAATGATCACGTGATCTCTTTTAACGGGAAAATGCTTGGATTGAGTAGCAGCAGTAAAGATGGAAAATATAATTCAGTGGTTTATACTGTACCCATAAATGGTGGTTCGCCAAAACAAATTACCCCCGAAGGTCCTTCCTATTTACATGGCTGGTCTCCCGATGCCCGGTACCTAACGTTTACGGGTGAACGCAATGGGGAATTTGACGTTTATAAGATCCCTGTTGACGGAGGGCCTGAGATCCGGCTGACTTCGTCTCCTGGCCTGGATGACGGGCCTGAATACAGCCCGGATGGAAAATACATCTATTTCAACTCAGTTAGAAGCGGCATGATGCAGTTATGGAGGATGAAACCAGATGGAAGCCAACAGCAACAACTCACAAATGATGAGTTTAACAATTGGTTTCCACACGTTTCCCCTGATGGAAAGTGGATCGTTTGCTTATCTTTTATGAAAGATATTCCTCCCGGCGATCATCCATTTTATAAGCATGTATACCTGCGTTTGTTACCGGTAAACGGCGGTACGCCAAAAGTGATTGCGTATCTATATGGGGGGCAAGGTTCTATCAACACCCCTTCCTGGTCTCCTGATAGTAAAAAAATAGCTTTCGTAAGCAATAGCAATATAAAATAAGTTCGAAAATATGGCTGAAATAGCAGGATCAGCTATTTCTGTATTAAGTCGGGCTATGCACTTTTTTTATAAACATTGTCCTTGCAACTTTCCATGACTGTTTCTATAGTTTCTAATATGTTTTGGAGGTCAAATGGTTTTTCAATACATCCATCTGCGCCATATTCTATGTGCTGGTGTAAAGCCTCCGGCGAAGCCGAAAACATCATGATACACAAATATTTTGTTTCATAATTTTCTCGTAATTTTTTGCAGACATCGCGGCCATCAGCCCCGGACAGGAAAATATCCAGCATGACAAGATCCGGTTGAAATTCTGCAACTGCTTTAAAAATTTCCTTATGGTTTGAAATAGCCTCTACCAAATAATTTTTTTTCTCAAGGAAATACTTCATTGCCTCAAGTAGATCTTGCGAGTCGTCGACGATCAGCAGTTTCTTCATGAAACAAAAATAAATAAAACATCACTTCTGCGGATATGTATATAAAAATGGGTTAAAACTGACCAAGGGATGACATTCCCCCCGGGAGACGATGATATCAGGATACCAGATCCACTTTTAATTTAAATTTCCTGTAATAACATTCAACAGGTTGGAAGAGTCGAACGGTTTTGTAATGATTGCATCGGGCTTACAACCCTTTAGATTATTGATCAGGTTATAATGTGCAGAAATCAGTACGACAGGAATGGCCATTGTTTCTTTCGATCCCTTCAATTCATTGCATATATCACGTCCATCGGCACCCGAAAGCGAAACGTCGAGTAAGATTAAATCGGGTTTATAGGTTTGAATTGTTTGAGGTATAGTTTTCCAGTTGGCTGTTGTTTCCACACTAAACATTTTGCGGGTCAGAATGATCTTTAAAGCGTTTAATATATCATCTTCATCATCCACAACCAGGATCTTTTTCATTATTGGGAAAGTACAATAACCTGTCCAACTTGGCCTTGCGTGAAATTTTAGTTCCAAATCTGCCTAGATGATTTCTTTTTAATCTGGAGCAAATACTTTATTCCGCTAATACTGTCGTCAAATGGTTGATAGTTAATATATTACAATTGAAATTTGGTTTGAATTGGTATTCAATTATCCTCAATAATAAATTTTTGAAAGACAGTCAGGGGAACTTAAAATTTTACCCTATCAGAAGGTCATGGGAAATTTTTGCGCAAATTTATGGGGTATGCACTCAAAAAAGATATAAAGAAAAACAGGTGCGATTTCTAAAAGAATCAACTCACATGATAGTCGTAAAATAAACGTTAGATTGGAGAAAATAATTCTTTAACCTTCAGTAAATTTTCCATCAGCCCCTATTGATAAACAAATAATCAGGGTACCTCCTTTACAGTGTTAAAAGCTAAATATATTTAATCATTTCAATCATTTATTCTTTCAAATCATAGTTCAGGAAATCACAAAAAGAAAATTGATAATATCTTTGTCCCGATTAATTAAATCTCATGCTTCGTTCCTTTTTCCTGAGTATTATATGTCTACCGCTTTCAATGCTGCCATTGCTTATATGTGGGCAACAACAACATTTACCGGAACCCTTGGCAAAGTGGTGGAAGGAGGCAGTAGTTTACCAAATTTATCCGCGCAGTTTTAAAGACAGCGATGGAGATGGAGTAGGTGATCTGAAGGGAATTATTTCAAAGCTTGATTACATCAAAAGCCTCGGGATAGATGCCGTTTGGCTTAACCCGATTTATTCATCTCCCAATGATGACAATGGATATGATATCAGTAATTACAGGGATATCATGAAAGAGTTTGGGACAATGGCTGATTTTGATGCAATGCTCAAAGGGATGCACGCCCGTAACATTAAAGTGATTATGGACCTGGTGGTGAACCACAGCAGCGATGAGCACGAATGGTTCAGGCAGTCAAGGAGTTCCAGGAACAATCCTTACCGTAATTACTATCACTGGTGGAATGCAGAAAGAGGGACTCCGCCACCAAGATATAGTTTGTTTGATGTGAATCATGATGCATGGAAGTATGATTCACTGACCCAGGCCTATTACCTTCACTACTTTTCGCGTAAGCAGCCCGATTTAAACTGGGAAAACCCGAAAGTGCGCCAGGAAGTATTTGATATCATGAAATTCTGGGCTGATAAAGGCATCGATGGCTTCCGGCTGGATGCATTCCAGTTTGCTTCAAAGGACACTACATTTCCCGTTTTTCCACAGGGTTATGAGAAAAATTTTTCGAAATATTATGCGATGGTCCCGCATTTACACGACTATCTCCGGGAGATGGATCAGCAGGTATTCAGTAAATATGATGTGATGAGTGTTGCAGAGGGTGCAGGCAATTCATTTGAGGATGCACACGAGCTGGTTGATGCAGATCGTCATGAATTGAATATGGCCTATGCATTCGATGGTGTTGATGTAGCGAAACCAGGTGGGTATAGCCTGGTAACATTTAAAGAGGTGTTCAGCCGTTGGGACAGTGCGTTTGCCGAAAAAGGATGGTTATCAATCTTTCTCGCCAATCACGACCAGGCAAGATTGGTCAGCAGGTTTGGGAACGACAATCCTGCATTCAGGGAATTGTCTTCCAAAATGCTGGCCACATTTATCATGACTATGCGCGGCACACCTTATTATTACAATGGGGATGAGTTGGGTATGACCAATGCAGGATTTGAAAAAATTGAGGAATACCGTGATATGCCCACGCTTAACGAATTCCAGCATCAAAGGGACATTGGCGGGGACATGAAGAAATTTATGGAGAATATCAAATTTGCCAGCAGGGACAATGGACGCACACCCTTTCAATGGAATACCAACAACAATGCAGGTTTTACCAGTGGTACGCCATGGATAAAAGTAAATCCCAATTATAAAAGTATCAATGCACACGCAGAGGAGAAGGATCCGAATTCTGTTTTAAACTATTTTAAAAAAGTGGTGCAGCTGAGAAAGCAAAATTCAACACTGGTGTATGGAAAATATATGTTGCTGGAAAAGGACAACCCCAACGTATATGCATATACGAGGCAGGGAAATGGGAAGAAGATCTTAGTATTATTGAATTTTACAACGAAAACTGTACAAAGCAATCCAGGCATCCCATTCCGGAAATCAAAACTATTACTGTCTAACTATGGGAATGAGCGATTAAAAAATAAGGGAACCACTGTTGCATTGAAACCTTATGAAGCCCTGGTAGTTGAGTTACTTCCATAAATGCCCAGGGTTATTTAAAAAGTATATCTGCAAATGAATCCAGCGTTATAACACTGAACCAAGGACACAAAAACAATTTCGGGTTACCTACAAGTGTGTTGAATTTTTATGTGACATGGGTAACGACCAGTAAAGTAGCCGGATAGTTCTCAAGTAGTTCAATCATTTTTTTCAAGTATAAAAATTTCTTCAACCATTTTGTTAAAAATTCTTGCGATTTTTAAGGCTAAGACTGTAGAAGGAACATATTTATTGGCTTCCATTGCATTTATTGTTTGACGGCTAACCTTCACCTTGTATGCTAATTCTTCCTGTGTGAGATTTTTAATGGCCCTCTCAATTTTTATTTTATTTGTCATCTTCGAGGGATTTAGAATTTCTGTACAAGATGTAATTGAATCTTACAATGAAAATGATCATGATGGTAAACATATTGTACATCATTACAACAAGAAATGCCATGTTGTAGATAAATGCAAATGCGAGAAACAGCAGAATGTAATTGACAAATACGGCCCATAGGAGTGATGACAATCGAAGATTAGCAATAAATTCATCTTCTTTTTTTTCTCTTGAAAATCCAACGAATACAGCCCCTGCAATGAATAACATCCCGATAATTGTATTGGTAATATTTGTATTAATGAATGTAAAGGACTCTCGTTTCCCCAATATCTGGTCATTATATAATGCAAAAACTTTAGCCTTGATTGGCATTGCATCAAAGCCATTTACAATCAGAATAATTCCAAGGATGGCAGCAGGTACTAAAATAATCCACCCAATCTTTTTGAATTTGTTTGGTAATAATATTGTGTATGGCATACAGTAAATTTTAGTAAATGTAAAGTATATTTTACAATTAGACAAATAAATATTACATTTAGTAAGAAATATCATACATAGATCCATTACAAATGAGTAAACTATCCGCGGCTGCATGGCACAGATGGTCAACCTGCCTGCAGGCAGGCGGTTCGTAAAATATTGACCATTCACGTTTTAACTTAATACGAGTTATAAACTCTGCTTCTCACTATATATAATAATAAAAAAACCCCACAACTTTTTTGAAGTGGGGTAGTCTTAACTGAGTTGTTTGAAGTCCTTTACTTGGAACTGAGTTTTGGCTTATAGACCAGGAGTTCAGACCAGCGCCTTTCCACTGCATCAGCATAGTCTTTCAGGTAAGCTTCCCATGAGCCCGCACCGTAGGATTCGGCATACCTGTCAGCCATAGGTTTGCGGTAAGTATCTGATAATTCTTTTAATCCAGCCTTCAACCGGCTAACAGTAATAAAACCCGGATCGCCTGAAGCCACCAGTGAATAAACTGCGACCGATTCCTTACCTGCCTGCCAAACTTTATTAATTTTTTTTATGAGCTCCTTGGTAGCTGCAATTTTACCAGGCCTGGCATTCATATGAGTGATCAGGATCTTATCCGCATAGTCAGTCAATTGAACAGTACTTAAGTCAGCATCAAAATTGTAATAACCTGAAGAACCCTGACCTGTGGTGAGCGGCAAGACATTTCTTTCCCAATCGCTGGTATGTTCAGCGCTGATGTCACCACGACCATCGATGAGGTCCCATGAATTCGGGCCTTCTGTGACCATGTAACCATTGGCATCCGGTCCTGATTCAATGCTCCAAACACGCCACTTCCAGTCACCCGTATGATATTTCTGGGCATGGTTGGTAAGTGCTCTTTCAAACTCAACCACCTTATCTGTCTTAGGAAATACCCGGAAGGAATTAAGGATGGTTTTTGTCTGGCACAATCCGGATAAAGGAATAATCATAAGCAAAAGAAAAATCTTTCTCATTGAGCATAGTTTTAAAATGTAAAGAATGATGATTGGTGCAGAGCACAGGTTTGGCAGAATAACTGCATAAGTACAAAAAAAAACATACAATCAAAACTTAAAATGAAGTTTTTTATCAGGATACTGTTGATATAAACGTTTTTGAATGCTTTGTTACATAAAAATGAAGTGAGGTAGCCTTCATTTCATATCACCTGGTCGCAGCTTTCATTTTTATTCTAAAGAGTATTGCAAGCATAAGCATTGAAAGCGGGGCAGTAATCCCCCATGGGAAACCAAGGACATATAGCCTTGGTGAGAAGGTTGGATAGAAATATACAATTGCAATAAATGGAGTGACGAATGCATTGGCTAAAAATGAAAATCTTACCCATTTTTGAAACCCATGTTTTTCAAACACGGCTGAAGCAAATAATGTTGCCAAACCCATAAATATATATCCTATCGCATCAAAGTCCCAAAAGAGAGAATGTGGAGTTTGTTTAAGAACCTGGATTTCGTTTAAACCACCTTTCAATTCCATTGGAATCACAGTTGCTAGTTGAACAACATAATTTGAGGTAACAAAAACAGCATATAAGATTGAAAAGACCAAAGCTGCATGGCTCCAGATTTTTTTATCTACTGATACAATATAATGAAGGGAGAGTATTTCAAGGACGAAGGGTATAACAATGCAAAAAGAAGTTACATAGATGAGAATTTCATCCAATGGAAAACTAAAAACGCCCAGAACCTGCAATAATTGAACAATCACAAAAGCCAGGGCAGAAACAAATGCAAAAACTCCTGACCAAAATCCAATTCTATAGGCAGCTTCATTCATGTTGATGGTTCATTCGAATTGGATGAAGGTAATCTTAAAAAAATCTCCCTGTATTTAGCAAAAAATCTTCAATTAATTTGCTATATGGTTACCATTTCAAATAATCTTCAGCAAATTCCAGTGGGTTATCTGGTGGCATTATTAATACATTAATTCGGTTACCAGGGATTCGGATAGGTGCAGATTAATTTTTTAAAGTTGTGGATTTAATGTTCGAATTTAAAGTGCCTAAAGAGGATCAATTTGGGTGGGTTAAACTGATGCATGATTTTAAAAATAAGAAACGGTTATTTTAGAAACAATTCAATAAATAATAATTGAAAAAGATTTATCCACAAAAACTGTATGGATATTGGATGTGCCAAATGAAAAAGGCTTCAAACAAAATTGTCTAAAACCCTTTACCAGTATTGCTCCCCCTCCCCGACTTGAACGGGGGACCCTCTGATTAACAGTCAGATGCTCTAACCAACTGAGCTAAGGAGGAATTTATAACGGGGTGCAAAAATATAGATTTTTATATACATGTAAAAATACATTCTCATTTATTTTATCCAGCTGAAAATGTTCCCTTCATCAATACCCACAAAAATACCTTCATCTCCTGTTTTTACAGGATAGACTTTTAAAAAGTAACCCTCACCTGTAATGTCCCTGCCATTGACGAAATTGAAGGTATACCGATGCAAAGGGCATACTATATTTCCTTTGGCATCCAGGAAGCCATCTGCCATATTACCCCCGGCATGCGGGCATTTTGAAAGACATGCATGGTATTGATCATTAAATTTAGCCATACAGATCTTTTTTCCATCCACGGTAAGCTGCAATAAATTATTGGAGCCAAAATGAAGTTCTTCCACCGAATCCGCAACCTTATGCCATTTGTACTTTTTCATCATCCGGATTTTGCGGTCAGTAGAAAAATTCAGCTTTGTATGGATAACGAACCTGGTAGGTGTGCCTTATTTTATTCACCATGATTTTGCGGAGTTGATCAATGTTCTTTTTTTCTGTAGCCGAAATAAAAATGCAGTTCCCATGGGTTTCTGTCTCCCATTTAACTTTCAAATCATTCAGTATCTCCTGTTTTACGTCGTCGTTCAGCCATTCATCGAAAGTATTTTTTTCATACTGGTCTATCTTATTGAAAATGGTAATGGTTGGTTTATCAAATGATTTAAGCTCCTGCAATGTTTTATTCACCACGGCATATTGCTCTTCATACTGTACATGCGAAATGTCCACGACATGCAGTAAAATATCGGCCTCTCTTACCTCATCTAAAGTGCTCTTGAAACTTTCGATCAGGTGATGCGGCAGCTTTCTAATAAATCCCACTGTATCGCTGAGCAGGAATGGGGTGTGCTCAAAAACGACTTTCCTGGTCACTGTATCGAGGGTCGCAAATAATTTATTTTCCGCAAATACATCACTCTTGCTCAGCAAATTCATCAGGGTGGATTTGCCTACATTGGTATAGCCCACAAGTGCAACCCTGATGAATTCACCACGGTCTTTGCGTTGGGTAAATGCCTGCTTATCTATTTCGTTTAGCCGGCGGCGTAAGAGACTTATTTTTTCTTTGACTATCCTCCTGTCGGTTTCTATTTCAGTTTCACCGGGACCCCTGCTGCCTATCCCGCCTCCTTGTCTTTCAAGATGGCTCCACATCCCTTTCAGCCTTGGTAAAATGTACTGATACTGTGCAAGCTCCACCTGTACTTTTGCTTGTGCTGTTTTAGCCCTTGCAGCAAATATGTCGAGGATGAGATCGGAGCGGTCGATGGTCTTTGCCTGCAATTCTTTTTCAATATTTGTGATCTGTGAACCGCTGAGCTCATCATCAAATATCACCAGCTCAATGTTTTTCCCGCTGATGTATCTCTTAATTTCTTCCAGTTTCCCCTTTCCAACAAAAGTCCTGCTGTCCGGGTGAGGCAACCGCTGTGTAAACCTCTTTACTGCAACTGCTCCTGCAGTTTCTGCAAGAAAAGCAAGCTCATCCAGGTATTCATTGAGCAAATGTTCATCCTGGTCTTTATGTACCAATCCAACCAATATTGCCCTGATTTCTCCCTGGATAATTCTTTTCTTTTCAATCATGTATAGGTGCGATCAATTCACTTAAAAGTAAGGAAAACTTACATCTTGGAAGATGAAGTAGGATTTAATAAAAAGAAGAAGTGTGCAATTTGAAATTAAAGACCGCTTAGACTGATGCCCACCTCGTAAAGTTTCATGGGCGGACCTGCAATGTCCTTCAAAACATTGCCCAGCTGGTATCCTCCATATAACGAGAAAATACCATAACCAATTCGTGCAGTACCCATGAACCTTGTACTGTTGAAATATTTTTTGCTGTTTTCTTTTTCAGTATACGAATTCAATGTGCGGTTATTTTTATCCTGGAGGTCTTTGCCTTTGGTATGTGCATTGATGAGAGTTCCTCCCTTGATACCAAGGGCAACTTTCCAGCTTTTGGCTGCATTAGCGGGGTTGGAAGAAAACCGGAATTCAAGAGGTATTTCAAGATATGACAGGGATAATTTATATTTTTTAAAATGATTGGTAGAATCAACATGGGTAAACGGAAGACGCGCCGAGGTTGCTTTTAAGTCTACGTTCAATTTTTTAAATACAATGTTATTACTGCCCACTCCGATACCTATTCCAAAGCTCAGCCTTGAATCAGTTTTAAAAGGCTTGTCCGTCATGAGATAAACATTGAGACCCCTTGAAAATCCACTTTGGTGACTTGCAATGCTGTCTGGCATTCCTGTCCAGTGATCAGATGTCAGCTGGACCATAAAATGGTCGCCGGGGCGCCCGCTAAGATCGAATTTTTTTGCGCTGGTTACGGGCTTGGTTTCTTCCTGTGCAAAGAGAGTTGCAAATGCTAAACAGGCAATGATCAGGAAAAAAAATTTCTTCATAAGCAAATTTGAGGCACAAAATAAAGGTTAATAATTTTAATGAAAGGTTAAATAGCCATTTTATTTATATTTGCAACCCAATCTTCTGAAAGGAAGAAGGGCCTATAGCTCAGCTGGTTAGAGCACCTGACTCATAATCAGGGGGTCCCTGG
>JBDUCQ010000182.1:0-4627 GCA_040003385.1 Ginsengibacter sp. | reverse complement strand
GAATTGCCGGGCCTTGCTTCTGCACTCAGGAACGCGATCCTCAGGATCTCTGAAACAAAAAAGGCTGAAGAAAACAAGGGTGAAAAAATGCATGTCCTGTACAATTATCTTACAGGCCTTGAATTCCGCCAGCAAATTGAAGCGATCGTAGAGGGTTTTGTCTCCATGAAAAATTCAATCACCAGAGAGCGCATTCAAATGGAAAAGATCTGGAAAGAAAGAGAAAAGCAACTTGACAAAGTTTTATTGAATACCTCCGGGATGTATGGAAGCGTTAAAGGTATAGCCGGTTCATCAGTTCAGAATATCCCATTGCTGGAGGGAACTGAGGAGGATCCGGAAAAGGAAATGTACAATCAGGCTACCCATGCAAGGCACATCCCATCAAACAATTTGTAATGAATGTCCAGGGCAACAGGTTCATCTTTTAGAAAAAAAGAAGTGATCACACCTGGTGTTTTCTCACCCCGCCGATGCCCCAGGTGTATGTGATTTTTAAAATCAACCCCGCCATTGCCGTACCACTTGAATACCGCTTCCTTGCAGCACCATAGCAATGTAAGTTTTTGCAGATCTGGTGTATTTTGCTGGCAGGCACCCAATGAAGGTTTTGGCAATTCATCATCATTTAAAAATTTATGACTGATCAACCCTACTTTAGAAGATACCAGTTCAATATCAACTCCTACCCTCTGGTGTTTACTGACCATAACTGCAGCAAAGTCCCCACAATGTGAAATAGAAAAATGAAATTCTTCGCCCGGCAAATAAGGCTTTCGCGTATCAGCAATCAGTATCAATTGATGAGGAAAGCCAGGAAATAAATACGGCAGCAGGTACCTTCCTGCGAGATGTTGTAATCGTTTATGCCAGTGGGTTATATTTTTCTGAAGGGTTACCTTTTGTAAAAAAAAGCCTTCATCCTCGGTAATATGCCACACACCAATTTTTGTAGAAGCGTTAATATTATGTTGATAAAACAAAGGCATCAATACATCGGAAGATTTTGCCAAAGATATTCCTTTGAATAGATTGCACCGTTCTGTAAAAACCAGCTCAACCACTATGATCTTATCAGATACGCGGATCCTTGAAGAAATTGGAAAGAAAACAATAATAATAGAGCCATACGACCGTCAATATCTCGGCAGCAACAGCTATGATGTTCATCTTGGAAAATTCCTGGCCACTTATACTGATAAAGTGCTGGATGCAAAGACACACAATCAAATCAGGCACTTTGAGATCCCTGGCGAAGGTTTTATCCTGCACCCTGGAGAATTGTATCTCGGGGTTACCCAGGAATACACAGAAACCCATAGTCATGTTCCATTTCTCGAAGGCAAATCTTCAACGGGGAGGCTTGGAATCGATATACACGCTACGGCAGGCAAGGGAGATGTTGGATTTTGTGGCAACTGGACCCTTGAAATCTCGTGTAAGATCCCGGTGAGAGTTTATTCCGGAATGCCAATAGGTCAGCTCATCTATTTTCCGGTTGATGGGGAGGTTGCAGTAAAATACAATGATAAAAAGGATGCAAAATACAGCGGACAGCCCAACAGGCCCGTTGAAAGCATGATGTGGAAAAATAAATTTTAACGTTCTTCGTTAATAGTTGGATGAAAACCGGGAGTCCAACTATCCATCTTGCAATATTCCTCTTATTAATTTCTTGCCTGGATGTTTCAGCCCAGTCTGAAGGCGATTCCCTCCTCAATTTTATTCAACAGAATAAAGCACGTTCATCAGTATACCTTCAAGAAAACGGACTGGTTACTGCATCACTGAATGAGAATAAATTGATGCCATTGGCGACTACCGTAAATATAATGGTCGCCATTGAATTTGCCAGGCAGGCCGCAGCTGAAGTTTTTGATGTAAATCAAAATATTTCTCTCGGCAGCGTAAATAGATATTATATACCTGGTACAGATGAAGATGCCCATCCGGCCTGGTTGAAATATGAAATGGAAAAAGGGCATTTTCAGAATGACAGCATAAAGCTTATTGATGTAGCCAGGGGGATGATGATGTTCGGCAGCCATGCAAATACCGAATTTATAATGGACCTGCTGGGATATGATAATATTCAGAATAATATTCCATCGCTGGGATTGATCAACCACACAGCCATTTACCCCATGGTGTCTTCTTTATTCATGTATCAAAATCCAAGAAAATTTAAAGAATCAAAAATTCTTAAAGAAATAGATGATCTTACTGAAGAAGATTATTCAAAATTTATTCTCTGGATCCACAACGAGCTCAAAACCGACTCGGCATATAAGGAAAAATTTAACCTGAAGGACTTTACTCCCCCGATGCATAAGTTATGGAATGAAAGGCTTCCTTCCTCCACAACAAAAGAATACGTAAAAGTGATCTCCATTCTTAATAAGCGCGGTTTCTTCAATACCAATATATATGGGAGTCTTGCTGACATCCTGGAAACTTTGATGGAAAGCAGCGACAACCGAAGATTGTTCAGGCATGGCGGGATGATGGGCGGCTCAACACTTTTTGTGCTCACAAAGGCTCTATACATTACACTGATGGATGGTACAAGGATTGAAATGGCATATTTTTTTAATGATTTGTCAGCCAAGGAAAATTCCTCGTTGCAGAGGTGGATGAGCAATTTCGAATTCCGGGTAATTACAGATGATAAGTTCCGGGAAAGAATTAAGTTTTGAATCGACGTGTAAACCGTTCCTATTAAATCCTTCCGAACTTTTTAAAGTATTCAATCAGGTTGCCTACCACTTCACTATAAGTTCTCATTCCGTGTGGCTGTTGATTGGCTTTCAGGTATCTCGAATATGCCCAGCTTATGGCAGGCTCAACAAAACTTTTATAACGCTTCAAAAAATTTCTATATTCTGTCAGATCGGTTTTTACATCAGTTGATAATTCCTGCATGGAAGCGTAAGCAAAGAACGGATCCCTCACTGCCAATTCACGGTTGGCGTATAAAAGGAGGTCCAGGTAAGTTGAATACAGAAAGAGCGTGTCATGGGATGATGTAGCAGCAAGGTAACCTACAAAATTTGCTTCGTCTTCCTTTGCATACCCAATCTGGTGGGCCATTTCATGGCAAGTGGTATAAGGCAGTATAAATTTTGGAACAGTAGTGTTCACCTGGGCCTCACCGCTAAAAGGATTGTAGTACCCTGTGAACCCGAGGTAATTTCCCCATTCACTGTACAAAGATGATTTTACTGATAAAGGGTTATAAAATAAAAACGGGTAAGTTTTGTTGGCCAGCTCATAACATTTCCGTGCTCTTTCAAAAAGGTCTTTTTCACCAGGATATAAAATGCCGTTTTTGATCAGTGCATTCTTATTTGCATTGACTTTCCTGATCAATAGAACCACCATTTTTTTAAGGTCGGAACTATCGTATTTGGCAGATGAAAAATGTAACTGGTAGGCAATGCCCTTTCTGTTATAATTCAAACCCCAGATCATATTAAACATCACGTATATCCACATCGCAATCACCCATATTTTCCTTAATGCAAAAACCAGGGTTTTACGTTGAAATTCTTTTCTGTAAATGAGTTGTGCAACTTTAATGCATTTCAAAAGGATCCATATCCCGGCCAAACAATAAAATATATCCCCAATACTGAAAGGTATCCATCCCGTTAATTTCCTCAATATCGTTCCAATCACATAAAACACGCCGTTGGAATACATTTGCTCAACTAAATATTGGTTGAGAGAGAAAAGTTTAACCAGCACAATGATCACAACAGGAAGTAACAAGGACTTCCTGATCTTTAGCTTTTGTGGTTCAGCTGCCATAGAGAGTAAAGATAAATAACCTGCGTCAGCGCAATACAGTCTGAAAAGCCGGGAGCCTGGAGGAACCTGGAACAATAGGCTAGAGCCTGGAGCCGGGAGTGAGAACTTAACTTGAGTCTGTAAATCCTATAATTCGTAAATTCTGATTACCTTTGCAGGCCTTTAAAATGATGTAATGGGAAACCGGCGTGAATTTGATATTGCATTTGTGGGATTAAGGCCGGGAAATCATGAATTTACTTTTGAAGTAGATGATAAGTTCTTTTCAGCGTACAGTGGATCAGATTTTAGCAATTGCCATGCAAAAATCAAGCTATTCCTTGAAAAAAACACGTCTTTCCTCATGGCAAAGTTTGAAATCGGGGGAATAGTAGGTGTAATCTGCGACAGGTGTGGCAATCCCCTTTCCATGGATTTGTGGGATGAGTTTAACATGGTGATCAAACTTGTAGACAACCCGGACGAAATGAATGCAACGGAGGACGACCCGGATATATATTATATTTCCCGGACAGAAAGCCACCTCCGTGTAGCTGACTGGATTTACGAATTTGTAAGCCTCAGCATACCGATGCAAAGGATGTGCAGAGAAGAAGAAATCGGCGGCCCGCAATGCAACCAGGAAGTGCTGGCCATGCTGAAAAAAATGGAGTCAGGAAAAATTGAGAACAATAATCCACTGTTAAAGGGCCTGGAGAAATTCAAGAATAAACAGAATTAATTTATATTTTAAAAACACCGGTTATGCCAAATCCCAAGCGTCGACACAGTCAGCAAAGAAGTGCAAAAAGAAGAACACATTATAAAGCAGATGCTC
>JBDUCQ010000181.1:0-4670 GCA_040003385.1 Ginsengibacter sp. | reverse complement strand
CTTTTACCACTTTAGGCGGTGTAAACTGAATGGTGGCAATAGGAGGAGGCGGGGGCAATTTTGGCGGAGGAGGTGGTGGTGGTGGCGGTGGTTCATCTGTTTTCACCTCCGACAAAGTAAGGTCCTTTACGTCCTGCTTCTTTGTTTCATCTTCTGTATTTATATTATTGGCAACAAAAGACACGATGAATATCAGGAGTGCAATTCCGGCCATAATCAATAAGGATGACCTCAGGCGCCTGTTATACGTTTTACGCAATTCATAAGCGCCATATTCCTTATTTCTACCTTCGAATAATATATCAAGAAGATCTGCGCTTAATATTTTGTTAGTTTCCATGTTTCAGCTTTTTTATGAGATACATTCAATGGATTTTTTCCATAAATTATTTTATACCTCCTGCCTGTTCTGTCATTTGGATCATTTTAAATTCATCCGGTGTCGGGTCGATCATGGCATACCTTTTAATGTCATTGATCGACATCTCGTCGAGCATATCCACTGCATTTTTATAAGTGGCGTCTGCATCTGGCTTTATCGTAATGAACAGATCATCAGCAGGTGTCGATTTCTTTTTATCAAGGATTATTTTCCTTACATCTTTATACCCTGTAGTCTGCATTTTGGAAGGATCGCCTCCGAAATAATAATATACCACATCCGATTTGCCCAGCATGAGTGTAAGTGCCCCTGACTCCTTAACCTTGTTCAATTCATCAGGCTTATCAGTGTCTTTCGGCATTGCAAGACTCATGGCAGTAGGCTGAGCCATGGTTGTAGTGAATATAAAAAAGGTGATCAACAAAAATCCAAGGTCAACCATGGGCGTAAGGTCAACACGGGTTGACAGCTTTTTCGCCTTTTTAACGCCGGGGCCTTTTTTATGACCGCCACCGCTTTTTACCTCCATTTCTGCCATTGTAGTAAATTTTTATTTTTAAAGAATGAGTGTCGTTCAACTAATCGCCCGCTTCCTGGCTTTGCAAATATTTATTTTTTTCAAGCTCACTTCCGGGTGGAATGCTTTCAGGTTTCGTAATCAGCTGGTACTTGAAAACATCATTTTTCTTAAATGCATCGATCACGCTTTTGAAAGCCGGGTATTTAGATAAATTATCACCCTTGATCAAAAAATTAAGTTTAACTCCTTTGTCTTTATACACCTGGATGGCAGCGTTGATCCAATCTCTCAATTCATTGTTAGCACTGTCTGCAGGAATTCCTACGAGGGTATAATTTTTAAGCTTTTCCGGCGGTAGTCTCACAAATTGCGGCATTTGAGCAAGAGGGGCTCCAACAAATGTGGATGCCTTAAAATATTTAATATCCTCAGGCGTCCAATTCAATTGCCTTGCAGTTGATATCTGTTGTCCAACATCTCCTTTCATTTCATCAGTCATGTCAACGAAAATCCGTCCCAGTTTATCAACAGAAACAGTAAAGGCATCTTTTTGAGGAGCTGCTTTGGAAGCGACGGAACTTGGAGTAGTAACGTCGACGGCTTCTGCAGGCTTAAACTTCGTTGTCAGGATGAAAAATGACAACAACAGGAATGCTACATCGCACATAGCCGTCATATCGATGTTTGTGCTGCCTCTTTTGATTTTGGCTCTTCCCATGTTTTAATATTTTATTTTTAATAGATGCAAAACGGGCTTTCTTCCATAATACATCTTACTTGTAAAGGGAAGCAAAACTTTGAGTTAATGTAAAACCAGACTCATCTATGCCATACGTGATGCCATCTATTTTAGTAGTAAAAATGTTATAAGTGATAATTGCCACAGCAGATGTACCGATACCAAGAGCTGTATTGTACAATGCTTCAGATATACCTTTTGACAATTCTCTCGCTGCTTCACCACCACCCGATTCGCCGAGGTTACTGAACGACCTGATCATTCCCATTACCGTACCCAGCAATCCAAGCAAGGTGGCAACAGAGGCGATCGTTGACAGAAACACCAGGTTCTTTTCAAGCATCGGCAGCTCCAGGGCCGTTGCTTCTTCTACTTCCTTTTGAATGGCCAATACCTTTTGCTCCGTTGACAATTCAGGCTCTGTGATCATTTCCTTGTACTTGCGCAATCCTGCTTTCATCACATTTCCTACTGAACCACGTTGCCTGTCGCATTCTGCAAGCGCGGCATCCACATTTTTATTGGCCAGGTGATATTGAATCTTCCTGATGAATTCAGCAATGGATCCACTGCCTGAAGCCTTTAACACCGTGAGTAATCTTTCGATCACAAATGTTACTACAATCAGGAAACATCCGATCAATATAGGAACGATGATACCACCTTCATACATCTTTGCAAGGTTTCCCTTAGCTCCCTTATGGTTAGGCCAGAAACCACCGGCTTTATCAGGTTGTGTAAAATTTGTATCGGCACCAATTACAAAACGCCAGATCACATAACCAGCGATTATACAAATTAGGGGAGCAATCCAGGCGATCACATTGCTTGACTTTTTTGCCTGTACTGAAGTAGTAACTGTGGTTCTCGCAGTTGTGTTTGTTTCTGCCATGACTTTAATTTTTAAGTGAGTTAAGGTTTAAGTTGTATGGATAAAAGTTTGAATGTACAATTGTAGCGAAAAATAGTTTTAAAAAATAAAAGTCAACCGTTTAAATTTTCATGGGGGCACACAAGTTAATAAAATAATTGAATGAAAATATTTCTTCTAAAGATTTATCTTATTAATCCACCGACCCTAAATACTGGGCTCTGTTCAAAGCCTGATCAATCATATTGCCATTATCGGGTGAACAGATTGAAAACTAAGAAGATGAGATATTTTCAGGCAATTGGGCCTTGCCGGAACCTGGAGCCAGGATAAAAAGACAAGGTTTTTTTCCATTATTCATACCTCAATGCAACGATCGGGTCAAGCCTGGAAGCTTTATAGGCGGGGTATAAACCTGCAAATAATCCCACCAGAGAGCAGGTAACAATACCGATGACCACCCAACCCCATGGCACAACAAACCCAGTTTTTAGTACAATTCCAAATAAGTTACCTACCAGCACTCCCAGAATGATACCGAAGACGGCACCTATCAGGCTGATGATGATAGATTCAAATAGAAATTGCTGTCGGATACTTAACCGGGTTCCTCCCAGGGCTTTGATAAGGCCTATTTCCCGTGTTCTTTCATTAACTGCAACCAGCATAATATTCATCAAACCAATGGCTGCCCCTATGAGGGTGATCAACCCTATGAAAGCAGCGGCGGTTGTAATGCTCCCGAGGCTGTTGGTAAACATCTCGGCTATGCTGTCGCTTTTATCAATAAAAAAATTATTCTCATCCGTAAACGCAATTTTCCTGATCGGCCTGAAAATACCAATGGCCTCATCTATTGCCGGGTCAATGTCTTTTACGTTTCCTACCATCACCCCGATATTAAAAGAAGTACCGGAAGTAGAATTCAAACGCCGGATATTATTATAAGATGTGATCACAACATTGTCGGCATTTAAAAATGCACTTGAGCCTTTTTCTTTCAAAATGCCGATGACCCTGTATTTACTGTTGGATACTGTGATTATTTTATCGATTCCCTTTTCCAGGTTTTCGCCGAAAATCTTTTTTGCCACGCTATTGCCCAGGACACAAATGCTCCGGCCGGTTTCAACCTCCAGCTTATTAAAATTGCGGCCGGCAACCAGGGTATAACCACTGAGCTGCAAAAAATTGTCATCGCCTCCCTGCATCGATACATTAGGATTGGTCTTGATCTTTTCGTTGCTCACCACGGTATTGCGGGTATTCCTGAGTGATATACTCACCAAAGAAGGATAAGTGTATTTTGCTTTAAACGCCCTGGCTTCATCATAGGTGATCACCCTTCCTGTATTCGAATTTTTCTCTTTTAAGGCACCCCTGGTTGTTTTTTTTACCTGGCCGTTTTTACCGCCTATGTGTACCTGTTTGTCCCTAAAACGAATACTAAAGGCATTTGCCCCCATCGTTGAAAAACTTTCAGAAAGACTTTGATTCATCGCCTGGATAGCGGTAATAATCCCGATCAATGCCATGATGCCAAAAGCTATGATAGCCACGGTGATCCCTGTCCGAAGCTTGTTGCTCTTCACAGTTCTGAAAGCCAGGGAAAAGGTATCTGCAATTTTCATGAAGGGTTTGTATTCACAAATCTCGTGTTTATAATGATCATAATTAAATCCATTTAAACTTCACTAATAGAGGATTATCTCATAATATGTATCGATCCAGAAGTTATTTTGGAATGAATTTCAAAAAGAATGTCACATTCATTCAATAAGATCTGGATCCATTCAGTGTGGTCAACAAAAGAAAGACAGCCGATGATAATTTCAAGCATTGAATCTGCAGTTTATCAATACATGCACAGCCAATTCATGGGTTGTGGCTGTATTGTCAGGATCATCAATGGGATGCCCGAACATGTACATTGCCTCTTCTTATTGAATGCCAAAACATCAATTGACGAGGTGATCAAACAGGTAAAGGGCGGCACATCACATTATATCAATCAAAAAGATTTAACCGATGTAAAATTTAGCTGGCAAACCGGCTATGCAGCCTTTTCAGTAAGTGAATCAGTTTTGGAAAAGGCATTTGTTTATATTAAAAATCAAAAGCTTCACCATTGCAAAAAAACATTTAACCATGAGTATGA
>JBDUCQ010000067.1:0-15909 GCA_040003385.1 Ginsengibacter sp. | reverse complement strand
GCTGTATGAAGTTTTAAATTCCCAGGCAAGCAGGAATGAACTGGCAGCTTATGTAGCTACCAACAATCCAAATTACAATACAAACAACAACAATAATTATCAATATAGGTCACCAATGTCCGCCGGGAATTTTAATACTTTGGTTCAGGATGTTCAGGATCAGTGGTCGCAAAATGCAAAAGCCTCAAGAATATCCAATGCATTTTCAAATACCAATAATTATTTTTCTACTTACCAGGCAAAACAATTGATCCAACTGGTGAGTGAAGAAATTAACCGGTTGCAGCTCGCTAAGGCTTCTTACCGTACAATTGTTGACCCAGCAAATTTTACCCAGATTTATGAAGCATTAAATACCCAGGCAAGCAGGAATGAATTGGCAGCCTATGTTTCCAGCTACAATTCAAATTACAGTACCAATGATGTGAACAATAACAATAATAATAACAACACTAATTACCAATACAGAACTGCGATGCCCGATGCAAATTTTAATAGTTTAATGCAGGATGTCCAGAATCAATGGTTGCCAAACGCGAAAGTATCCACCATAGCCAATGCTTTTGCGAACACCAGTAATTATTTTACAACGTACCAGGCTAAGCAATTGATCCAGGTGGTGCATGATGAAGGCAACAAACTGCAACTGGCAAAAGCTTCTTACCGCACAATTGTTGATCTTAATAATTTTACTCAGCTATATGACTTATTCAATAGCCAGGCAAGCAGAAATGAACTGGCAGCATATGTTGGTACCTACAATGGCAGCAACAGCTCCACCTATGATAACGGAACAAATTATCAATACAAAACACCAATGGCGGAGGGAAACTTCAATGCATTGATACAACAGGTGGAAACCCAATGGTTACCTGGAGCAAAAATGTCGGCGCTGACAAATATTTTCGCCAATAACACTTATTATTTTTCAACAGCACAGGCCAGGCAGCTCATAAATTATGTAACTGATGAAGACAACCGCCTGCAACTGGCTAAAGCTTCTTACCGTGGAATTGCTGATCCCGGAAATTTTACACAGATATATGATTTACTAAGCACCCAGGCGAGCAAAGATGAATTAACAGCGTTTGTAAATGCGGCGAGGTAAGAATTTGTGAATGGGCAATGGTGGATGGTGGATGGGCAATGGGCAATGGGCAATGTAAAGAAGGATAACGAAGGTCTGTAACTCCTATTCACCATTCACAATAAAGATTTGATGATTTTTTTTACTACGATCCCATTGTTATAAATGACGACCGAATAATTACCTTTTTCAAAATTTTCGGCGTTGAGTGTAAATTGTAAGCGGGTGCCCTCTTTTTTAAATCCGTCAAAGCTCATTTTACAGGAGTAACTTTTCCTGCCATTAGAAGTTTGAAAACTTCCCGCCTCCCATGGGGAATTTTGCATGATGTGTCCATCAGGTTGGGTAACCACGACAAAAATTTCACCATTATTATATGTATTGTTGTTTTTTGCAACAAAGTACCCGATCAGTTTTACTGTTTGTTCGGCAAGGGTTGTCTCCACTTCACTGTTCTGGCCCACATTGATTGCAGCAAGATGAAGATCACTTACCGTAATTGGCAGAGTTTCCCTGGTTTTCAGTGTGCTGGCAGGTGTGCGGATCTCTTCAATGCTTTTTTTCTTCGACAATTGCGTAAGGGCTGCTGATAATTTTTTATTTTCCAGCTCTACACTTTCATTCCTGGTATGCAACAACTGAATTTTATCCTGCAATTCAACGATCTTTTGTCTCGCAATTTCCAGGTCTCCGTTAGAAGCAGGATTTTTTAATAAGTCAGTTATCTCGTTGCGTAGCTTATAAAAATCTTCAGGTTTGATCACATGACTTGTATCTGTTGAATCAGGGGGCAATGAACTCATTGCAATTTCAGGATGATCGAGATTACTAATCGCAGCTGAATAGATTTTTTGGAGTGAATCCCTGGAGCCTTCTGATGAGTTGGCTGAATCTTTTTGAACCCCAGGTCTTTTTTCATTTTTAGATCTATAAAAAATCTGGTAACCCCAATAAGAAAGCAGTGCAAAAGAAATCAATAAAAGAAATAAAGAAATAAGAGGTAAAACCAGTAAACGGGTGTTTCTAATTGCCATCAGAATGGTATCTGTTATCTGTGAAACTTGTAAGTATGTAGCCGGAAATGTATAATGAATAACTACAGGATTTTTTTATTTGCCAATTGTTTGATCAACATAAGCAGAGATCCATCCCACCTGCCCGCTTTTAACAAGGAAGAATTGTTTTTTTGCATAAATACTCTCAAATTGTCTCATAATTTTTAGTAGCAACGCAGTGCCGGCCATTAAGGATTTTTGATCGAAAACCTGGTGCACTCTTTTTACTTCGCTTGTAATGGCTTTTTTATCCAGCGTTTTATCATGCAATGATTTTACGATCTCTGTATCTGAAAGGGAAGGATATTCCCTGAATAATTTTTCACCGAATTTAACCACATCTTCATAAGTCACGCCGACGATTGAATTATCAACCAGTTCAGGGTACATCAGGGTGGCAACAGACCATGCAATGCCTCCACTGAATGCGATGTTGTCATTCATATTATAGGCTCCGCTAACGTTGATCGCATAAGTGATCTCGGAATTCGCTTCACCGGCAATAACCCTTTGTAATTGCTTGTTGAAGTTGATCAGGCTGTTGTCATCTTCCAGGCGCTTATCGGTTGCGTTTGCAACGCTCTTGGTTCCCCAGGTCAATTGGAAAAGCTTGAAATCTTTCGTATTGCCATAAGGGAAGTAGCCACCTTTCGTATTGCCACTTCCGATATCGATCAGGAAGGTACTGTATCTTCTAAGGTCAGGAACAATCCCCAAATGAGATAACCGGGCTTCTTCCTTCACGTCTATCATCGGAATTTTTCGTGCGGGTTCATTCGAGAGTATTTTAAATGAATCCACAAGATTTTTTACCCAGCTTGTTTTTTCTGCCTTTTCTGCCTGCACTTTAATGCCGCTGCTTACAAGAATGAACACACGGTCTGGAGAAATATTATAATCTTTGATAGCCAGCGAATATAATTTATACAATCCATTCAGTGTATTCTGGAAAGACGTTTCAGTAAATGATATAAAATCCGTATTGATGGCAGTGTCTTTCAATACATTGAATGCTCCATTTTTCCTTGCATTGTTGCCGATTTCAAGAATACTGAGTTTTACCCCTTTCGCACCAACATCAATGCCACCGTAAACAGAAGAGTTCTTATATTTTAATTTAAAATTGCTTTGTGCCTGCAAGTATGCTCCAACGGTAACCAATAAACACACTAATAACAATACACGTCTTAAAGAATGGGTAAACATTTGAATATATAAGTTTTTTAAAAATACAAAATTAACCCTCGTGGAAAGAATGAAGGAAGGTATTGTGAAAAAAATGTGATTAACAATTAAAGAGCCTTTAGGCTTTTATTTTTTAGCAGGGATTGTATCAGTTAAAATAGGTAAACCGGCTTCCCCTGTATTGCCAAACATCATCAGGCCCGTTTTTTTATCGTGACCGTAAACATCATCTCTCATATTCAATTGGCCATTCTCATCTACCCAGGCTGTAAAATAAGTTATATTCACGGGTACGGGAGGGTTCACCTTTACAGATTGTTCCTTATTATTGTTCATCGCAGCGTTTATTTTACCAGGTGTCCACTCAGGGTTGTTGTGCAATAGATAATTTGCCATCTTTTCTGCATCAGCAAGCCTGATACAACCATGGCTCGCCGCTCTTTTATCTTTTTTGAAAATATCCTTAGCATAGGTATCATGAAAATATATATCATACCTGTTTGGAAATAAAAACTTCACCTTTCCCAAACCGTTGTCCTTGCCGGGTAATTGCCGAATGGCAGGAATTGAATCATTCTTGCCTACTATTTCCATGTTGTGCTTCTTCAGATAATCTTTGTCTGCTTTTATCGCCGGCAAAATTTCTCTCTGTACAATACTGGAAGGTATATTCCAGTAGGGACTGAATACTACCTGATCAAGATTGCCACTGAACATGGTTGTATTTGTACCTTCTTTACCCACCGCAACCGGCATCTCAAAAGCTTTTGCATTGTTTTCAAAAACTGAAAGCATAAACTCCGGGATGTTCACTGAAATATAATTTTGATCATGAGTTATCGGCATCCACTGCAGCCGTTTCAGGTTTAATATTACCTGTTGTAACCGTTGAATGACCGGCACGTTCAATGACCGCACCAATGTATCTGTAATGATACCCGATGGTTTCATCCCGTATCGTTTCTGGTAACTTTTAACGGCCAGCTCAAGTGAATCATTGAATAATTTACTTGTGTCCGCATTTCCATATTCTCCTGTCTGATTCATTCTTTTTTTCAACTGCAAAATGAAAGGTGATGCTGCTCCTTTTTTTATTTGTTTAGATGTTAGTATCAAACCCCGCCATCCTCCCTGTTTTGCAATAGAATCAAGCAGGCGCAATTTTTGAATCAGCAAGAAGTAGGAATTGGTGAAGGCGCCGGTTGTTGAATCGAACCGTTGATTTAATATGGTGTCAGCCACGGATACGGCAAGAGATTTTCTTATCGGTATCACTTTCTCCGGACCAATATCCGAAAACCGGAGCTTATCATAATTGTTCCTGTAAAGCTGCAACCACTCGTTCGTAAGCAACAATTCAGTATTAATGATCGCTGTATCGTAGCGGCTAATGAAAACTGTGTCTTTATTCAACAGGGTATCCATTTTATTTCGCAATGGCCTGGCTGTCTTTCCAAATTTATCCTGCAGGTTCCAGAAACCTTTGAGCTCTTCAGTAAACCCCTGGGAACTGAACCATGCAAATTGCATATTCCGGTAATTATAAAAGCTGTGAATAGCCTGTCCATCACTTGTTGATAATTTTTGATGCTGTATAAAATTTTCCAGTGATGCACTGTCCAGGAAAAGGTCGCTGTATGAATTTGCCGGTGTGATGGATTCATTCCGGGTAAGGTATACGGTATCGGTATGAACTACCACCCTGCCAGTATCATTTTTTGTTTCTGCAGGCGCTTGATTCGCATCTTTTTGAGCCGTATTACAACCAAATAAAAAAAGGATCAGCGCAAGATATTTTACAGCTTTCATCCTTACCGGATAACAAAAGCTATGCCTATCAGTTGTTTTGTTGTATTCTTTTAATTTTATTGCGGGAAATCAGTGATAAATGATTTCAAATTTCCGGAGGTCGGGCCTGTTTTTTCTTATCCTTGTTTGCTCATACTGGTAAATAATATTTCCAATTTCTTTAAAAAAAGGATAACCGGTTTGTTCGTATTCATATTTATCGTCGTTTAAAATGCCGTCACTGTTTACATAAATGACGCCGCTCACCATAAATTCTACATTATTTTTGAAATCAGCGATATAGGCTACATCAGTTAGAAAACCGTACGACCAGCCTGTTTTATTAAAACTCCGGATATAACCGGGGATTTTGCTCCTTCCTGCCCTGAAGAAGAAAAATTTTGTATAACTGTCAAAATACTCCGTGGAGTCATAATGTGGAAATGTGCTTTCGGATGGATATTCCGACATGTACTGGTATAAAAAACGATAATCATCACCAGTTAAGTGGAAACGTTGTTTATGCGGAACAGATCCCGGGAATAACACCGACTGTGAAATTCTTTGCAGGTCTTCCAGTGGCATGCAATTGTGCGTGGTAAAATCCATGGGTGCGTTCACCAGTTGATCCTGCCCGTTATAATGTGCATTACCGATCAATATTTTTTTGCTGAAATCAAAAGGCAGTGAATTGAAAGCAGGCGGCTGCTCGTACACCATTCTCCTTTCTTTAAAAAACCTCACCTGGTTGGTATGCCTGTTCTCATCTTCCGACATGGGTTCAAACCGCCGGGTGATACGGCTGTTGACGTACCCTCTTTTCCTCAATCCTTCATTCAATGTTTGCTGGCCTGCAAATTCATAAAGCCTGTTGTATGCATCGTTATCGCTGATTAAAAATATCCTCCGTATGTACTGAGCAATTGAAGGAACCCCGTTTTCGGCAGTACTGTCCTGCCACACATTTCTCTGTTTGCTATAAGAGCTGTCTGTGAACATGCAGGTGTAAATATTAACATCGTTCATCTTCAACCTATGAAGTTTTTCCATGGCAAGAAAAGCCACTGGCATTTTAACCATGGAGGCGGGGTTGAAATAACGATCCTTATCTACCCGTAAAAAATAATTTTTAAAATGAGGTTTGTTGTTTTTATTCCTGTTGATCCGGGTATAGATCAGCTGGTATTGAAAAGTATCCGGCTGTTGAAGAATGTTTTTCAGAAAGGGCGATGCATGATTGAGTATAAGCTCCTGTAACCATTTGTCTGTTTTTTCCTGGGCAGCAACGCATGCCGTTGCTGCAAACGCGACTGCGAAAAGACTCCATTTTTTGTCAGGTATTACGCTTTGCAATCTCATCATTAAAACTACGAACAATCCAACATCAAAATGGTTTCATCCGGAAAAATGCAGGGGGTGGAATTGGCAATTATGTTGGTTGTTGAATTGCGTTCACTCTTTTACGTTATGCCACGCAACGCAGTTGGGTTTACCGCCTGTCCTTTTATTGGTTCAATGGCCAGATTATAGGCCGCTGCATGAAGATTTGCTCTACATTTGCCAAAAGCTTTCAATTTCTAAAGAATTATTGCATGAACGATCATCCCGGTAGCTCTATTCTTCTTGTGAAAGGTCTTAATGTTTCTTACGGTTCGTTTCATGCAGTGCATGATGTTTCTTTTGAAGTAAAGGCAGGGGAGATTTTCGGGCTGCTCGGGCCGAATGGTGCAGGTAAAACCAGCACGCTCAGTGCAGTAGAAGGGTTATTGAAGCCCCAGTCGGGAATGATCACCGTTGCGGGGTATGATACAAGGACTAAACCCCTGCATGCGCGGGCAAATATGGGCGTGCAACTGCAGTCAACGAGCTTTCAGCCTGAACTCACACTCACCGAGATCATTAAATTGTATGCAGGCGTTCACGGCATCAAGCTGACAGCAGCGAAATTGCAAAATATTTTAACGGACATCAAACTGGAAGAATCGGCAACAAAAAAATTCGGTCAGCTTTCGGGTGGGCAGCAACAACGTGTTTCCCTGGTAATTGCCACGATACACAATCCAACTTTGGTACTGATGGATGAACCTACCAGCGGGCTTGACCCACAGTCGAGGCGCCAGCTCTGGGAAAGGATTGAAACTATGAGGGAAGAGGGGCACGGAATAGTATTAACTACCCATTCAATGGAAGAGGCAGAAGCAGTATGTGACAGGATCGCTATCATCGACCATGGCAGGGTGATCACAATCAATACACCGCAGGCGTTGATCGATTTGCATCGCAATGATCCCAATGTTGTAAGTGTGTCCCGTAAAGGAAAAATAACTCTCGAAGACGTGTTCATTGGTCTTACAGGCCGAACAGTGCGTGCATAAAATATTATGGAAACGATCATACCTTCAACAGCTTCTGCCCTGTCTTCTTTACTGGAGGCAGACTTTAAAACTCAATGGCGCAACCGCCGTTCGGTGATATTGGTATTGCTGGTGCCTGTCATTATATTGGTTTCATGGAAAGGGATCATTGACAAAATGGGAGGCGCATTTGCGTTGTCGACCTGCATTACGATAGGTCTCACCGCCATCGGGCTCATGGGTTATTCAAATGCGATTGCCCGTGACCGTGATAAAGGAGTATTTCAAAGACTCAGGGTAACGCCTGTGCCTACCTGGTCTATTATGATCAGCAGGCTTATTGTACAGCTGGCAATGATCATGCTTCTCACCCTGTTTATTTTTGTAGTGGGTTACGAATATGATAAGATCACACTTTCGCCTGCCGGCTATGCACTCACTTTTGCAGTTTCCTTCATAGGCGGAGCTGTATACCTGGGGCTTGGTCAAATGATCGTTGGCCTCGTTAAAAACGCCGAAACAGTAAATTCCACTACAAGGCTGGTTTACTTTGTATTCATCATGGTAGGGATGTTCGGAGACCTGGGTGTGCTTGGAGTTGGATTAAAAAAAATTATTCATTGGTCGCCATACGGCACCGTAAAAGCAGTTTTGTCGTCAAGCATGCAACCCGGTAGCTGGAACATGGATACAACAATGGCCCTGGTAGCCACACTTCTATATGCATTTATATTTTCGTTTCTTGGGATTAAATGGTTCAGGTGGAGCAGCCAGTAAAATAAGTTGAAATTCTAAGGTATTTCCTTGTCCATGCTCGTGGTAAATAATTAATACTTTCTCAATTTTTATACGATAAACAGGTATCAGCCTAAAAATACCGTTCAAATAAAATCAACCGGGAATAACTGCCGGAACCGTAAAAATCCAAATCAAATCCTCTACTTTTAAAATAAAATAGTATGCGATACTGCCTGTTATTATTTATTTTTTTTTACTGTACACGTTCAATTGGTCAGCACCTCTCTTCCGGTGGAGTGCTAAAACCTGAACAGGCAATTATGGATATCAGGCATTATACAATTGCGCTGGATGTGGATATAGCGAGACAGCGGATCAGCGGGTATACCACGATTGATCTCACCATGTTGCAGCCAACAAAAACTTTATTGTTTGATCTCCTTGATTCATTTACCATCCATGGTATACTTGTAAATGGGAAACACGAAGTGTATGATTATAAAAATAACATGATTGACATACATCTTTCAAGACTATTGCAAACCGGTAATGCTACTGTTACTATTTATTATGAAGGGCAGCCACACACGGCGATCCGCCCACCATGGGATGATGGATTTACATGGACAAAAGATTCAACAGGCAACCCCTGGGTTGCTGTTACTTCTGAAGGTACGGGTGGCAAAATATTTTTCCCCTGTAAAGACAACCCGTCTGATGAACCTGATGATGGCGGTGAAATGCTGATCACGGTGCCGAAAGGATTGGTAGTAGCAGGCCCGGGTATTTTGAAAAAAGTGACTGTTAAAAATAACAAGGTAACCTATGATTGGAAGACCCAATATACGATCAATAATTACAGCCTTGTTTTCAATATCGGAAAATATAAAATGGTGGGCAGGGAGTATACAACGGTGAATGGAAATAAAGTTCCTATTCAATTTTATGTATTGGAAGAACATGCTGATAAAGCACCCCATCACCTTGATATTTTTGAACAAACAATTCGTGTACAGGAAAAGTATTTTGGAGAGTACCCATGGGTGAAGGAAAAAATAGGCATTTCAGAAACTCCGCACCTGGGTATGGAACACCAGACCATGAATGCTTATGGCAATCAATTCAGGTATACAAAAGTGGGTGGAAAAGATTTTGACTGGCTGTTGCATCATGAGTTCGGGCACGAATGGTGGGGGAATAAAGTAACCGTAAAAGATTGGGCAGACTATTGGATCCATGAAGGGATATGCAATTTTGGGGATGTTTTATATGTACGTGAAATGGAAGGTGAAGCCGCCTACCTGCTGCGATTTCAACAAATGGCATTGCGCTTCCAGAATCAAAAACCAGTTGTACAAGGAAAGGATATCGATGAAGAAACTGCTTACCAGGATGATATTTATGGCAAGGGCGCATTTTTCATGCATACGCTCAGGTATGTGATGGGTGATTCAATTTTTTTCCCAACACTGAAAGAGTTTGTAACAGATAAAAAATATACGTATCACAACCTTGTGACAACAGATGATGTTGAAAAATTATTCAGCAAAAATAGCGGTAAAGACCTTGGTCCCTTATTTAACCTGTACCTGAAAACAACCAACAAACTGGAAGTTAATATGAAGCGTGTGCAAAAGAATGAATACCACGTAAGCCTTGGTAATATTGAAATGGCGTTACCCATGTTTGTTGCAACAAGTGAAGGCCCCCAAAATGTGATGATAGACAAAAAAGGAACCAACGTTAAAAGTTCAACGCTGCCAATAATTGATCCGGATATGCTTTACCTGAAAAAGATCACGATCGAATGATCTTAAAACATCTTGCCCAAAAAAATAATGGAATTAGGCCAATATAACTTTTTCCATGACGTCACCGGCTTTGATGTCATCAATGATATCTATACCTTCTGTCACCTTACCAAAACAGGTATGAACACCATCGAGGTGCTTTGTATTGGAACGATTGTAACAGATAAAAAATTGGGAGCCACCAGTATTTAGCCCCCGGTGCGCCATTGACATCACTCCCCTGTCGTGAACTTGTTTATCCCCTTTTGTTTCGCAGTTAATGGTATAGCCAGGACCCCCTGCTCCCGTACCTTGCGGGCATCCACCCTGGATCATAAAATCAGGAATTACCCGGTGAAAGGTAAGGCCATCATAAAAACCTTCAGATACCAGCTTCCGGAAATTAGCTGCTGCAATGGGAGCAGCGTCATCGTACAACTCAAAATTGAGGACCCCTTTTTTAGTATGGATTTGTCCTTTTGTAACTTTTGTTTCATTCATACAATTCGAATTCGCTTTGTAAATATATGCCAGGATATTTCCAATGTTCAGTTGCATTATTGTGCATGCGGACTAACAAAGCAACACTGCATATCAAGCCAGGTTATTTTTTTTATTTGACTGTGAATTCAGTTTTTTTATTGCCCCATAACAACGTAATGACCCCTGCAGGACTGATCATGAATGTTAATTTTTCAGTCGAGGTTGTTTCGGGTACCGATTTAGTGGTAATACGCAGTGCATCGTCAGCTTCTTTATAATCGAATGCACCCCATTGCTTCCATGTTTTATTGAAAATGACTGTTGCATTGTCACCGTTAAAAACTGTAAACAGGCCATACTTTCCTGCTGCTAACTTTTTGCCTTCTATGGAGAGGTCTTTATTAGTTTCAAAAACTGTAGCTTCATTTGCGCCGGTACGCCAAACTTTTCCATCCATAGGTTCCACTTCTTTTCCGATGATCCTACCCTTTATGGAAGGCTGGCTGTAATCAATACTAATGGTTGCACCAGTGCTGATTTTTTGGGAAACTTTTGCCGGGGGGCTTGGCCTTTTACTTTTATCCTCCGACTTTTCCTGGGCATTTAATGGAAGTGTGGAAATTAAGCCGCAAATAACCAACGCGATTGAAATTACTGATTTCATAATTTTTTTTTATTATAAAAAATATTTTTGACGGATGTCAAATATATGAAATCATCAGCACCTATCTCAAGTGCTGAAACTTTTTTGCAGAATGTTCATCAAAGTGTGATGGCAACACCTGTGATTCGAATCATCTATCAGATTGAGCTTAGACCTATTGAAGTAAAACGACTAACTCACTATCTTTCTGCACTTTCTCTCACATTTCATCCCGTTTTATTTTACGGCAAGCAGGTCCACTTTTTCAATGACCGGCGGTGAAGAAAGTAACTCTCCGGCATGTTCCATTAACGCTGCCGCAATTTTACCTGAAAGGTGTGCCTCTCTCCCAGCCTCATCATTGAAAGTATCAAAAATACCGTAGGTGGAGGGTCCTATTTTAAGGGCATACCAGGTTACTGTTCCAGGTTCATCTTCAGCCAAAGGCAATGCACTTTTCAGAAATTCTTCAACTTCTTTTTCTTTGCCGCTCCTGGCTTCGACGCGGGCAAGTAATGCGAACTTTACCATAATAATTTGATTTTTAAATTATAAAAATTATCCGGGGGAATATTTCAGCCTTCCCATTTACAAACGAACAAAAACATCAAAATTTACATATAATGTAATCGATCTCCAATAGGTCAGACATAAAATATACGGAAATCCAATCACACCTGTTTTAGCCCGTTCAATAAAAATCATTAATTTGATCACTCATATGCTGGAACTATCATTCTCACCCTTCCCGGAAATACAAACCGAGAGGCTGCTTCTTCGACGGATGGTAATTGGTGATGCGCAGGAAGTTTTAAATCTCAGGAGCAATGAGGAAGTTATGAAATACATAGATAGGAAAAGAGCCGGAAACGTAGAAGATGCACTGGAATGGATCCGGGTTATTGAGGATGCTCTTGATAATAATTTTGGAATAACCTGGGGAATGTCTTTGAGGGACGATCCCTCACGATTGATCGGAAGTATTGGGTTTTGGAGGATCATTAAAGAGCATTACCGCGCAGAAGTAGGTTATATGCTCCATCCGGAATTCTGGAGGCAGGGGATCATGAAAGAAGCATTGCAGACAGTTATTGAATTTGGATTCAATCAATTGCACTTTCACAGTATTGAAGCACACATCAATACGGGCAATCATGCATCAGCCTGTATTTTAACCAATACGGGATTTATCCAGGAAGCTTACTTTAAAGAAGATTTTTTCTTTGAAGGAACTTTCCGGGATACCGCTGTTTATTCTCGCTTGCAACAAAAACAAGGAACCTAAAAAGTGAAAAGATTTCGCAGAAAAATTCTATAGACAGGAGTAAATAAAATTCTTTGCTGAAATCATTTCAAAAAATTAGTATTTCTGATTTTTTTTTTAGATTTTTATTGTCTCTCCTCGCGCACCGTAAGAGTTTTAATTTCTTGCCTCATTATTCAAATACATTTAAATAAAATTTTATGGAATCAACAATTGTAAAACCTGCTTCCGTTTCTACCCAGTCGCTGATTGACGATTATTTTGCCAGCGGCCATGATGCGAAATATCTTGCCGAAGATGCTATTTTCACCGACATGAGCAATGGCAATGAAACGAATGGCCGCGAAGGTGTAAAACAAATGCTTGAATACATGTACCATGTGGCATTTGATGCAAAAGCTGAAGTAACAAACCAGGTAATTGCCGCCAATAAAGCCGCAGTGGAATTTAAATTCCGTGGAAAGCAAATTGGAGAATTTGCCGGGCTACCACCAACCAACAAAGAAGTAAATGTCCCCGTGTGCGTTGTATACGATATTGAAAATGGGTTGATTCAAAAAGCACGTATCTATTTGTTAACTGATACAATGATGAAGCAATTGACCTCTTGATTTACCGGGGAAACATCGCTCTACATGGTACTTTTGTTCCTCGTGAAAGCCTGGTTTGAGGAATACACAGTTTATATTCAATTAAAGGTTTAGATAAAGATTATAAATATTTCTAAACCAATTACATAGATTGCCTGTTGATTCATAATTAATGAACCAAAAATTATAGCGAAGTGATCCATTTTCTCCTTCTTGAATATCTAAGGATATTTAGTTCCAATCGCATAAACACTTTAGACGGATAAGTTGCTTACTTTAGCGTTACAAATAATTGTATGAAGCTTTTTGTTACCGGATTGCCTTATGACCTGGACGATGCTGAACTCGAAGAAATATTTGAGAAATATGGCACCATCGGTTCTGCCAAAGTAGCTATTGATAAAGAAACAGGCAAGAGCAGAGGCTTTGGCTTCGTGGAAATGCCAAATAACGACGAAGCGAAATATGCCATTGAAACACTGAAGGACATATCCCTGGGTAAAAGACCACTTGTTGTAAAAGAGGCAGAAGAACGGAATTCCAGACCTCCCGGTGGCAGGCCTTTTCGCCCCAATGACCGCGGATCCGATAAGGGTAATGACAACAGGAACCGGAACTATTAATTAATTTCTTAGTGTATACATAGCCACCTGTTCGTCCCCTAATTCTCATTTCCCTCCCAGCTCCCTGTAACATTTGAAACTTTAACCCGCCGGGCTGAATGATGACAAGCAATCCTGGACTGTTAATTTCAGAACTGCGTGTAACATACATCGTTATCATGAAAATAAAAACCCGGATTTACTCGTGCTCTTTAATGGCTGAGATCAAAGATGCCGCCATACTTTGTATCCACCCCGGCAGATCCTCACCCTGAATGTTCCAGTTTTCGTTGGTAAAAAGCATCCTGAATTCCCACCGGGTACCATGTTCATCTTTGACATCCACATGGTAGCCGGATTGCTCACCGAATTCCAACCCCTGGAAATTAAATTGTTTGCCGGAAATATTTTTATCAAAGGTGTTGGCCATATTACAGATACCGTTATTATTTTAATCTTCCAGGCCTTTTAATTCAATCCTCACTTCCGTGTTACAGGGATTTCCAAATTCAGTTTCAATAGCCCTGTCATTATTGATGACCTTGTAAAAATCATTAAGGAATTTGATCGTGGATTTGATGTACTTATCGCTGAGAAGGTGATTGTCTGTATATAATTTATAAAAATCATCTTTTAATTTATTGAACAGGGCGAATGTTTCAGCAAAGGCTTTTTTATCCTTTTCGCAGAAACCGCGATAGATGCGTTCGCGCGTAGATGATATTTCAAGTTCGGGAGCCGGTCCGGCATAAGGCGCATCCACGATCCCTGCATGATCAAAATCATATGGAACTGCATAAGGCGCTCTTGTAGTATCGCTTGTTATCAGCCTGATGTTTTGCATATAAGGTACAGACCAATCCGTGTTACCAATCATGTATTCAAAAACCGCCATTTTTGTAAATTCCGCGCGGTTCGTTGCTCTCATTGGGTACATTTTTCTATACCAAACAAAAGATTTATTCCTGTCGGCTACCCTGTTTTCATCTTCAAGCAAAAAGCAATAGTGGGTTTCAGGATCTTTCTTTGAAGCAGAATCTTCAAATTCAACTTGCACCAGCCTGGCTTTGAAACTTCGGTCGGTAAGCAGGTTGTACATCTTATATACCAGGTACTCCCTTATCACATATTCATCCCCCTGGCATGGAACAACTAATTTTAATCTCTTCTGATTTTCAAATGGAGTGCCGGTAAGCTTTTTATTACCAGGGAAATTTAACATCAGCGGAGGCATTTTGCAATTTTCCCTCCTGCGCCGGAAGTTGCCACGGGTTTTTACCTTTAAATTCACAGTAGCTGCTGTATCATTCAGCTTATACTGCATTAACATAGGATGGTACGCGATATTTTTATACCTGTCGTTGTACAGGTTTGTGAGCCTGCCGGTAAGCTTAAAATGTAAAATCTCATCACTCTCAAACAGGTAATCCCTGAGGGCAGCGAATTGCTTTTTCTTCTCCGGGTTTTTGGCTTTTTTTTGGGCATGAACGCTAAAACTGGTAAGCACTGCAAGAAGAAAGCTTACGGCAATAGTTTTGGTAAACATCGCAGAAAATTTAATGATGATAATTATTAATTACTGGTCTTGATTCTTTGGTACAGGCAATAAACAACGTGAGTCAAATCATCTTCACGGTAAAATTTACCCTTTAAATGATTTATACTTATAAACTTGTGCACATTAAATTAAACTAATTTCATTGAATGTTTCCCGATAAAGGGAATTTTTCTTTTTGACTCAGCTAAAAACAGGTGAAAATTTAAATCTGCAATCATTGGGAAAAACGCGCCATTTTTTAGATACCAGAAACGAACCGGTATCCAACACCCTTGATGGTAATAATTTCCAGGGCAGGATCATTTTTTAAATACCGGCGGAGCTTATTAATATATACATCAAGATTACGGGAATTAAAGAAAGAATCATTTCCCCACAACAGATTCAGGATATCAGTCCGGCTGATTATTTTTTCACCGCTTTGATATAACAGTCTCAGTAATTCTGTTTCGCGAAAGGAGAGTTTACGGTCTTCATTTCCATCATGTAATACCTGCCGGTTCATGTAAAAGGTATATTTTCCGAACTTAATGACATCGGTGTTGTGCCGGGGCATAACGTTGTTTCTTTGCAACAGGTGATGGATCCTGACGATCAGCTCTTCAACACTGAATGGCTTGCGAATGTAATCATTGCCGCCGGCAGCAAATCCCTGCACCACATTTTCCGTCAGTGTTTTTGCCGTTAAAAATATGATCGGTATGTTTTGATTGATCTTCCTGATTTCTTCAGCGATCGTAAAACCGTCTTTATTGGGCAACATGATATCCAG
>JBDUCQ010000066.1:0-15911 GCA_040003385.1 Ginsengibacter sp. | reverse complement strand
GTATCGCCCCAGATATCGTACTGGAATTTTTTAATACCTACAACTCCTGCTACAACTGGACCTGTATGAATGCCAATTCGTAATTCAAAAAAGGGAAGGTTATTTTGTTCCCGTTCTTTGATAAACACTCCCACGGCTTTTTGCATGGCAATTGCAGCTTCAATTACCTTTTTTGTAGTGGCGGTATTTCCATCGGGCAATCCTCCGGCAGCAATGTATGCATCTCCAATCGTTTTTATTTTTTCCAAACCATACTGCTGCATGATGCGGTCAAAAGCGCTGAAATAGGTGTCTATCTCCTTTACCAGGTCCTGTGGGCTCATTCTTTCTGCCACATGAGTAAATCCTTTTATATCACTGAACAGGATGGTTACTTCATCAAAAGATTTTGCCGTGGTATATCCTTTTTCTTTTAATTCTTCGGCAACTTCTGAAGGCAGGATGTTCAATAACAATTCATCAGACCTTTCTTTTTCTTTTTGTATCACATCCTTTTGTTTTTCAACCTGGGCTTTTTCTTCCACTACTTCGGCTGTTCTTTCTTTAACGGTTTGTTCGAGTATTCTTTTTTGTTTACGAAGTGAAGCAGTGCGTAAACGGTAGATGGCATAAAAAATAAAAATTAAAATCAGGCCCATCAAAATCCTGAACCACCAGGTTTGCCAATATGGTGGATGGATAATAATACGCAGCTTTTTTTTAGGGCCATTATAATCGTTACCAGCATTGGAAGCTTCTATTTCCAGGGTATATTTTCCCGGTGGCAAGCCATCATAACGGATTACATAATTGGCGGGGGATACCTGCCATTGTTCATGTAAGCTCTTTAACTTATATCGTATTGTACCGTTTCCTTTTGAGTAATAATCTATAACACCTGTTTCAATACTTATTTTATTTTCATCATAGCTGAGTGAGAGTTCCTTTACCTCATTGATCCCGGAAGATATGATGTATGGTTTTTGATTTACCTCTACAGATTTAAAATAAACAGAAGAGGGTGGATAATTCTCAGTTAATTTATCGGGATTTACACGGGAAATACCCTGGGATCCAAAAAAGAATAGGTCACCATATGTTTTTAATACTCCACCGTATGACCCTTTTATTAATCCATCCTTTTCAGACAAGCCCGTAATTTTTCCAGCTTTCACATTCAGCCTTTTGATTGCCCGCCTGTATTGAATCCAAATGTTGTTTTTGTTATCTGCGATTATTCCGGTGACGGCTTCATCTAATAATCCATCTTCAGTAATATATCTGTGAATCAAATGGAGATTACTGTTGTAATGCCGCATCTCACCAACACCACCTATCCAATACGTTTTATCCTTACTATTAAAATAAATTGCTGACCATGAAAGGCTATCTACAGGGGAACTAACTTGTGTCCACTTATTATTTATCAATGAATAAGTGAGATTGTCGGCCTCCTCACGCCGTATAAAAATGAAGTGATCATTGTCCGTACTAAAAATCGATGTGCTGAATATGGAAGGTAGCACCCAATTTGCCACTGCTCTATCTATGCTTACGGAAAAGATACCCTTCTCACAGAAAAGAACAGCTCCGTCTTTAAATGGAATGACGTTGTACCCTGGGGGTGGGGAAATAATTTTACCCAGAGTATCCCGGAACACAACCGCATGCCATTGCCCGGTGGAAATATCATTTGTGTATAATTCACTTGTGCCAGTAGCCTGATTATAAACATCAAATAATGCTTTTTGATGAACGCTGTCAATCATGACTGGCGTCATGATCTTATTTTTAAAAATGGGGAAATCATTTGAAGGAGTCGATCTTTCAAAGAAGCCGGTTTGCGGGTCAAACAGGTATAAATCATCTGCCTGCCCTATCAACAATTTTTCATGATCAGCTTTTATGAAATTGCTGAAAAGAATACTTTGTAATCCGTGGGGGTTTGCTGAATCACGTTTATACTGGAAAACCGGGATGGAGGCTGGAATTACCTGGTAAATGCCTCTTGACCCTTCGGAACAACTTGTCCAAACCATTCCATCACGATCCGGATAAACAAATAAATTTGCATGCCCAACCTGGGCCTGTGCGTTTAAATCCGAAAATATGGGAGCAAAGGTTTGCGTGGAAGGATCGTAAATAATTAAACCAGCCGGGAAGCTACACCACCAAATACGTCCTTGTGAATCTATACCAACACCTTCCGGATATATGAAATCTTTTTTATCGCTTATTTCATTGAGTGCATCAATATGGTTAAACTGTTCATCATCAAGTGTGAATTCAATTAATCCATCAAGGGTGCTCAGCCAAATAGCATTCCGCTGGCGGTCATAACACATATCGGGAGAACCATGGCCATGACCGGGAATATTTTTATAACAGGGCCATGCAACATGTTTTGTTTTTCCATCGCTTAGTGATATTTTGAATAAACCGCCTGGTTGTCCCCGAAAACCTTCAAGTAACCAGACACTATTTGTTTTTGCATCAAAAACCGGATGTGCTAATCCGCCCATTGCATATTCATGCGGTATTTGCGCAAGTACTTTTTTTGTAAAATTGTGTACATCATAAGCAGTCACACTTAAGGCAGGTTCAATGCAATAAACTTTATCAGGGGTGGCCCAGAAGGGATCTATAAATGAAAAAAGAGCATCTTTGGAAGGTTGAATGTTCCTGATGGTGTCTGCCTTGATATCATACCAGGACATGCCTTTTTCTGTACCGATCCAGATATTGTGCAGGCTGTCTTCAATTAAATTGTAAATATTGGAACCAATTATAGTTCCACGTTTATTCTTATCCGGAAAAAAATGTTTGAACTGGCTCCCATCAAAACGATTGAGACCATTTGAAGAGCCGGCCCAAATAAAACCTTTTACATCTTTAAGGATAATATTGTTTTGATCAAATGAAATTCCTTCATCAATTCCCCAATGTACTGCCCGGTATTTATCCTGCGCAATCAATATTGAAACAGAAAAAAAAACAAAGATCAAGAAACAGGTAAATTTTCTGAGTTGATTCATTGCATGTGATTATAATAGGTAATCAGTTCGTCTTCATTGGATCGTGTTTATTAAGTATTGGATTGGACTAAGGCAGGATGGCTTGCTCTTTCAGAAGTATTTGCATTGCTAATTTAATAGATTTATAATTGGTTTGCCAGATTTTCTTCAACTCATCATAACTGGTATCCTTTTGACCAACGGTTCGTTCGGTCTTCTGGAACATAAGGAATATGTTTCATGCTAATACTCATGGATAAACTCCGTTTCAAAATTATTCTCTTCCAAATCCATTATTTTTTCAACTTGCTTTAATTTTTCCATGCCTAAAAAAATAATTTATTTTTTTTCTTGAGCGCTAGGATTGAATGGCTGTAGAGTTTGTGAATACCTTGTATTTCAATCAAATTTAAAAACGAATCAAACGTGGAATATTGGCCTGTATCTGCACTAATAAACGTACCTTTACGCCCAATTAAAAATACCATGAGCCTTGAACTAGAACAACAGCGTAAATTTAAAGAGCAGTTCCAGGAATTGATCAAAGAAGCATCTCCGAAGTTTCATGAAAAGTGGGACAACAACATACAATTTTCGAACCCCAGCCGGACCAAATACATTCCGACTTTCAGCATGGGAGTTATCAACCTGCTTTCTGTGGCCCTTAGGGATAAATTTGAAGCACTGCGCAACAAGTATTATTCAAAATCACTCTGATTATTTGATTGCCCGCTGAATAAAAACCCTTTTTAAACCAGGACAAGTTTTTATTGGAAGAACTCTGAAAGCGAACGACTAATCAGGTTAAAAAGCCCGTTATAAGATTTGCTGTCCTCATTTATACACATACTCTACAGATCCCAGCAAGCGGCGGTCTTTCGCTGAACACTTTTCAGATACACGTAGGTGCTGGTCATTGTATGTATAGATCCAGGTAAAATAATTAGTGCCATCAGCCTCTGTTGAAACCAGCTTGGAAACCTGGCCCAGTTCATCGTATTCATACATATAATCAGGAAGCAGGCGTTTTGCCCTGTCGTTATAATGTACAACATCGGTTAACTGGTTCTTGTCATCATAATAATAAAAGTATTTTTTGCGGTTGTTTTTTGCAACTTCTTCCTCTTCGATCACATTTCCTTTATCATCGATTTTAAAATTGACAGTGGCAAAAGCCGCATTATTTTTTTCACTTTCCATTTTTACCAGTTTTTCTCCGGCGTAGGTATACTTATGAGTTTCGGAAATACCTGCTGCATCTGCATCATCCTTGGTAAATGTTTTTATGGTCGTGATCCTTCCGCTTTCATCATAAACGTATTCGGTTTGATTGAAAGAATGTTCAGTGCTGTCTACTGTTCTTGTAATGCGTCCATCTGGGTTGAAATAAGAAAAAATCAGCGATTGCCCCGTTACATTTGATTTAGAAAACATTTGTATACGTCCGTAATTTTTGTCAATCCTTTTTTCACAGAAAAATCCTTCGCTCGGCTGCCCGTCGCTTTCGAAGCTTTTTACCGCAATGTTCCTGATTTTTTGATTTTTTAAAATGACAAATTCCCTGTTCAGCTGCTGGCTGTTCCAGATCTCCTTGTAATAATACTGGGCTGAAATTGAAGAAGAAATAAGTAAACACAATACCGAAATCATTGCTACAGGATAATTGGACCTCATCTTAAATAATTAATCATTTTACGATTGAAAATATCAAACTGTAAATTATGCCAATATCATGGCAACCAGATTTTCTTTGTTATTTTTAACCAGAAATTATAGATTAAACCAAAACCATTTTGTCACATCTCCCTGAAAGAAAGGAAAAAGTTTGTTTGAACTGCGGAACCCAGGTGATATCCAGGTTTTGTCACAATTGCGGGCAGGAAAACCTGGAGCCAAAGGAAACGGTGTGGCACATGGTAAACCATTTCTTTAGTGACATCACACATTTTGACGGCAAAATTTTCAGCTCACTGAAATACCTGGTGTTCAAGCCAGGTTTCTTATCAAAAGAATATGTAGCAGGCAGGAGAGCCAGCTACCTGCACCCGATAAGGATGTACCTCCTGACTTCAGCGATTTTCTTCCTGATCTTTTTTGCATTATTTAAAATAGATGACGCAAAGTTTAATACCAAAATCACACCCACGCAGGTTGGAAATTTGGATACAGCTGAATACAATGATATTTCAAAAAAATTGAGGGATGCCAAAATAAATTCGCTTCCGGAGTTAAATGCAGCACCTGACAGCAACAGGAACAGGGGGTTTCATTTTACGCCCAAGGCATACAAATCCCGGCACGAGTATGATTCTATTTTAAAAAGCGGCAGTAAAAAACACAATTGGTTTGAGAAGCAGCTGGTGTATAAAGAACTGGCGATAAACGAAAAATATAAAGGGGATCAGTCTACCATCATAAAAGCACTGATTGAAAAATTCCTTCATTCTTTGCCGCAGATGTTATTTGTGCTGTTGCCTTTGCTTGCACTGATCCTTAAATTGCTTTACATCCGGAGAAAAGATTTCTATTACGTCGATCACGCAATTTTTACCCTTCACCTGTATGTATTTATATTTATAGCGATGCTGATCATTTTCGGCATCAACAAGTTAAAAGACCTGACGCATTGGGGATTGTTTGGTTTTATTTCAGGGGCCATCATTCTCAGCATCTTTTTTTATATCTACAAATCAATGAGAAATTTTTACAGGCAGGGCCGTGGTAAGACCATTTTGAAATATATGATGCTTATGTTTTCATTTTTAGTGGTCACCATTGGACTGTTTTTATTTTTTCTTGCCTTTTCATTGTTCAGCCTCTAAATTAAACTATGCAAACAAACCTGGATCATGATTTTAACCGTTTAGTGAAGATCATGGACGATCTGCGCGAAAAATGTCCCTGGGACCGGAAGCAAACGGTGGCAACGCTTCGCCAACTTACCATTGAAGAAACGTTTGAACTTGCTGACGCGATCACCGATAAGGACTGGAAAGGGATTAAGGAAGAGCTGGGAGACATTCTCCTGCACATTATTTTTTACGCAAGGATAGCACAGGAAGAACAAAAGTTTACTCTACAGGAAGTGATCAGCAACATCTGTGAAAAGCTTGTAAGAAGACATCCCCATATTTACAGCGATGTAAAAGTGGAAAATGAGGGAGATGTAAAAAGAAACTGGGAAAACCTGAAACTAAAGGAAGGAAAAGCATCAGTTTTAAGCGGGGTTCCCAGGTCCCTGCCCGCCACTGTGAAAGCCATGAGGCTGCAGGAGAAAGCGAAACAGGTTGGTTTTGAGTGGCATACCAAAGAGGCAGTGTGGGAAAAAATCCTGGAAGAACAGCAAGAATTATCAGTTGCAGTTTCAGAGGCAGATCAATCACACATTGAAGAGGAAATTGGCGATGTTTTATTTTCAATCATCAATTATGCCCGTTTTGTGAATGTGGATGCAGAGAATGCCCTTGAACTGACCAATAAAAAATTTATCAATCGTTTTTCAAAGATGGAAGAAGTGGCTTTGAAGAACCATAAACACTTAAGTGATATGAGTCTTGAGGAAATGGACGAATTGTGGAATATAATAAAGAATCAAAACAGGTAATTTTGAATACCAGCGATATCAGAATTTTTTTTTCCAGGAAGGCTTACCTTCTGGTTACAGCAGCCTGGCTGTTTACCGCATCTTTTTTTGTTGACAATTACTGGTCAGGCACTGTAACCCCATCCACCGTAAAAAATTCATTGGAAAGTGACATCAGGAATAACCAGGAAAATTTTGAAAGCCTATGCCAGGATTCCGCATGGGTCAATAAGCTGATCGCTAAAAAATATGATGCGGATGAACTGGAAAACCTGGTTCATAAAAAGTATTTCATTTTTATTTACAAGTTGGAAGAGGGTTTAGGATCTCAGCTTGTTTTTTGGAATACCCAGGCCGTGCAACCCGATTCACCGGCTGTTCTTCCAACGTCTCCCCCAAAGCTTGTGAAATTGTTGAATGGCTACTATGTAATGCAACAAAAGTTATATGCAACGATCCCTGGGTATAAGTTGATTGCACTCATACCTGTTAAATGGGATTACTACATCAGCAATAAATACCTCCGCAATTCATTTGCCGCAATAAAGAATATTGAAAATGATTACGACATTAGCCAGGGTACGGAAAAAATTTCGATCAATGGCAAAGATGGGAAAACGCTTTTTTATTTAAAAACCCTGCAGGCCACCATCGTGGCGCATAACAATATTCTTTCCATCTGGCTGAGAATTATTGGATCGATCCTGGTCCTTGTCTTCCTCAATATGCTTGCTGGTTACGTAGTATCGAAAAGGGGTGTATGGCATGGCTTTCTTTTTTTGCTTACAGTGGTTGTAATTCTTCGGGGCCTCAGTTATTTGTTTCCTTTCCCGTTATTTTTCAGGCAGTTCACCCTTTTTGATCCTGGTGTATATGGTTCAAATTTCGTATTGCGCTCTCTTGGGGATCTTTTTATCAATGCACTGCTCTTTGTATGGCTGATATTATTTCTGCGGTATTATCTGCAGGAAAGAATTTATGTGCAAAAACCTGTCAGCGAATTAAACAGGTACATCAATGTTGTGCTGATTACGCTGGTGATGATTTTGGTAACATTTGTATCCGGGCATACCATCAGGAGCCTTGTGGCTGATTCTCAGATTTCTTTTGATGTGCTGAATTATTTTTCCATCAACAATGGTTACAGCGTCATAGGTTTTATTGTTTTATGCTGCATTGCCGTGGGTTATTTTTTTATGTTCCAGATTCTATTGTATCTCCTCGGGCTGTACATCGCCAGCAGGTCAGTTACCTGGTATGGCATCTTGATATTTTCCGGGTTGTTGCTGCTCACCTTCAAGATCAATAGCCCGTATGTAACATTTGACCTGTTGATGCTTTTGTGGTTATTGCTGTTTGTTTTCTTAATGAGCAATGGCAACCTCAGGCTGTTGAGCTACCAGATCATTTCATCCCGTTTCATTTTCTGGCTTTTCTTTTTCTCATTATCGATCACCGCTGTCATCGTGCTTCAGAATAATAAAAAGGAGATCAACAACCGCAAGCATTTCGCAGAAAATATTTATGACAAAGCAGATCCTATTGGAGAGCGCATCATGAACATCGGTCTTACAGATTTCCGGGAAGACATCCTGTCGGCAATATTTCCAAGGTTCATGAATGCTGCGGATAACAGGCATTTAAAGGACAGCCTGACCAACGAGATATTTTCAGGCTACCTTAACAAATATGAAACCAGGATATATTCATTTACCAGCAATGAAAGGCCATTGTTCAATGATGATTCAACGAATTTCAGTACCCTGAACACGATCATAGAAACACAGGCAAAACCTACCAGTACTGCAGGCCTTTATTATTACGATGTTTCCTACGGACAATTCAATTATATCAGTAAAAAAATGGTGACCGACAGTTCCCGTGAAGTGGTTGGATATGTATTCATCATTTCAAATCCCAAAAAATATAAGAATGATGCGCTGTACCCTGAATTGTTTTCGAAAGGAAATGTAAACTCAATAGAAAGTTCACCTTTGTATGCATTTGCTGTTTATGATAAAAACCGCCTGATCAGCAATTACAATGACTATCCTTTTCCAACAAGCCTTACAGCGGACCAGCTTAGGAATACAGACTACTGGTCAAGAAGAAATGATGATTTCGATGAGCTGTGGTACAGGCCAAACGACGAGAAGGTGGTGATCATTGCAAAACAGGAAAGTTTTTACATAGAATCTATCACGTTGTTTGCTTATTTATTCTGTTCATTCCTTTTGCTGGCTGCGTTTTTCAGGATGATGAACCTGCTGTTTAGGAGTAAATTTAACCCGGTGCATATGCGAGTATTTTCCACCCTGAGTATTCGCAGCCAGGTTCATGTCACCATCATTGGCATCAGTATTTTTTCATTTGTGATCATCGGCATCACCACTATATTATTTTTTATCAGCAGGTATCATAACAATAACCGTGAAAAGCTAAGCCGTACCATACACATCATAGAGAACGAGGTAAGGCTAACCCTGGATAAATATTCAACGTACAATAGCCAGACGAGGAGTTTCGACATCGTTACTGATGAAAACCTTGACCTGGCTGTTAATAAAATCGCCGAGGTACACGCGGCAGACATCAACCTCTACGATATTTCAGGGAACCTTCGTGTTTCTTCATTGCCTTTGCCTTACAACAAAGGAATAGTAAGCAAGAAGATGGATCCTGTTGCGTTTTATCATGTTAGTAAATTGAAAGATGTCCAATATTTCCTGGAACAGAAAATAGGCAGCCTCTCTTATCTCAATGATTATGTACCGGTAAGAGATGAAAATGGAAAAGAATTTGCCTACCTGAATATTCCTTATTTTGAATCGCAGAACAATTTGCAGGAGGAAATCTCAAACTTTTTAGTCACCATCATCAATCTGAATGCTTTTATTTTCCTGATCGCAGGCATCATTGCACTGTTCATTACCAACAGGGTTACACGTTCGTTCTCGGTGATCAGTGATAAAATGAAAGAAGTGAACCTTGGACAGGTGAATGAATTTATTACGTGGAACAGGAAAGATGAGATTGGAGAACTGGTAGACGAGTACAATAAAATGGTGAAAAAACTGGACACCAGTGCTGAAATGCTGGCCAAAAGCGAAAGGGAAGGGGCATGGCGCGAAATGGCCCGTCAGGTGGCCCACGAAATAAAGAATCCGTTAACACCCATGAAGCTCAACCTGCAATATTTGCAAATGGCCATCGATTCCAATTTGCCTAATGTGCACGAAATATCCATGTATGTTTCCAAAGTGCTGGTTGAACAAATAGATCACCTTTCACAAATTGCCAGCGATTTTGCACAATTTGCAGACATCGGGCAAAGTAAAAACCAGCTTTTCAATCTTAATGAATCCCTAAAGCATGTCACATCTTTATATTCTACCAATGATAGGCTGAACATCAAGCTGAAACACATTAAAAGGGCCATTGTGATCGACGCAGACAAAACACAGATCAACCGTGTATTTACCAACCTGCTGCAGAATGCCATCCAAGCTGTTCCGGAAGAAAGAAAAACTGAGATCGAGATCGACACAAATGTGGTAGACAACCATGTAATCGTTTCTGTAAAAGACAATGGCAACGGAATTCCTGCAGAGATGCGTGGCAAAATATTTACACCCAATTTCACCACGAAAACTTCAGGCACCGGCCTCGGGCTCGCGATGTGCAAGGGTATTATTGAAAAGCTTAACGGTAAAATCTGGTTCGAGTCTGAGGAAGGCGAGCACACCACGTTTTTTGTACAATTACCTGTTGTGGACCAGGGATGATCAGATCCCTTTACTTGCTTTCCTGCTTTTTAGAAATTTCTCAAAATTTTGTAGAGTGAAGCTGCTTAAATTGTTTGCTTTAGAGACCATTCCTTTTTGTGCAGCCAGCACGCCGTAACGTACATTATCAAACTCTTCAGCAGAATGGGCATCAGGGTCAACCGAGATGAGCACATTCTTTTCCAGGGCATACGAAAGCCATTGCCAGCGCATATCAAGACGTCGTGGATGGGCATTCAACTCAATCGCTACATTATTCGCTGAACATGAATCAATGATTTTTTTATGGTTAACAGGAAACCCGTTGCGGCTGAGGAGCAACCGGCCGGTCATATGTCCAAGGATCGTGGTGTATGGATTTTCGATCGCATTCATTAGCCTCATCATCGCTTTTTCTTCGTTCATTTTTAAATTGGAATGAACAGAGGCAATCACAAGGTCGAAAGTAGAAAGTACAGGATTGCTGTAATCAAGGCTCCCATCGTTTAAGATATCACTTTCAATACTTTTAAAAATTTTAAAAGGAAATAATTTCACGTTGAGTTCATCCACCAGTCCGTGCTGTGCCTTTACCCTTTCTTCATTAAGGCCATTGGCATAAAAAGCGGCCTTGCTGTGATCGGACAAGACAAGGTATTCGAATCCTTTTTTCACAGCGGCCATTGCGAGTTCCTCTATGGATCCCACTCCATCGCTCCAGTTGCTATGGCAATGGATGATACCCCTGATATCCCCAGGCTGGATCAGCTTGGGGATGGAAAAGCTTGCAGCCATCTCTAATATTTCTCCATTTTCACGCAGTGCAGGAGGAATATACTGGATGTCCAGGCTTTTAAATAACGCCGCATCATCCCCTTCTCCAAAATCATACTTTTTAAAGCGTTCCCTGAATGCCTTATTAAATTCTTTTGTACCCGTTGTATAAAAAACGGTCTCATGGAGTTCTTTTGGTGAAGAAGGATATAAGAGTACTTTAATGCCAACATCTGACTGGAACAAAATTGAATTTTCATTGTCTGTTACCAGTTGAAAACCTGGTTGCGATTTTAATTTTGCCATGATCATTTTACCCTCCAACGGAACCACATATTCCAGTTCATCGATCGTTTCAGACTGGCGGACGAACGACCCGCAAATTTCTACCGGCGTTGCAAAGATCCTGCTTAATAATTTTTTTAATTCTTCTGCCATGCCTGCTACCTGTGCATACAGATAATGTCCCTCCTGTTTCTGATAAAATTCAATCGAGGCGAGAACGTTCTTTTGCGTTTTTTCTCCAAAACCATTGTACAACATCAGGCGGTTTTCATGGCAAGCGTACAACAACTCCCCAATATTTTCGATGTTCATTTTCTTCCAGATCAGCGAAATTTTTTTTGGACCTAATCCTTTTACGCGTAACATTTCTAAAACTCCTGGCGGAGTTTTCTCTAATAAATCATCCAGTAATTGCATTTTCCCGGTTTGTAATAATTCTAAAATTTTTTTTCCGGTTGCGTCGCCAATTCCGGGTAAAGTCTTGATTTTGTCTGCAGAAATCTCTTTCAGGGGTTCCGGGAGTTTGTCAATATTGTAAGAAGCGATGGCATAGAATTTTGCTTTAAAACTATTTTCTCCATGTATATCCATCAGTTTCCCAAGTAATGAAAAGTGTTCGGCAACCTGGTAATTTTCCATTTTACAAAAATAGATGTGAACCTGATTCAGGGAGAATATATAATTAAAATCCGCGCACTGTAAACTTTAATGAAGCCGGGAAGATTGGCTAAAACATGCTTGCCACAAGGGTTACAGGGGAAAGTGTTTTAAAAAATAAAAGTCCCAAATTGCTTTGGGACTTTTATATCAGTGCTTTTTTTAAAAGCTTTTTTTTTATCGCTTCTTAGCAGCTTTCTTAGCAGCTTTTTTAGGAGCCGCTTTTTTCGCAGCTTTTTTAGGAGCCGCTTTTTTCGCAGCTTTTTTTGCAGTCGCCATGTTTTTAGAATTTAATTGTTAGTAAATATGTACTAAAAATAAAAACATTTTTCAAACTACCAAAATTTATTATGATAATTTATGCGATTGCAGCTGTTGCATTCACGGAGATGTAAGTTTTATCTCCTTTGCTTTTTTTGAATTCAACAACTCCATCAGTGGTTGCAAAAATTGTAAAATCTTTTCCAACACCTACATTTTTGCCTGGATGGTAAACCGTTCCTCTTTGACGAACGATGATGTTACCGGCAATTGCAGATTGTCCGCCGAAAATTTTTACGCCTAATCTTTTGCTTTGTGAATCACGTCCGTTTTTTACGGAGCCTTCCCCTTTTTTGTGTGCCATTATTTTAAAATTAGTAGATTAAAAATCAAGAATTTCCCAAAACCGGCTAAAAGGTTTTGTAAAAAATTATGCAATATCAGTGATCCTGATATGTGTGTACTGGGTACGATGACCATGCTTTTTCCTGAAGCCTTTTCTTCTTTTCATTTTAAATGCAATTACTTTATCACCCTTCACAGTTTCATTTACAATTTCTGCTTTGACTTTTACTTTTGCATTCTTCCCCAAAGAAATTTTGCCTTCATTTTCATGAAACATAATATCTGAAAATTCTACTTTGTCACCATTTTTTCCAGACAGGTGGGGAACAAATAAGGTCTGGCCTTGCTGCACTTTAAATTGCTGGCCTGCGATTTTTACAACTGCGAACATATTTTCCAAAATTTAGGAGTGCAAAGTTAAGGTAAATCTGCTAAAAAATCAACAGATTTTAACAATATTTGGGCCAGAACCCTGTGATGAAGTCCTTAATGGCCATTACTATCTTTGTTTTCACAATGATCCTGCGGGGTTCGGATTATATTTAGATTTTAAACTGTAAAATGAGCATTCAGCGGTCAATCAGGGTCATTTATAGTATATATGCGTTTTTATTCTTTCTCGTACTCATGCTTGTCTTATTTCCAGCTGTCATCATCGCATCTTTTTTCGGCAAGATCAGGGGCGGGAATGTCATCTATCGGTTGTGCCACTTTTGGGCAGATGCATGGTTCGCTGTGATTGGAATACATCACCAGGTGAGTTATGAAACGCCACATAACCGAAGTCACCAATATATTTTTATCAGTAACCACATTTCTTACCTCGACATTCCCGTTATGCTGAAATCAGTCAGATTCCAGCATGTGCGCATATTAGGAAAGGCGGAGATGGCAAAAATCCCGCTGTTCGGTTTTATTTACAAAAATGCGGCAGTAATGGTCCGCCGCGATGATGCTGCAAACCGTACCCGCAGCGTCCAGATTCTGAAATCAATTCTCAGCAAAAATATTTCAATCTTTATATGCCCAGAAGGAACATTCAATATGACGGGTGAACCACTCAAAAACTTTTATGATGGAGCGTTCCGCATTGCGATTGAAACACAAACCCCCATCAAACCCATCTTATTACTCGATACCTATGACAGGCTAAATTATAATGATATTTTTTCTTTGAACCCCGGCAAATGCAGGGCGGTTTATCTTGAAGAAACGAACACAAGCGGAATGGTGGCTGATGATATTCAAATGTTAAAGGAGAAAATTTATTACCAGATGGAACAGGCACTGATCCGGTATAAAGCTTCCTGGATCAACTCAGCAGTAAACTAAACAGGCACTTATAGAGGCTATATTTGCAGGATTCTATGGTGAATGGAAATGATAAGGATGTAATTACTGCCCCGGCAATTTCACATCCGCAAGGTAAACTGTGGGTGGAGATCATCCTGCCTTTGGCGCTCCCCAAAACGTACACGTATGCTTTGCCAGGTGGAACCGGGCTAAAACTGGTACCTGGTTGCAGGGTAGAAGTTGTGTTTGGAAAAAATAAAAAATATGGCGGCATTGTAAAAACGATCACCCCGGTTGAGCCTCATTATCCTACAAAAGATATTTTGAGCGTAATCGATGAAGAGCCTGTAATTTACCCGCAACAACTCCGGTTGTGGAAGTGGATCAGTGAGTATTATATGTGCAGTGAAGGCGAAGTGATGAATGCCGCCCTTCCGGCACACCTGAAACTGAGCAGCGAATCGATTCTTATTTATAATGAAGAGTACGGCGATGATTTTTCAATGCTTGACAATGAAGAATACCTGGTTGCAGAAGCGTTGCTGATCAAAAATGAATTAAGGCTTGAAGAAGTTCAGCAGATACTAAATGGCAGCCATGTGTATCCTGTCATTAAAAGGCTCATTGAAAAAAAAGTTTGTTTCATCTGGGAATCATTTGATGAAAAGTATAAAATCAGGAAAGAAAATTTCGTACTCTTAAACCCGGAATTCACTCAGGAAGAAAAATTAAGTGACTTGCTCAACAACTGGTCGCGTGCTCCCAAACAACTTGAATTGCTGCTGAGCTATCTTCATCTCCAAAAATCAGAAGGCGATGTAACCCAGGCCGCACTGCTGAAAAAATCAGGCGCTTCAACCGCCCAGCTAAAAAGTCTCATCGAAAAAAATATATTGCAGGTAGAAAATAGAAGGATCGACAGAATCCCATCACGGCCTGGAAAGATTTCGATAGATTTTCAATTGAGTGAAGCACAGGCCACTGCATTGCAACTTATAAGGAATGCTTTTAGAACCTCAAACGTTGCTTTGTTGCATGGTGTAACCAGCAGCGGTAAAACGGAGATTTATATTAGCCTTATCGAAGAATATATGCAACAGGGTTTGCAGGTGCTGTACCTGCTTCCAGAGATCACACTCACCGCCCAGGTGATCAAAAGGCTGCAAAAGAATTTTGGTGGTAATATTGGAATTTACCATTCCAAGTTCAATAACAACGAGAGAGTTGAGCTCTGGAACAAAATTAAAAACGGGGAGGTTAAAATAATTTTGGGAGCGCGCAGCGCGTTGTTTTTGCCGTTCAAAAACCTGGGGCTGATTATAGTGGATGAAGAACATGACAGTTCATATAAGCAGCATGATCCTGCACCACGTTATCATGCAAGAGATGCAGCCATCTATTATGCAGGATTGTTCGAAGCCAAAGTATTGCTGGGAAGCGCCACGCCTTCAATGGAAAGCTATTTGAATTCCCAAAAAAATAAATACCGGTTAATAGAACTGAATGAAAGATACGGGGGTGTTCTATTGCCTGAAATAGAGATCATCGACACGAAGCAGGTGGCAGCGTCCAAAAAAGGTAAGGTCATGCTTTCCCCCCAATTGAAAGCAGCGATTGAATCGGAAGTAAGCCGCAATAAACAGGTGATCCTCTTTCAGAACCGGCGTGGGTACTCACCTTTTTTGATTTGTGGTACCTGTGGATTCATTCCCCATTGTGTAAATTGTGATGTTACACTCACATTGCACAAGTTTTCCAATAGGCTGCATTGCCATTATTGCGGAACGAGCTATCCTAAAATAATTGCATGCCCGGCTTGCGGATCTGTAAACTGGATGGAAAAGAATTTTGGCACTGAAAAAATTGAAGAGGAATTGCAGCTGCAATTTCCTGATTACAGGATTGCAAGGATGGACATGGATGCCGTAAGAGGAAAGACAGCACATGACAACCTGA
>JBDUCQ010000180.1:0-4687 GCA_040003385.1 Ginsengibacter sp. | reverse complement strand
AAAAATACGGAGAAGGAAGAAGGATTTTTTTAATGAGTCCCCTGCATCATCATTATCAGAAGCTCGGGTACCATGAAAGTAAGATCGCTGTACGATTCTGGGTGATTACCATCTTGTCGGTGGTATCGGCCATGGTAACGCTAAAAATAAGGTGAGAAATTATTACGTGGAAAACCTGGCGAAGGTTTAATCTGATATCCTACTGAATGCTGGTGCAAACCTATCGGTCCTGTATCTGTGAAAGCAAATTGACCCATTAAATTCTATGCCGTTGAAGAGCCATTTTATTAAACCAATGCTGTTGATTAAGGATTGATGAAAGAGCGGGTAGCGATACTAGGTGGAGGAGAAAGCGGGCTGGGAGCAGCGCTGCTTGCAAAGCAGAAGGGATATGAAGTTTTCGTAAGCGACAGCCATACATTGCCGGAGCTCTTTAAAAATGAACTCGTGCTGCAAGGGATAAAGTATGAAGAAGGACACACAGCGGATGAAATTTTAAAGGCACAGCTTGTAGTGAAAAGCCCGGGGATCCCCGGGAAAAATGAACTGGTACAAAAAATTAGAAAGGAAGGAATTGAGATCATCAGCGAAATAGAATTCGCTTTCAGATTTAAAGGTGACAGTAAAATGATTGCAATCACAGGCAGCAACGGGAAGAGCACAACTACAGCGATGGTATACCATATCTGTAACCAGGCTGGTTTAAGCTGTGCCATGGTTGGCAATATCGGAGTTTCATTTGCAAGACAGGTGGCGCTGGATCCGAAAAAAGTATATGTCGTTGAAGTCAGTTCATTCCAGCTTGATGATATCCAGGATTTCAGGCCGGACATAGCGGTGCTCACAAATATTACCGAAGATCACCTGGACCGGTATGAGTACAAAATGGAAAATTATATCAAAAGTAAATTCAGCATCATAAAAAACCAAACAGGAAAAGATGTTTTCATTTATTGTATGGATGATGAGATAACAATGAAGAACATCAGCAAATTTCTAACCACAACTAACCCACTCCCTTTTACCATGAGTAAACCATTACCACAAGGCGCTTATATATCGGATGCAAAAATGCACATCAAATGGAAGCAGGAAGAAATGACGATGAGTGTCGAAGATTTTGCAGTGAAAGGAAAACATAACCAGTACAATACCATGGCAGCGGGACTTGCAGCGGTGGTCATGGATATACGAAAAGAAAAGATCAGGGACGCCGTACAAACTTTTGAGAGCCTCGAACACAGGATGGAAACCGTGGCTACCGTAAGAGGTGTACAATTTATCGATGACAGTAAAGCCACAAATGTGAACAGTACCTGGTTCGCGCTTGAAAGTATGACGCGGCCTACGATACTCATCTTGGGAGGGATAGACAAAGGCAATGATTATTCTTTTATTAAAGAGCTTGTAAAGGAAAAGGTAAAGGCGATTGTTTGTATGGGAACGGACAACAGGAAAATCCATGAAGCATTCGGCCATGAGGTTGAACTGATCGTAAACACCAGCAATGCAAAAGATGCAGTGCACGCGGCTTTTCATTTTGCAGACAAGGGCGATACAGTACTCCTGTCACCGGCATGTGCAAGTTTTGATCTTTTTAAAAATTATGAAGACAGGGGAAAACAGTTCAAAGCCGCAGTGAAGGAATTGTGAAGTGTCTGCCGGCGGGCAGGTGGTGAATAAGTCATAGAGTCATTGGTCATTGAAAATTCAACATTAGAATGATAATATAAAATGAGTGAGCTACAACCGATACAGCTACCTGAATTTTCATCCTTCGATAGGGTAGGTGGAAAATTGATGAACCGCACCAAGGGAGATAAGGTAATATGGGCCCTTGTGATTTTGCTGACGATCGTCAGCATACTGGTGGTTTACAGCAGCATCGGTTCTCTCGCTTATAAAATGAATAAGAGCACAGAAAGTTATTTGTTCAAACAAATTGCATTTATCATTCTCGGGGTGCTGATCATCTACTTTGCTCACAGAGTGAATTACACCATATATTCCAGGGTGGCAACGATTTTATTCTTATTATCGATCCCACTCTTATTTTACACATTAAAATTTGGCAGCAGCATAAACGAAGCAAACCGCTGGATAAAACTCCCGGTGATCAATATGACCTTCCAGACCTCCGACCTCGCGAAGCTTGCTTTGTTTATGTACATGAGTAAACAATTGAGCCGGAAACAAAATGTGATCAAAGATTTTAAAAAGGGATTTCTTCCCCTTATCGTTCCCGTGATCATCATTTGTTTACTGATCGCTCCGGCCAACCTTTCCACTACATTGCTGATAGGCGGTACCGCCCTCATGCTGATGTTCATTGGCAGGGTGAGTACCAAACACATTTTAATAGTGCTCGGTGCAGCGATGATCCCCTTGATTTTTTTAATACTGGTGTCTGGCGCTTATTATAATAAAGAAGAAAACCGGACCAAGGATCTTCCAGCGGTTTTGACTTTTGGCCGCATGCCTACATGGATCAAAAGGGTGCAGGATTTTATTTACGCTGATAAAACAGAAACTTCTTACCAGGTGCAACAAGCTAAAATAGCAATTGCAAAAGGAGGATGGTTTGGCAGGGGGCCGGGAAAAAGTGAACAACGAAATTTTTTGCCGCACCCTTACAGTGATTTCATTTTTGCGATCATCATAGAAGAATATGGTTTGGCAGGTGGTGCGATCATCGTATTGATCTATCTGTTGTTTTTGTTCCGGAGCATCCGTTTGTTCCGGAGATGCCCCTATGCATTCGGGGCATTCCTTGCATTGGCTCTGAGCTTTACCCTTGTCATCCAGGCAATGGTAAACATGGCGGTGAACGTAAACCTGTTTCCCACCACCGGTGTCACCTTGCCGTTGGTGAGCATGGGTGGCAGCAGCCTTTGGTTTACCTGTTTTTCTATCGGGATCATATTGAGTGTTGCGAGGAATGTGGAGCAAATGGAAGGTGACAAAGCTGCCCTTGCAATTGCTGATGAAGGAAGGCAGGAAGAAGATGAGGAATGATTCAATGAATAAATGCAGAATAAATGTTTTTGAGATTAAATTTTTTTTAAGGAATAAGCTTAATTGAAAACCGAAGAATACATAAAATCACTGGAGGCGCTGCCGTTGCGAACAAGCACAAGGTGCAGGATCATCATTGCAGGTGGCGGCACCGGCGGCCATATATTTCCCGCCATCGCGATCGCCAATGCGATCAGGAAACAAGATCCGGATGTTGAGATCTTGTTTGTAGGAGCAAAAGGTAAAATGGAAATGCAGAAGATACCGGAGGCAGGATATAAAATCATGGGCCTGTACATTGCAGGGTACAACAGGAGCTCACTATTCAAAAATATAACCCTGCCATTAAAGCTTGCTAAAAGTTTTTTCCAGGTAACACAACTACTTAAAAAATTTCAACCCGATGCGATTGTTGGCGTGGGCGGGTATTCCAGCTTCCCCGTTTTGAGGCTGGCGCAAACTCGCAGGATCCCCACATTTTTGCATGAAAGCAATTCGCTTCCCGGCAAAACCAATTTACTGCTTGGAAAAAGAGCCACAAAAATATTTGTAGCGTCATATGGAATGGAAAAATATTTCCCGCAGGAGAAAATAATGATGACGGGCAATCCCGTGCGCGACATTTTTTCTGAAAGAGTGATACCCCAACACGAAGCGATCCAATTTTTTGGCCTCAAAAGCGAATTGAAAACCGTGTTAGTACTGGGGGGAAGCCTGGGGGCACGCACAATCAATCAGGCCATAGAAAGCAACATTAATTTTTTTGAAGACAACAACCTTCAGCTGATCTGGCAAACAGGAAAATCTTATGCGCACGATGCGGCAAAGGTGGAAGAAGAGCGTAGTAATGTATGGACAAGTTCATTCATCGATCATATGGAGTACGCTTATGCTGCGGCCGATGTGGTGGTTTCGAGGGCAGGGGCCATGGCCATCGCCGAGCTGTGCGTGGCAGGCAAGCCCGTGATTTTTGTTCCCTATCCTTTTGCAGCTGAAGATCACCAGACGGCAAATGCGATGGCACTTGTGAATAAAAAGGCTGCCTGGCTGGTAAAAGATGCGGAAGTGAAAGCAAAACTTTTTGATGAAATACTAAACCTGGTTCATGATGGGAATGCAATGGCCGGGTTAAAAAATAACATAGCGGAGCTGGCCAATGCCAACGCAGATGAAATCATTGCAACTGAGGTTTTGAAACAAATAAAATGAAAGATTTAAAAAATATATCACGGATATACTTTCTCGGGATTGGGGGAATTGGCATGAGTGCGCTTGCAAAATATTTCAATGAAAAAAATGTGACTGTGAGTGGTTATGATAAAACTTCTACCGGCCTCACCAGGGAAATGGAACTCAGCGGGATCAGCATTCACTATACAGAAGATGTGCAACAGCTCGATAAGGAAGCACAACTCGTGGTATATACTCCGGCAGTACCCGGCAACCACAAAGAATTTATTTATTATACGCAGAACAATTATGAAATCGTAAAGCGAAGTGAGGTATTGGGTGAGATTTCAAAAACATCATTTAATATTTGTATTGCGGGAACCCATGGCAAAACGACCATCAGCACCATGATCGCTCACATACTGAGAGACAGTGATTTTGGATGTACTGCATTCCTGGGCGGCATATCGGTTAATTATTCCACCAATTTCTGGAGCAGTGA
>JBDUCQ010000065.1:0-15993 GCA_040003385.1 Ginsengibacter sp. | reverse complement strand
GTACAAATGTTTCCTTATTGGAATCATCGTGTTTAATAAAACCGAATCCTTTTTCTGAGTTGAAAAACTTTACGGTTCCTGTAGTTTTACTGTCCATTATTAAATTATTTAAAAAAATTGAGCAGCGAAGATACAGTTTTTTTCTTAAGCGGTGACAATCATTTTAAATTGTTGCTGATCAGAGGGGTATCCGTGTTTCACATAAATGCAAGGACTTTGTTGTTAAAGGTTTTGGTCTCCTGGATATGGGGTATATGACCTACACCCGGCAAAACGATGACCTTACTGTCCTTAATCTGCATGGAAGCTTTTTTTGCAAGCGATGGAAAATTGCCATGCAGGTGCTGTTTAGCCTTATCCAACTTTTCCTTACCTAAAATTGTCCTGTCCAGTTGGCCAACAATGAATAGCACAGGCATCTCCAATTTTTTAAAATCATACAAAACAGGCTGCTCGTAGATCATTTGATAGGTCAATGCATTCACAAGGGCAACCCCCGTGAAATCTTTGGTTTTCAAAAGTTCTGCCTGCTGTTTTACATAAACTTCATAACCGGGTTTCCAGACAGGGTAGTAACTTTCCTGGTATTTTTTATAAGAAGCGTAAGTGGCATTCAGTTCCTTTTTATATTGTTCATCGATGCTTTTAAAGGGAACAAATTTCCTATAATCTTCCAGGCCCAGTGGATCTTCAAGGATCAGTTTAGCGGTGACAGTGGGGTACAATATTGCAAACCTCGTCGCCAGCATACCACCCATCGAATGACCGATCACTGTAACCTTTTCAATTTTCAGGGAATCCAGCAGAAGCTTGTTGTTCTGTGCCAGCATTTCAAAGGTATACTTGATTGATGGTTTGGAAGACTTGCCCCAACCCAGCTGATCCGCTACAATTACCCGGTAACCTTGTGACACCAAAAATTTGATGACATCTTTCCAGTAAAAACCTGTAAAATTTTTCCCGTGAAACAGGAGGACGTTTTTGCCGTTCGGTTTTAAAGGTTGCACATCCATGTATGACATCTGGTATCCCTGGCCATCAATATTAACCGTAAAATTTTTTACAGGGTACGGATATGGGATCTGTGCTCTTAATTTATTAAAAAAGGGAAATAAGCAAAGGAATGCAATAAGGTAAAAAGCTTTCATTTTCATGATGATATTTAGCTGTTCCTGTCAAAAAAACGGGACAACGATTAAGAAAAGAATCTTGTTAGCAATTAAACCTGGTCATGAATGATTTTCCGGCTTGCCGGGCACAATGAGCTGCAAAATTCCAGGTAAAATTTTTGCATGTAAATGGTTGACTTTCCCCTTGTATTCGCCATCTACCTGGAAGTGAACCTTGTGAGTAGTATCGATCGATACTGACTGTGCACGAAATATTTCCACCTTTTTAGGGTTGAGTCTTTTAAACTTAAAAAACATTTTTAAAAACTCTGACAATGCCAGTTTCCTGACAATAACCACCTCGAACATACCATCGTACAAGTTACCATCGGGATTGATCAATGCACCTGTCCCATATTTGCTGGCATTTGCCAACACCACCATAAATGCCTGACGACTGATTTCCTGGTCTTCCGATTGGATCGTAACATTGATCAGGCGCTTTCTTATAAGGGCCTTGATCATTACTTTGGCATATCCCAGCTTCCCCCTCATAGTGCCTTCTTCAAAATATTTCACGATCTGCGCATTGATGCCCAGGTCGCTCAGGTGAAGGCATATTTCCTTACTGTTGATCCGGATAAGATCCCCTTTTTTTACATTTGTCCCGACGGTGATGTTGAGTGCAGACTTTGGATCATCGGGGATCTCCAGCTCAGTGGCCATCCCATTTGCAGAACCTGCCGGCAAGATGCCCATCGCCATGTCAGTGCCAAGCAGTTCACGCGCCACCATACCCACGGTTCCGTCACCGCCCACGGCTACAACCCGTACCGGTTGAAATGAACGTATCTTTTCTTTTAAAGAATCTGCACCATTTTTGTCATTCAACAAAAAAATTTCAATTGTATGTTGCAATGTTTGGAAATAATCCCGGATGGTTGATGGCCAGTCCACCTGTGACTTGCCTCCGGATTTTGGATTGATTACAAACAATATCTTTAAATTATCAGTAGGTTCCATAATTCTTTCGTTCAAAAAACAACATGCAAAATTTAAATGATTTATATAAAGAAAAGAAACTTTCAATTGCTGACCGTATTAAAAATAAACTATTCGTATGGTTCCGCTTGTCAAACAAACCCGTAGTAAAGGTTTACAGGGGTTATGGAAACCCCGCTAAATTTCTTGTGTTCGGTCATGTATTACACCTCAGCGCCTATCCAAGGAAAAAATATAAAAGGGGATTTGTGAAGAATACATTTTCCATGCTTCGCCTTTTTATGGTAAAGCCCAGCAAATTTGCTAAATTAAAACTCGTATGGGATGGCAACACCTATGAGGCCATGACCGAGGATGATGGATTTTATAAATTTGAAGTTGAATGTAAAAATCCATTGGCCCCTGGCTGGTATAATGTGGAAGTGGAGTTGTTAGATCCCCGTTATAAATTGAAAGCCCCGGGTGAGTTTTTCGTTCCGTATGTATATGAATATGCTTTTATCTCAGACATTGATGATACATTTCTTATTTCTCATTCCTCAAATCTTCGAAAGAGGTTGTATGTGTTACTTACAAAAAATGCCAGGAGCCGCAAACCATTCGAAGGGGTGGTGAATCATTATCAGCTGTTGGCTGCCACCGGCGCTGCCGAACATACAGAGAGGGCTTTCTTTTTCGTTTCCTCCAGTGAATGGAATTTATACGACTACATCCTTGAATTTGCCCGGAACAATAAGTTGCCCAAAGGCGTATATCTTTTAAACCAAATGAAATTGTTTCACCAGTTGTGGAAAACGGGACAAAATAATCATGCCACTAAATTTATGCGTATTGCGCGTATTATGGAAGCCTACCCGGATCAAAAATTTGTTTTATTTGGCGACGATTCGCAGGAAGATCCAAATATATATTCCCGGATCATAGAATACTTTCCCGGTAAAATTTACAGCGTCTATCTCCGGCATGTTCACAAATCTAATTGGGAAAGAGTTAAGAAAATTGTAGAAAAGCTTGAGGCACTTGGTGTCCGCTGCTGTTATTTCCGCCACAGCGCAGAAGCCATTGCTCATTCAAAAGAAAATGGTCTCATTGCCAGGGATATAGGATGACCTGCAGGAATGCTTATCGTGCAGTTGCAGAACGTGAAACTTCTTTCTTCGAATAATTTTTAGCAGGGGATTCTTGTGTCGTTGTCACCTTTTCAAATAAATAATTGAACATCGGGCTTTCTGTTTTTGTTACTTTATCCCAAAAAGTAAAATATAATCCATAATTGTATTTAAACTGTTTGTGGTGTAATGAATGATGTGTAGCGCCGATGAGCCACCGGCCAATTGCATGCCGGTGAAAATTTACCGGATAAATTTCAACATTGAGGTGATTGATGATGCTGGAAAATGTCATGATTGTGAGCACTGTGATGATGATGGAATAATGCATGGGCAGGAAAAGAAAAACAGCTGGCAAAAAAATTGCCTGTAACAGGCCCTCCAGCGGATGAAATGAAAAAGCCGTAAAGGGAGATGTTATGTGGCTGTCGTGGTGAACTTTATGAACGATTCTAAAGATCCGTGGTATGTGCATCCACCTGTGCAGCCAATAATAAAAAGTTTCATGAAGGAATAAAAACAGGAGCAGGCTCAAAGGAAGATAAACCCATCCGTATTCGTTGACCTGCGAATATATCCTGGTATACCCCTTTTGCCATAAAACAATGGTAGCTGCACCAGAAATTGCAAAAATCGCGGAGGTGACCATGCTCCACATCACCTCCTTTTTAAACTGGCTGGGATAATATTTCCTCGAATTTAATTTCCGGCCTTTAAATCGTTTAAACGATAATTTATAAAAAAGACCATAAAAAATACCTGTGAATAAAAAATACCTGCCAATGAGTGCTGCCATAATGATAACCGTAGTATTCAAAAACCACACAGGATTTGCAAAGTCGGGTATATGCATAACTAAATATAAACCAAAATCAATTTCCTTTCAATCCAACCCGCAATGGATAAATATTATAAGAAAAAGCCGTATGTGGTATAATTCTTGAATAATGGTATCCAAATCAAAAAATTTTAAACATGAAAAAGCAATTTATTCTGCTAAGTACCGCTGTTATGTTCCTCTTTACGGCCTGTAACGATGAGACGAAAACAGATACAACTACTACAAATAGTGACAGTACTGTAGTTGCGGCCCCGGATACAAGCAATATGGCCACCACCACCACCGTCACTACAACAACAACGACTACCATTCCTAATTTTGACCATCGTTCTTTTGTGAGTTTGAAAACCAAAAAACCAATCAAATTACGCCAGGATACTGTAACTCATGTTTACGTGGATATGACAACCAATGAGCAGCCTTATTATTACTATGATCCTGCCACCCATGATACATTTGATTATAAAGGACGTATGGTAAATAATGCACTGGTTATGAACAATGGTGAATATACGATTGACGAAACCCGCATTAGTAATGTTCCAGCAACCGCTCCGGCAACAGGAGATTATAAAATGAAACAATCAGGTGATAAAATGAAAGAAAAGACAGATACATCCAAGATGAAGATGGATAATAATAAAATGAAAGTAAAAATAAAGTAATCAATCTGTTTTAAAATATAAAAGGCTCTCAGTACGAGAGCCTTTTATATTTTTGAGATTTAAGGTTTTTAAGAGATGTCGATCAGCCTCGATGTTTTTTGTTTGGCCTCTTCTTTTTTTGGAACCTCAAGCTTGAGAATCCCGTTGACATATGTAGCTTTTATTTTTTCCGCGTCGACCACTTCCTTGGGTAAATGAAAGCTGCGGTAAAATGACTGGTAGTTAAATTCCTTCCTGTTATATGCTTCTCCATCTTTGTCCTGCCATTGATCCTGCTTTTCAGCACTGATGGTGAGTGAACTTCCATCAAGCTCTATTTTAAAATCATTCTTTTCCATTCCCGGTGCGGCCATTTCAACCAGGAATGACTCTGGGACTTCTTTGATGTTCACTGCCGGCATGCTATTTCCACTGACGGAGAAGTTATTGCCCCAGTTAAATACATCGGGGTTAAGAAAATCATCCCAAAAGGAAGGCAAGGTTTCTGACCTTCCATTTTTTTTTACAAGTGACATAAACACCTCCTGTTTTTAAAGGTTAATAATGATTTTAACGTACGTGGAGCTTCAAAATAAATGCCACATGGAACAAATATTTGATCAATGAAAAAATTGCAGTAAAAGAAAAATAAAAATGTAAATTTTGCCTCCCCCTCATGGAAAAATGGCAGTTTTCTTATAATCCGTCTGGATTTTAACTGAATGGTTTTTTTAAACTCTGGAGTTTAAAATTTGCGAGGGTTTTATGCAAAGGTTAGTCTAGATCGTTACATCATCTTAAATAAGACGCTGGAGTTGCGTCCTGCACGTACTAAGTTAATTAGTTACGGTGTTTTGCTAATTGTGTGGATTGTCTATCCTGTGCCAATCTGTTTAAAAAAAATTTGAATTTACATTCAATCCTTATCAGCTCCCAGGCTATATTCATTATTTTCTTCGTCCTCATCTCCCATATCTTCATCCTGATCATCATCTTCAGACCCCGGAACATCAAGGCCCCTGGTGGCGGCACCCGATTCTTCATTCAGTTGGGATCCTTCTTCATCCGAATCGTCTAATTCTGCATTCCGAAGATTAGCTTCATCACCTGTTGGCATGTCCTCATCTGCGTGCTCCAGGATTCTTTTCTCTAAACTTGAAATATCAGATTGGTCATCGATAAGTATTTCATCATCTCCTTCTTCGAATATTCCGATCCCTTCTTCATCATCTGAGCTAATTGTAGTATCAGAAAATTCGCCGGGGGGAAGCGGATGTATGAACTCCTGCCCTGGTATATCTTTTACATCCGGGAGATCGATTGTAAAAGTTTCCGATTCCATTTCCTTCCTGTCGTGCTTATTATCTGGAAGATCGCTGTGGTAACTGGGAACTGCTTTGTCCACATTGCCTGGATCGTCCTTAGCCGGTTCATGGTTCATATCTTTGGTTTTAAAAATGAGTGAAAATTCCATGCCATAACTCATTTGACCTCTGTATCATAATTTTGGAGGATGTGATATTTGGCTTTAAATCTTTCAATTTATTCTTTGCTGTTTGAGTACTTCCACTTACCTTTGCACTCCCAAATTAATTTGGAAAAAGTAAAGTTCTTTTAATATGTCACAAAGAATCAGAATTAAACTTCAGTCTTACGATCATAATCTTGTTGACAAATCAGCAGAAAAAATCGTAAAAACTGTTCGCAGCACAGGTGCAGTAGTAACAGGTCCTATCCCGTTGCCAACTTACAAGAAAATCTTCACCGTTTTGCGTTCTCCGCATGTGAACAAAAAAGCACGGGAACAGTTCCAATTGTGTACTCATAAGCGTTTGCTGGATATATACACCAGTAGTTCGCGGACTGTGGATGCATTGTCAAAGCTTGATCTGCCTTCTGGTGTTGACGTAGAAATCAAGGCATAACCCTATGCTGCTTCTTGAAGCTAAAGGGATAGTTCTTATAAGATTACTGTAACATCCATCTATAACAAGTGTATAGCGCTGGATATAATTTGATATAAATGAAAAGTATTATTGGCAAGAAAGTTGGCATGACCAGCATTTTCGATAATAATGGAAGGCAAACTGCTGTGACCATTATCGAAGCAGGACCTTGTGTGGTAACACAAAAAAAAACGGTAGAAACAGACGGATACAATGCTCTCCAGATCGCTTTTGGCGATAAAAAAGAAAAGCACACCTTACAATCTGCAAAAAATCATTTTGCAAAGGCAAACACTGCCGCAAAAAAGCACGTAAAAGAAATACGCGATAGCGAATCTGATAAAAATGTTGGAGATACCATCACCTGTGAAATATTTACTGAGGGCGATAAAGTGAATGTGGTGGGAACAACCAAGGGCAAAGGATTCCAGGGTGTTGTAAAACGTCATGGATTTCATGGTGTTGGCGGACAATCCCACGGCCAGCATGACCGTTCAAGGGCTCCGGGATCAATCGGTGGCTCATCCTATCCAGCAAGGGTATTCAAAGGCATGAGGATGGCCGGCAGGATGGGCAATGACAGTGTCCAGATCAAAGGCCTTCGGGTTGTAAAAATATTTCCTGAAAAAAATTATTTATTAATAAGTGGTTCGGTTCCCGGGCACAACGGTTCAATCGTTTTAATCCATAAGTAAAATGAAATTAGAAATACTCAATATACAGGGACAAAAAACCGGCAGAACTATTGACCTCCCGGAAGAGATATTCGGTGTGGAACCGAACGATCATGTAATTTATTTAGCCGTGAAACAATACCTGGCTGCGCAACGGCAGGGCACCCATAAAGTGAAAACGAGGGCCGAGGTGGAAGGATCGTCTAAAAAATTACATAAGCAGAAAGGAACAGGCGGAAGCCGGAAAGGCAACTTGCGGAACCCATTGTATAAAGGCGGTGGAACAGTGTTCGGACCAAAGCCGCATGGCTATGATTTTAAGTTGAACCGCAAAGTAAAAGACCTGGCGAAGATCAGCGCACTCAGCCATAAAGCAAAAGAAAACAGCATCGTTGTGGTAGAGGATATTACCATGGATGTTCCAAAAACAAAGGAATTTGCCGGTATTTTCAAAACCATCAACAACGGCAAAAGAAAAACATTATTTGTTTTACCGGAATACAATGAGAACGTGTACAAAAGTTTCAGGAATGTTCCTTCTGTTTGCGGAACACTGCTGAGCGATGTTAACACATATGACATTGTAAATTCAGGTGTGGTAGTCTTTACAGAAAGTGCTGCCAGGATTTTTGTTGAGGAGAATACAGACGAAAAAACAACGGCAGAAGCATAATTTATCACAAAATAATTAATAGACATGAAACTGTCTGACGTATTAATAAAACCGGTATTATCAGAGAAAGTGAACAGCCAAACGGAGAAGTTCAGGAGATACACTTTTGTGGTTGATAAACGCGCCAATAAGCTTGAGATCAAGAAAGCCGTTGAAGAATTTTACGGGATCCAGGTGGAAGAGGTAAATACCCTGGTAATGCCCTCAAAGGCTAAATCCAGGAATACCAAGGCAGGTGTGGTTTCGGGTCGTAAACCTTCAAAGAAAAAAGCAATTGTTACGGTGGCTGAAGGTGAAACAATTGATTTGTATGGCAATGTATAAATAGTTGATTTGGGTTTTTTTTAGTGATGAACCCGGATTAACTACAAACAAAATAAAATGGCATTAAGAAAATATAAACCCACTACTGCCGGTACTCGTTGGAGAATCGGTAATGCATATGCTGAAATTACTACCAATGTGCCTGAAAAGTCGCTGGTGGAGAAGGTTCATCATACCGCCGGTCGTAACACCCAGGGACGCAGGAGCATGCGTTATCTCGGTGGCGGTCATAAAAGGATGTACCGTGTCATCGATTTTAAAAGAGACAAAAAAGATATTCCAGCGGTTGTGAAAACGATTGAGTATGATCCGAACCGCAGTGCCTTTATTGCACTTGTAAATTTTGCAGATGGCGAAAAGCGATACATCCTTGCACCCCAGGGTTTGCAGGTCGGTGGAACAGTTTTAAGCGGCGATGGTGTGGCGCCTGATCTTGGCAATGCGTTACAACTCAAAAATATGCCTTTGGGTACTGTTGTTCACAACGTGGAAATGCAGCCGGGCCAGGGAGGCAAGCTGGTAAGAAGTGCTGGTTCTTCCGCACAGCTGGCGAATAAAGAAACTAAATACGCCATTCTAAAAATGCCAAGCGGTGAATTGAGAAAAATCCTGATCAATTGTTATGCAACCGTAGGGGTAGTAAGCAATAGCGATCATAACCTTCAAAGCATGGGTAAAGCGGGCAGAAACAGGTGGAGAGGTATACGGCCAAGAGTAAGAGGTGTCGCGATGAATCCTGTGGATCACCCGATGGGTGGTGGCGAGGGCAAAGCATCCGGCGGTCATCCTCGCAGCAGGACCGGTAAATATGCAAAAGGAGAAATTACTAGAACGCGTGGCAAAGGTTCTGATAAGATGATCATTCAAAGAAGAAACGGTAAAAAATTACCTAACAAATAATACAAAAGGGGAAATGCGGCCACCGCATTGAACTTAAAGCTTTAAATCATAAATAAAACATGGCTCGTTCGATTAAAAAAGGTCCTTATGTTGAAGCAAAGCTTGAAACCAAGGTTTTGGGTATAAACGAAGGGAAAAGTAAAAAAGGGGTGATCAAGACCTGGTCACGCCGTTCTACTATCACGCCGGATTTTGTAGGCCACACTTTTGCCGTGCACAATGGCAATAAATTCATTCCTGTGTACGTGACTGAATTTATGGTAGGCCATAAACTCGGAGAATTTGCACCAACCAGGAATTTTAAAGGGCACTCTAGTAAGAAAATTGCGTAATGTTTATCATTTGTAGTTCGTTGTTTGTGGCTGAAAACCGTAGCAACAACCACAAACATTAAAACAACAAACATATTTAAAATGGAAGCTGTAGCTAAACTGAATAATTATCCCACTTCACCCCGCAAAATGCGTTTGCTGGCTGATCTGATACGTGGTATGGAGGTAGACAAAGCACTTGGGATTCTGCAATTCAATCCCAAACATCCTGCAGTTCCAATGTACAAACTGCTGAAAAGCGCGATCAACAATTGGGAACAAAAGAATACGGAAGAAAAAGTGGAAGATGCAGGTTTAATTGTGAAGACCATAATGGTTGATGGCGGCAGGGTGATCAAACGGATGCGCCCGGCACCGCAGGGGCGTGGATACAGGGTTCGTAAACGCAGCAATCACGTAACCATTATTGTGGATGCAAAGCCTGTGAAAACAGAAAAGCTTCCCAAAGAAGCCGTTAAGAAAGAAATAGTTCAACCGGAGCCCGTTGTGGCTGAAAAAGCACCGGCAGCAAAAAAAACAAAAACAGTTGCCACAAAAAAGGCAGCTACTAAAAAAACAAATATTTAAAAACCGAATATGGGTCAAAAAACAAATCCGATTGGCGCCAGGCTTGGAATCATCCGTGGTTGGGAAAGCAATTGGTACGCAAATGCAAAAGATTACGGCAAAAAGCTGATAGAGGATGACAGGATCAGAACATACCTGAATGCCCGTATCAACAAAGGCGGCATTGCAAAGATAGTGATAGAGCGTACATTGAATAAGCTGATCGTTACGATTCATACGTCAAAGCCCGGTATCATTATAGGCAAGGGTGGTGGAGAAGTTGACCGTATAAAAGAAGAATTGAAAAAACTGACCGGTAAAGATGATGTTCAGATCAATATCCTGGAGATCCGCAGGCCGGAGTTGGATGCCAATATTGTGGCGGATACCATCGCAAAGCAAATAGAGAACAGGATCAATTATAAAAGAGCGATCAAAATGTCGATTGCTTCTGCCCTCAGGATGGGTGCAGAGGGTATCAAGGTAAGAGTGGGTGGTCGTTTAGGCGGTGCGGAAATCGCACGTAGTGAAGAGATCAAACAAGGCAGGACCCCGTTGCATACCTTACGGATGGACATTGATTATGCGAATGTATTTGCACAAACGGTTTATGGTAAGATCGGCATCAAGGTTTGGATTTGTAAGGGAGAGGTTTTAGCAAAAAGAGACTTGAATCCTAATATCATTGCGGGTGGTGGGAAGGAAGGCGGCGAAACCAGGCAGGGAGAACGCAGACCTGATTTCGGAGACCGGAGAGGAGGTGGTGATCGCGGAGGAGAAAGAAGAGGTGGTGGCGGTGGCGACAGGAGAAGTGGCGGTGCCGGACAGGGGGGTGGAAATCGTGGAGGTGGAGGTGGCAGGAGATAGTCTTTAAAATCTAGTCCCCTCAAAACAAAAATTAATAAGACAAAGAAAAAAATATGTTACAGCCAAAAAGATCAAAGCACAGGAAAATGCAAAAGGGCCGTATGAAGGGTGATTCTAAAAGAGGCACAACAATTTCTTTTGGCACCTTCGGATTAAAAGCCCTGGAATCAGTTTGGTTAACCAACAGGCAAATTGAATCTGCAAGGCAGGCGATGACCCGGCATATGAAACGCGAAGGAAACGTTTGGATCAGGATATTTCCCGACAAGCCGATCACCAAAAAACCTGCTGAAGTGAGGATGGGTAAAGGCAAGGGAAACCCCGAATATTGGGCAGCTGTAGTACAACCGGGAAGAATTTTATTTGAAGCCGACGGGGTTTCGATGCAGGTTGCAAAGGAAGCATTTGAACTGGCAGCACAAAAATTACCAATTGCTACCAAATTTGTCGTAAGCAGGGATTACGTTGCGGCCACAGCAGTATAATTGAAATTTTCAAATTATTAAAAATGTCAAAGAAAATAGATTTTTTAAAAAGTGTAAAGGAGATGAATGAGGCCGACTTGAAATCACGGATTGAGGAAGATGAATTGCGGCTGAAGAAATTACATTTTGGTCACACTGTATCTCCTTTGGAAAATCCGATGAACATCCGGGCAGTAAGGAAAGACCTTGCCCGTTTAAAAACAGAATTAAGAAGAAAACAATTAGGTATCTAATCCTAAATATTAAAAAATGGTAGAAAGAAATTTAAGAAAAATCAGGGTGGGTGTTGTTTCAAGCAATAAGATGGACAAAACCATTACTGTGAAAGTGGAAAGGAAAGTAAAACATCCGATCTATGGAAAGTTTGTGAAAAAAACAACCGGTTTTCATGCACACGATGAAAAAAATGAGTGCAGTATAGGAGACGTAGTGAAGATCATGGAATCACGGCCATTAAGCAAAACAAAGCGCTGGAGATTGGTGGAAGTTGTTGAGAAAGTGAAATAAAATTTCAATTGGTTGATTTATAATAATGCCTGGTTTTTTCCATTTAGGATCAAGCTGGCTTCAAAAATCGAATTAAGATGATTCAGCAAGAGAGCAGGCTAAATGTAGCTGACAATAGTGGAGCAAAAGAAGTCCTTTGTATCCGTGTCCTGGGAAATTCCGGGCAGGATTATGCGGGGGTAGGTGATAAAATTGTTGTCTCCGTAAAAGATGCATTGCCAGCGGGTGGAATCAAAAAGGGAACGGTAAGCAAAGCAGTAATTGTAAGAACAAAAAATAAGCTTCGCCGGAAAGATGGATCATATATACGTTTTGATGACAATGCCGTAGTTCTGCTCACCGCAACGGATGAACCACGCGGAACGAGGATATTTGGTCCGGTAGCCAGGGAATTGAGAGACAAGGGTTATATGAAGATCATCTCCCTTGCTCCTGAAGTATTATAATGTATCTTTGCACCCCTTAAAAAGGTGCTTTTAATAACAGAAAAAAAGACAAAATATTGTCGAAATGAAGACAAGATTCAAACCGAAATTCAACATAAAAAAAGGTGATTCTGTGGTGGTAATAGCCGGGGATGATAAAGACCTGAAAAAGCCCAGGAAGGTGTTGGAAATCATTACCGAGAAGAACAGGGTGCTCGTTGAAGGCGTAAATATTGTAACCAAGCATACAAAACCATCGGCACAGAATACCAAGGGCGGAATATTAAAACTGGAAGCACCGATAGCCATTTCCAATGTGATGTTGTGGGATGCTAAATCAGGCGCGCCCAGTAAAATAAAACGTTCAAGGGAAAACGGAAAGTTAGTCAGAACAGCAAAAAAATCAGGGGAGGTGATTAAACAATGAGTACCACAAAATATACTCCGAGATTAGTAGATAAATACCGGAAAGAGGTAATACCTGCATTGATGAAAAAATTTTCTTATAAAACCGTAATGCAGGCGCCGAAACTTACAAAAATTTGCCTCAATCGCGGAGTGAACGGAGCTGTTGCAGATAAAAAGCTTATTGACATTTCGATAGATGAACTGACAATGGTTACCGGCCAGAAAGCTGTTGCCACCATGTCCAAAAAGGATATATCAAATTTCAAGTTGCGAAAAGACATGCCGATTGGTGCAAAAGTTACACTTCGTGGTGTAAACATGTATGAATTTCTCGACAGGCTGGTTTCTGTTTCATTGCCCAGGGTGCGGGATTTTAAAGGCATCAGCGACAAATCGTTTGATGGCCGCGGTAACTATACTTTAGGCGTTACGGAACAAATCATTTTCCCGGAGGTTGACATCGATAAAGTGAATAAAATTACGGGTATGGATATTACGTTTGTGACCACAGCCAACACCAATGAAGAAGCATTTGAGCTATTAAAAGAATTGGGGATGCCGTTTAAAAATATCAAAAAATAAAAAAAATTGAGCCTGCAACCTGACACAGGAATCGCAGATCAGTTATAAAAAAAATAAATATGGCCAAAGAATCAGTAAAAGCCAGGCAGAAAAAACGTGAGAAGATGGTAGCCGCCTATGCCGACAGGAGGAAAGCTTTGAAAGCTGCGGGTGATTATAAAGGTTTGGACCTGCTTCCTAAAAATGCATCCCCTGTTCGTTTGAAGAACCGTTGCCAGCTGACAGGTCGCCCTCGTGGCTATCTCAGGCATTTTGGAATATCAAGGCTTATGTTCCGCGATATGGCATTACAGGGAAAAATTCCCGGGGTGAAAAAAGCGAGCTGGTAAAACAAAATTGAAAACAATTAGAAAATATCAATACAATGGTTACTGATCCGATAGCAGATTATCTCACGAGAATACGAAATGCACAGATGGCAAGTCACAGGATTGTTGAGATTCCTGCCAGCAACTTAAAAAAGCGTTTGACTGAAATATTGTATGACAAAGGTTATATCCTTAAATACAAATTCGAGGATGATAACAAACAAGGCGTTATCAAAATAGCTTTGAAGTATGACCCTACAACCAAACTGCCGGCTATTCATAGCCTCGAAAGGGTAAGCAGGCCAGGTCTTAGAACCTATGCCAGCCCTGATGAATTTAAGCGGGTAAAGAATGGTTTGGGTGTGGCAATTGTTTCTACTTCCAAAGGGGTAATGACAGACAAAGAAGCGAAGGCTCAAAATATCGGTGGAGAAGTATTGTGTAATATTTATTAAAATCAGAAGGGGCCAGCAAAGGAATTAAGCCTCAGTCGTGGCTGAACACCAGGCCAACATTAAAATAAAATCAACCGGCTATGTCAAGAATAGGAAAGAACCCAGTGACGATAACAGAAGGAGTCAAGATCACAATAGGTGACAACAATGTAGTTACAGTAAAGGGTCCGAAGGGTGAATTGAAACAGGCAATTGACTCAGATATTAAAGTTGAAGTGAAAGATGACAAGATTGAGTTTGTTCGACCTACCGATCAGATCCGCCACAAAGCGATGCACGGTCTTTACCGATCACTGGTGAACAACATGGTGAAGGGTGTAACAGAAGGATATTCAAAAAAGCTTGAATTGGTAGGTGTTGGTTTCAAAGCATCTAACCAGGGTAATCTACTCGATCTTTCATTGGGTTACTCTCACAATATTGTTTTTGAAATCCCTAAAGAATTAAAGGTTTCAACGGCCCAGGAAAAAGGGCAGAATCCTATGATCACTTTGGAGAGCATTGATAAGCAATTATTGGGTCAGGTAGCAGCAAAGATCAGGAGCCTCCGTAAACCGGAGCCATATAAAGGTAAAGGTGTAAAATTTGCCGGTGAAGTATTACGCAGGAAGGCCGGTAAAGCAGCAGGTAAGTAAGATTAAATAAGATTATAAATATAATGCCTCCTTCGGGAGGACGGAGGGCAAACAAATGAATTCAAAAACAAGTGCAAGGAGCAAGATCCGCTACCGGATCCGCAAAAAAATAAACGGGGATGCATCCAAACCGCGGCTTAGCGTATTCAGGAGCAATAAAGATGTATATGTTCAGCTCATCAATGACGAAAACGGCACTACCATCGCAGCTGCATCTTCAAAAGAAAAAGATATCGTAGCACAGACAGGGAATAAAGTAGAAAAAAGCAAGCTGGTGGGTGCATCTGTGGCGAAAAAAGCAATTGAGCTTGGAATAAAACAGGTTGTGTTCGACAGGGGTGGATACCTGTATCATGGCCGTGTAAAGGCTGTGGCTGATGGTGCCAGGGAAGGTGGATTGGAATTTTAAAATGTTGGGATGCCATCAGGATGATGATTAATTAGATTAAATTTTTCAAATTAACAGATGATAAAAACAAATACAGCCAGGATCAAAGGCGGAGACCTTGAACTGAAAGAAAAAGTGGTTTCAATCAACCGGGTTGTGAAAACAACAAAAGGTGGACGTGCATTCAGCTTTTCCGCTTTAGTGGTGGTTGGTGATGGCAATGGTGTAGTTGGCCAGGGATTGGGTAAAGCGAAAGAAGTGCAGGAAGCCATTCTTAAAGGGATCGACGATGCAAAAAAGAACCTCATCAGGGTTCCTATCATGCACGGAACCATTCCTCATGAACAAAGAAGTAAGGAAGGTGCGGCGAAAGTTTTGATCAAGCCTGCAGCACATGGTACCGGGGTGATAGCGGGAGGCAGTATGCGTGCAGTATTAGAAAGCGCAGGGATTACAGATGTACTTGCCAAATCACTCGGTTCGGCCAATCCGCACAACGTGGTAAAAGCTACTGTAAAAGCCCTGGCTACTCTCAGGGAACCGATTGCAGTTGCAAAAACAAGAAACATTTCTTTAAAAAAGGTATTCAACGGGTAATAAAAAAAGTTAATGATTATTAAGTCAATGGTCATTAGCAAGATCAATGACATCATGGCCCAATGACAAATGACTAATATTATGGCAAAGATTAAAGTAACACAAATAAAAAGCGGCATCGATCGTTCCGAGCGTCAAAAACTAACGCTGCAGGCTTTGGGTTTGAATAAAGTGAATGCTACAAAAGAGGTTGAAGCCACACCCCAGATATTAGGCATGGTGAAAAAAGTAAATCA